>NZ_JBBBNV010000002.1:0-315465 GCF_037137075.1 Paenibacillus sp. y28
TTCGTTCCAAGCAAGATTCGCCCTCTACTGACGCAGATTCATGGGCTTCTTAAGCTTGAGAACTTTTCACTGTCCAGTATTAATTTTGTTTTTAAGTATTGATTTATTTTTGGATGAGAATATAATTCCATATAAAGGGTGGAGAGGGAGGGTTTTGTTTGTCAAAGTATATTATAACAATGGATTTGCAAGTTTTAAACCATTTGGGTTTAAATCTATATAGTAATATGCCTGCTGTAATTTCTGAAGTCGTTGCCAATGCTTGGGATGCTGATGCAGAAAATGTAGATATTGAAATTGAAGGTAATTCACAAATTACAATCATTGATGATGGTTGTGGGATGAGTATTGATGATATAAATAGCAGGTTTCTAAAAGTGGGATATCGAAAAAGAAATGAGCGTTCTAGGACCCCGAAGCATAACAGACCTTTTATGGGGAGAAAAGGGATTGGCAAATTATCTTTGTTCTCAATAGCCCATGAAATTACAATATTATCTTATAAAAATGGAGAAAAAAATGCACTGCAGATAAATACAAACAAACTTTCTGAAGCAATTAGAGACAATAAAGAATATCATCCTGACCCTTTATCCCCGAACGATGTCGATTTTAGTTCGAATGGGACTAAAATTATTTTGAGACAATTAAAAAAAAGAACCCTAAACCTTGGCAAATATTTGAAGAGAAGGCTTGCACGGCGGTTTTCGATAATTGGAGACGAGTATAAATTTAATATAAAAATTAATAATGAACCATTGAAGTTAGAAGATAGAGAATATCTGTCAAAGGCTGAATACTTATGGATATATGGAGTAGATAAAAAAGAAAAGATATTAAGCGAAACCAGTAAGAATGTTCTAATTAGCAATTTTGAACGAAATAATATATGGGTACATAATGAAACTAACTATAAATTGACCGGATGGATTGCAACCTCAGTTGAACCCAATGCTTTAAAGGATGAAGATGAAACAATTAATAGAATTGCTGTTATGATTAGAGGAAAGATGGCAAAGGAAGACATTCTATCAGAGTTTAGTCAAACCGGTCTGTATGCGAAATATGTCTTTGGGGAATTGCATGTGGAATTTCTTGATACCGATGAAGAAGATGATATTACAACAAGTAACAGACAAAACATTTTTGAGGATGATGAGCGATATATTGCTCTTAAAGAATTTGTAAGGGAAGAACTTAGGCACATAAAAAATGAATGGATAGGTTTAAGGAATGCAAGAGGAACAGAAAATGCTGTAAAAATAGAAGTAATTAAAGAATGGTACGATGAATTAGGGCCAGATGATAAAAAGATCGCAAAAAAATTTTTTGGTAAAATTAATCAATTAACGTTGGAAACATCAGAAGAACAAGAAGAATTAATAAGGCATGGTGTTCTTGCATTTGAGACATTGAAATTAAAAAATTCATTAAGTGAGTTTGAACAAATATCTGTAGAAGACATTAGTGCGTTTATCAAAGCCGCCAACACTTTAAATAGTATTGAAGCTACGTTTTATTATAAAATAGTATATGAAAGGCTTGCTATTATTAAGAAAATGAAGGAAGTTGTAAGTGAAAATGCTTTGGAGAAAGTTATTCAGGAGCATCTTGCCCAAAACTTATGGTTACTTGATCCTTCATGGGATAGAGGAACAGAAATACCAGCTGTAGAGGAAGCGATTAAGACACAATTTGACATTGTCAATGATTCACTGACACAGAATGAAAAAGATGCAAGGCTTGATGTTCGTTATAAAAAAGCTTCAAATAAGCACTTAATTATAGAATTAAAAAGAGCTGGTAGGCAAGTCAGGTCACTTGAACTTACAGAACAGATTAGAAAATATCACTCTGCTATGAATAAGGTTTTGAACGAGGGTAACCATAAGGAACCGTTTGAAATAATAGTATTATTGGGGAAACAACTGGACGGTGAAAATGTACACAGTGATACTTACGAGGTCACGTTAAAAAGTTTTCAACTTTATAATACGCGCATAATGTATTATGCAGAGCTGATAGCTAATGCAGAAAAAATGTATAGCGAGTTTATAGAAAAAAATAAGGAAGCGGCTAAATTATTTGATAAATTCATTAAGTCGTCTCACAAACAGGAGTAAGTGTAGATCTATCTACGATCCAAGAAGTTTGACCTTTATATGGTTTATTGTCGCAGCGAGCAATTATAGGCAAATTATAATATTTGGAATAACCTAAGATGTAATATCTTGTTGATTGGTCAATAGGCGGTGGGGGTTGATCATTGAGGCAGTAACCAAACCTGCTGCTTGTGGTATAAATAGTTTCCTTTTCCAAATCAAATCACCTCATGGAATTTATACTAAAATTTTATCCAATTTTTTTTGAAATATGTATGAAATCATGATTTTTTATACTTCACTTTCTATGTAAAATCATACTTTTTGCATACTCCACAAGCCATTTTATCTGCTAACATAAGGAATATAGAATCTCATCACCAAAAGCCGTCTCCTTCCAGGGGCGGCTTTTGTCATGGAAAGGAGGTGATTAATCTAATGAACAACGCAGGCCATTTATCCTTGGGTATGCTGCTCGGTACATTGTGGCTCGGACAGACGGGCGGCTTTTCTGGAGAGCACGGCATCTTGGGTGCGGCCATTACGCTGGTGGGCGTGGCTATCGGCTCCCGCGCCCCGGATATTGATCACAAGACAAGCACGGCCAGTAAGCTTATCACACCGTTCCCAGCACATCTAAGACGCAAATTTAACCTGTTCGGGTCGTTCTTGACCTTGGTGGGTCTGAGCTTGTGTCTTTTTCGTTTCGGTATGCTACCGGCACCAGGCTGGCTACCAGATAAGCTGCTTCTAAGCGCGCCGCTAGTGACAGGCTCCGGATTGCTGCTGCTTGCCTTGTCTCGGCTGCGGGACCTGATTTTACTTGGGGTCGGTGCCCTGGTACTGGCCGGGTACATGATTTTTCACTGGCACTGGTTCGCAGCCTTCGCCGGGGTGGCCGTCATGGCCATACCGTTCGTCCGGCACCGGGGTATCATTCACACGCCGGAATTTGCAATGGCTTTGACCATCGGCGGCCTGTCACTGGTTGCCTATAGCCCTTGGTGGCTGGCGGCATTCATGGCGGGGCTTGTGATCGGCTGGTGGACACATCTAGCCGGGGACCTACCGGGCAAAGAGGGTATTCACTCTTTGTTCGTACCCCGGCTCAAGCTGGCGCTGAACCTGTTCGCGAATGGGGGCAAGGCGGAGCGCTGGGTGACGCGAGTCAGCTGGAGCTTGTGTGTCTGCATGTGGGTCTGGATGCTGGCATGGCCAGGCAGCATGCCGGTCATGGAAACGTTAGAGCATGTGCGGCTGCTGCCGTACTCGTAACCTACGAAAAACGTAGGTTATCCTGCTTTAAATTGAGGTTTTATTGACGCAACCTACGATAAACGTAGGTTATTTGTATTTCACTACTTTAAACGAGGAGTCGTGTAACATGAACCAATTGAAAACATGGTTTTTCTCACTCATGGTAATGGCGGGGGTGCTGCTGCTGCCGATCATTGCATTTGCAGAGGAGGAAGGGAACCCGGTCAAGAAAATCCGGGAGAAAATGAAATTTAACTGGAAGGTGCTTGATGGGCTGGACTTCCTTTTTAGTCCGCTCATGATCGTGCTGACCTTAATTGTGTTTGCGGTTCTGATTGTGCTGATTGTACGTGTCATTTTTCATATCTATAAGATTTCCACAGGGAAGGAATCGATTAAAAACAAGACGTTCTGGATCGAGATGGGCTTTGTCATCCTGATTTTGTTCTTGCTGTTCAGCGGCGCATTCTTCAGCATTTTGGAAAACATCTACGAATGGCAAAATGATCAGGACATTGGCCAGCAAACAACAACGGGGTAAGCGGTCCATGTTCAGGAAATGGAAAAGGGTGCTTCTGCAGGGAAGCGCCTATGTGGGGGCCGTCTGGGTGTGCTGGATCCAGCGGCCTATTCTTATGCTTGCCGCGCAGAAAGGCATGACGGAAGAAGAAATGAATGCCGCGTATAAAAGCCAAATGGAACAGAAATTCCCGATTAAATCCGACACGATTGAAAGCGTGAACTGGCTGCTCCTCCTCGGAGGCGTGGTAAGCTCGGTGCTGGCCATTGTGGCCCTGGTGTATTGGGTGACGCAGTTCAAGCTTCGATTACTGCAAATCAGCCTGGGGAGGGCAGCCCTGAAGGATGCCAGGTTCTGGACTCGGATGGGGCTGGCCCTCGTCATTATTTTTTCTTTTATTTCGGGTGCCGTGTTTTTGCTGCTGTCCGGTTGGTATGACCTGACGAGAGTGTGAAGGAGGTGGGTAGATGAAAAAATGGCTATCGGGTGCGGTGCTGTCCCTGATTTTCTTCCTTGGGGCGAGTCAATCGGTGTATGCCGAAAGTGATTGGTACATTCCGGATTGGGTTACGGAGCTCAGTGAGAAAATCAACGACATGATGAAGATGTACTCTAACCTGATGACAGGCCAGTTTTTGAAGGTGGCCATGGATTATTACATTGTCCAGAATATTGATGAAGTGTACGCGCCGCTCTACGATGTGTTTGGCAAAACATATCTGTTTACCCCGCAGCTGGCCAGCATTGAGCTTGTGTATGACGGCTGGAGCTTGTTCTCCGTTGTCGGTCTGATGCTGATTATCATTGCCGTGCTGTATTTATCCATGAAGGTCATTCATGGTAAGACGGAAATGAAGAAGCTGCTCGTCACCTTTGTCGTGGCAATGGTCCTGGTTTATTACAGCCTGAACATCATGAATTTCTGTAACGTTGGCGTGAATTGGGTGACGCAAAAGGTGCTGGCGGACATGCTGGCCACCACAAATATCAACTACCAGGGGCTCGATGGGCAGCAGGTGCTCAAGGCGCTCATTATCGGCAGCGATGCAATTACGAATCCGTCCATTGCGTCCAAATCGGCGGGCAAGCTGATTGCCGATCAGCCGGGGGGCGTATTCATGTTGATGGTGGTCACCTGGTGCATGATTTTCCCGCTGTATCTGATTTCGGTCTTCAAAGTCTTACTCTTAATTGTATTAGCCGTGTTCGTGGCCTTTTGGATTACGACAGCGGCTTTTACCGGCAAGACAGAAATCATGGTCGGCTTCCTGAACATTTACATTCGGACGCTCCTCGTTGGGTTTATCCTTGCCCTGCACTGGGGAGCGTTCGTCAAAGCGCAGGCCAGCTATGGCAGCGGGGTGGGCTTATCCGCCCTCACCGGCATTATGCCCACGCTGATGGCTGTGGGGTCCGGCGTTTTCCTGCAGCTGTTCCTGGTGTTCTTTTGGCTGCTGCCTATTTATCGCTCCTTCAAGCAGCCGCTGACGCTCAACGGCGGGGCCGTGGTGGAGAAGGCCGGGGACGTGGGGGAAAAGCTGTCTACGGTCATGAACTACATGGGGAAACGCTTTGGGAGCGAGGAGCTGCAATCGAAAAGCTTGCGCTGGAAAAAGAAAAGCAAACAGATGGCTGATCTGGGTCGGCGCATGCAGGAGCAAAGCAGCGACTTCTTCCGGGATTATGCCCTCTCCCAAGCCAGCGGCGGCGTAACAGAGGCACTTCAGCAAGTTCAGTATGATGTTCCAGAGCTGGAGGTACAGCCGACCGGAACGATGACACAGGTCATGATGAAGCCAACGGAATTTGGCTTTCAACAGCTGGCCACGCCGGAGGTCCGGAATATGCTGTCCACCCAAGGCTTTGCTGCAGCCTCCAGCATGTCGATTGCTTCAGGACAACGCGGGACCGTTTCTGCCTGGGTGCAGCAAGTCCAGCAAGCTGGATCGGAGCTGGGCAAGCAAATTTCGTGGGATGCCCAGACCGGCAAGCTGCATGTGACGGGAGGCGAAGAATCACTGCGGTCTGTAGTCAAGGCCATGGATGAGTTTCAGGTCGCTCCGGAGCAGGTCGCCGCAGGGATGATGAAAGAGGGTCTGTTTGTCAATTTAAAGAGCAAGCAGGTAGAATCCGTGGGGCAGGATGAGCAGACGTATCAAGCAGGCCTGAAGGAGTTAAAGCAAAGCGAGTTGCTGCTGACCAAAATGAAATTTACTCCGGAAGAAGCAGCGGAAGGACACCGGCTGTTGCAACTGCACCGGGAGCAGCACCCCTGGATTGAACAGGCGGTTTTCAAATCCGGTGCGCTTTGGATTCCGCAGGCCAACTATGCGGAAGCGCTCCGCATCTTCGAATCCCTGCGCCAGCGCGAGGTGATGCGGCTGGATATGCCGGACGGTTCACGGTTTTTGCATGATCTCATGCACGTGGTCCGCAGGGATCCGGACTTGTCCGCTGCCGTGACGGAAGATATCCAGGGGAACTATGTCGATGTCCGTTCTGATGCCGTAGGCGCTTTCCGGAAACGGTATGAGGAGTTTACGAAGGCACGTACCCCATTTTGGCGGACGTCAAGCGGCGCGATTAAAATCATCCTGGACGGGGTGCCGGTGGATTATGGCCATGTACCTCCTATGGGCCTGGATATGGGCAGCTTCGAGGCGCTGCAGCGGCAGACGCTCCGGAAGCAAAGTGCAGGTAAGGAGGCGATCACGTGAGTCCGGAACAGGAACAAGCCCAGGCGAACAAGGAACTGCTCCGGGCCAGCCTGATGGGCGATATCCGGGAGGATGTGGAATATGCCGGGCTGACCTTGGCGGATATTCTCTGGATTACGGTGGTGACACTTGGAATCGGCGGATTGCCGGTCATGTTGTCGGCGCTCTTGCCTGAAGGCGTGTTATATAAGGTCGGCTGGTTTCTGCTGGTGTTTGTGGTGTACACGGGCATGCGCTATTTGAAGGTGCCGTATCGGCTGCGGCGCTGGATCCGTTATATCCGGACACCCAAATCAGGAGAAGACCTCGGTCTATTAGGCGTGCAAGAGGACAGCTGGCTGTACCGCAGCCCGTTTGTGTGGCAGGCCGTCCACCGGCTCACTGCACCGCCCTGGAACACAGCCGTGTATGATGAGCGGGAAAAACGCCTTGGCGGCTTTGAACTATTCCTCCGCACAGCGGCGCAGGAGCAAACCGATGTGAGTATTCACGCCGAGCAGGTGCCGGACTTTCGGTGGGAGCTGTGGGAGGAAAAGCTGGCCCAAAATCCGGACAAACCCGGCATTGCAGCCATGACCGCGCGGCGTATTGCCCGGATGAAAGCATTAGCACAGGGAGGCGCAGCCATGCGGAGTGAATATATCCTGCGGCTGGCCTTCCGGGAAAAAGCCCTGAATAAGCTGCAGCGGGAGGACGAACCGGAAGGGCTAACCAAAGAGCAGCTGCTCCGGCAGCGGCTTATTGCGGACATCCAGGATCGCCATCAGCGGCTGCTGCCCTATTTACACGATGCCGGTCACACCACAACCCCACTATCCGGCTATGCGGTTGCCGAGGTGCTGGCACGTCACTGGGATCCGCTGTCCTGGCGGGCGTGGAAAGGCCAAAACGGGTCCTGGGAAGAAGGGAAGGAAGAAACCGAAGAGCTGCAAAATCAATGGCTCACGGTACAAGAAGAACAAGCGGAGCAAATTCCTTCAGGTGAAGAAGCAAAGACCGGCTGGAAAGGCTGGTCCGCATGCTTGGATGCCTTTCGGAAAGCACTGGGTTGGTGCAAGCAAATGATTATAAGCTTGGTGCAAAGGTTACGCCGACACCGTCCAGGGAAGCCGACAAAAGATATCGCGCTTTCGGAGCGGATGGAGATTGAAAAACAGGAAGAGTTTCTTCTGCTCGAAGCGCATGGCGGGCTGCAATCGGCTGAAGAAGAACACCCATCTGGACAATCCCCTGCAGAGGAAGGGGAACCCTCGCCGCTGCTGATTATTACGAGTCCAGCACCGACCGGGAAAACCTTTGTAGCCACCGGGCTGGCCGCAGCTAACAGCACGGCGGCGCAGCCGGTGACGCTGCTGGACTTATCCCCGGATCAAGGGGCAGTGTCCTGGCTGAATCCGCTATTGCAGGGGGAGCAGGAGGGCTGGAAAATGTACACCTCCCGAAATGTACCGGGCCTCACGCTCTATACGGTACAGGATCCGGCGGTGCTTATGCCCGAACGTCTGGGGCCGTTCATTGCCGGGCAGCTGCAGGAGAAGCGCCGCGTTATCGTGGACATGCCCTGGTCTTACCCCTGGCGAGATACGCTGCTGCAGCTTGGACAAGGGGTGGCGCTAGTGGATACGGATTATCATCACTGGATGTGCTGGGAACAGGCTGCACCGGCATGGCAGGGACAGGTTTGGCAAAACCAGTCCGAAGTCGATATGGAATGCTTAACGCAGGAGCACTGGCAGCTGCCGGTATCGCGCCGGTTTGAAACGTACCCGGCTGTACGCCAGCATCTGTATCAGGGCAGGATGATGGCTTTGGAGCCGGACGTGAGAGCAGCGTTTGAATGGAGAGCCCAGCGGTGCAATGTCAAGTAGATGAATTTATGAAATTGGAAAAAGAATTACCGAAATCGTCTTTGGAGTAGAAAAAAGGGTACACGAAGCTAGACCCACCATGTTGGCTGAATTTTCAGACACTTTTGTAGTGTGGGCGAACTGTTAGAAATGGTAGAATCCGGTAGTCCTAAGGATTCCTCCTCTCAGGGGGTGTGTACAAGGTGTTGGTCTTCAGTAGCATGAATACCAACCGTACCAATTTTCGTGCAGAAAGGACGAGTGCTCGTTTGTGCTTGTGCTTCGGTACTTCGTCGTACTTCTTTTTGTAGAATGCGCCATACTCGGCATCATGCTTGCGGATCGAATCGGCGGCTTGTACCAAGTAATAACGCAAGTATTTATTGCCAGTGGGCATGCGATACGTTTCGTCTGCTTCAAACTCGCCCGACTGATGCTGGCTCCATACGAGACCTGCGTACTTTGCTAAAGCATGGTGATCGGCGAAACGGTCAATACCGCCAATCTCAGCGAGAATACCCGCAGCAAAGACAGGGCCAACGCCTTTGACCGACATAAGCGTCTGGGGAATGCCCTTCATAATTTTGGCGATCTCCTTATCGAGCTTCTTCACCTCGGATTCGAGATGTTGAATAACGCTCAGGGTCGTGGCCATGGAGATGTTTACTGGATCGGCCATAGCCTTGTCCAGACGGTACGAGGAGCGCGCAATTTTCTTCAGGTAGGCGGCGATCTCCTCCGGATTGTCGAAGCGTTTCTTGCCCTTGTCTTGAAGGAAGGCAATCAGATCGTCCATCGACATATTCACCACTTGTTCAGGCTCAAGCTCTTGAATGACAGCTAGCGAGGTGTTGCCGAACGTATCTGAAAAAGGGTTGTCTTGCCGCATACCGCTGAACTTCAAAAAGACCTGATTCAAAAAATAGGTCTTGTCTCGTTTGATGTTGTTAATCAAATAAAATCGCGTGCGGGTCAGGCGCTGCAAGGCTTCATATTGGATGATGTCTTTCATCTCATGAGGCAGTCGTCCAAATCGCAGATGGTCTGCAATCACCCAGGCATCGATGCGGTCATTCTTAGGAAGAGCTTCATACCCCTTCTTGAATTTAGCCACTTTTCGTGCATTTAAGACGTAAATCTGGGATTGAATGTTAGGTTCATATCCCTGTAGCTCGGCTTTCAGGTAGTGAGCGAGATGCCAGCCAAGATTAGCAGTGGCCTCCATCCCGATGCGAAGCTCCTGCGCTCCCGCTTTGGATGCCGTGTCCAACATCTTATGAATGAGGGAATCAGCCCCGGCTCGATCATTGGGCACAGCAAAGGAAGCGAGTGAGGTACCGGTCCCATCCATGAATTGTACATGGTGTGACTTTAAGCTAACGTCTATTCCAATCAGCATTGGTGACATAGAATCACCTCCTATGTTTAGAGAATCAAGCAAAACTCAGACCTGAGTGCCCGTGGAAACCACCGACTTCAGCCTCGTCATTAGCACTCATCCACAAGCGTCCGACAATTGATGGGTGCTACGCCCCGGACGATTGAGAGGCGCAACCAGCGGTTAGAACATGAGTGATGGATCACGGGTAGCAGGCTTTAACAGCAGTACCTACAGCGCTTTTTCAGAAGCGCACTTCGGAAGCGTACGCTTTCGGTCCGCAAGGAGGAAAAGAAATCTCCTGAGAGGTGCTTGTTGATCCCATTGTTCCACAGGCAGGTCTGAGAAGTCTATAGCCGGTTATTGGCGATGGGGACATGGCCCATCTCACGGCTAAAGCTATGGAGTTGTCTAAAGAGCGCATGGCAAAGAAGTGCAGCTTAGAAAAGCGGACTGCAAGGACAAGAATGATATTCGGCTCCAGCTTCCTCATTCGAGGTAAAGCGGTGAAACAGGTGAACCGGGTGAAGCAGGAATGAGGAAGCTGGAGCTTCTTTCAAACCACGGGCCCCGACTTCCGTTCCTCGCCTTTCGGCTGCGGTACGGGTTCGGCTACGCCCTCCAGAATGGGCCCCAAACTGGAAATTCTAATCACTCTGTTTCAACCGTCCGGATCAGCTGGAAAAAGAGCAAAAAGATCTTACAAGTACGATTATACGAGGAGGAACCTGATGCTGGCCGCAACCAAACGCCTCCTGAAAGCTTGGAGGAAAGAGAAGACGCACACGTTGGTGAACCCGATACTGGATGGGAAAGATGTGACCAGCGGACATTATGTCCGGGTTATTGCGATAGCCGAATACCCGCCGACCATTTTAGCAGGCTATTTGGACCAGCTGGACAAAAAGCTGCGTACCCACGGGGCGATACTCAAAAAGACGGTCCGCTATGCACCGGCTAACCTGGTCTGGAACCAGTCCATGATCAACAAGCTGAAGCGGCTTGAGCAAAATATGAAGCAGGCAACCACCTATGAACCAGGGCGGCGGGAGGAACAGGATGCCTACCATACGATCCTTGCCCTGCGGGATTCGCAAACCAATGATAACCGGATCCTGATCGATGTATGGACCTATTTGACGATTGCTGCGCCAAAGAAACACCAGCTCGATGCGGCCACCGAGGAAATGAAAACCTGGTTTGGCCATTTAGGCGGGGAGCTTGACACACTCAAACGGGAGCAAGTCGAAGCGATGCGGCAGACAAGTCCGCTGCACGATCCGGACACGGACCGGAGTGAATTTTTTACGAAAACGCATTATGGGCGTGCAGCGATGGACACTGCTGCTGCCCGGACCTATCCGATGACCCGCGGATCGTTCTCCGACCATAAAGGGTTATATGCAGGCCGCCGAACGGAAGATGGCGGTTTTTGTTTTATCAATTTGTGTGACCCGAACGACAGCCGCGCCCAAAATGTCACGGTGTTTGGGAAAACCGGCGAGGGGAAAAGCTTTTTCCTCAAGGCGCTGGTCGTGTCCCTTATCGAAGAAGGTGTCCATGTATTTGTGTTTGACCTGACCGGCGAATGGCGAGCCGTGTGCGAGGAAGTAGGCGGGGTCTACGTGGATCATTCCTCAGACAATGGCCGCTATTTCGAACCGATGAGCATCATGCCTGCACTTCCAGAGATGGACGAGGACTGCATCCGGTACAATCGTGGCCGGTACTTTCTGGCGATCCAGTCTACGATCCGCACCTTTTCCTTGCTAGCCGATGGGCTGAGCAAAGAGGAATTGTTTGAGGTCGGGGAAGCCATTCGCCGGGTATACGCCAGGGCAGGCATTTATCGTGACCGGCCCGAGACATGGGATCACTTTGAGGGACCCAAGCCGACCATTCATGCTGTTTTTGAGGAAATCCGGCAGGAGAAAGAACAGGACAATCCGGATGCAAAAAGCGTATTTGGAAAGGTGAAGCTTTATTTCATCGGCGTCTACGATGGCATGTTCCGCATCGAGGAGCCACCGGCTTATCACCGCGTGCCGCTGGTCGTTTACAAAGTGGGCGAAGGAACCAGCGATGACAATAAAAAAGATGAGAATGCCAAGCAGTCCCAAATTAAAATGTCCATGGCTTTCGATATGGTAAACAGCAACATCCAGATGCTGAAATACGAAGGGGCGAGCTTCTCGGCGGTCCTGGTGGATGAGGGGCAGCGGCAGGCGAAAAATCCGGAAATGCTGAGTGCCATCTTTGCCTGGTACACCACGATTAGGCAATGGAATGGGATGATGATCCTGGGTGCCAATACGCCGGACATTATGCTGGAGAATGCCGCAGGCCGGGGCTGCTGGGAGAACACCAGTGTCCGGGTGTACTTTTTCATGGAACATAGCGCCGTGCGCTCCCTGGGCAAAGAGGCGGACATACCAATTGAGATTCAGCAGCGCATTGCAAAAAACAAGGCTTCCCGCCGGTATGTGCTGGAGTACCATGGCAGCTACGATGAGCTCATCATGGATGTGCCGGACGAAGAAGCTGCGTTATACAGAACGCGCGGTCTGAAGGTGGTCTAGGCGATGAGTGAGACCATGGTTTCCAAAGCAGGCACGATGGCCAAAGAAATGGTGAAGTCGGAGGTGAAGTCATATCTCTGGCGAAAAGCGGGTGCATACCTTGCCGCCAATCCGATGGTGATTGGTATCATCGTGCTTGTTATCGCGCTGATGATTTTTATGGTTGTGGCCTTTGTCGCGCTCTGGATTCCGTATCTGGCGATGACATCACCCGATACGTTTAAGGAATGGGAAGCTGCCTCATCTGCCGGTTATGTGCCGTCTTACAGTTTACCCGTCAAGGTGGATAGTGACGGGCAAGAGTATGTGTGGCCCGTACCGCAAATCCGAACCTTATCCTCCCGTTTTGGTGACCGGGAAGGGCGAGGAGGAGCCTCGCATAAGGGGATGGATATCGCCGCAGGGAAAGAAAATACCGAAATGCAGCCGGTGTATGCCATGGCAGCGGGCAAGGTGCAGTACGCCGGACCTGCCAGCGGGTATGGGCAAATGATAAGCATCGATCATAGCAGCGAGCTCCGGTCCATCTATGGTCATTTGGAGTCCGCCATGTTTGTCCGGACCGGACAGTCCGTGGAGAAGGGACAGCTCATTGCCCGGATCGGTCGCGGCATTGTGGGAACCTCGACCGGACCGCATTTGCACTTCCAGGTGGAGCTTGCTGGACAAGCGGTGGATCCGCTAGGGTATGTACAGCCACCGGCGATTATCATGCCAGCGAACTTGTCTTATCGGGCCATGTCCATTCCTGCCATGCAGGCTTGGCTGGACAAACGCAAGTCGGCCTTGGCCGATCCGCTGCTGCTGCAAGCCATTGACCGGGCCGGGCAAGCACAAAACGTGGATCCGCACTTGCTGATTGCAATTACCGGACAGGAGCAGTCCTTTGTTCCGCGGAATAACAATCACGCCGCACTCATCGTAAAGAATCCGTGGAACGTGTTCGGCTGCTGGTGTGAAGGCCGGGGAGCAACGTTAACCACAGAAGAATCCGCACTCATTGCGGCTAAAACCATCGTAAAACTGAGTCAAAATCGGCCTGCAGATGTGGATCCGATATCCTGGCTCAATGATCCAAGCAATCCCAATGGTATTTATGCAGAACACCGGGGATGGTGGCTAGGCGTGTCCAAGTTTTATGCTGCCATTTTGACGGATTTGGGCTTGAAATCGTAGAAAAGGAGGGTTCGCGTTGTCGGAGAATATTGTCATCATCGGGCTTGTCGTTTTCTTTATTTGGGTGTGGAAAAGCAAAGATAGTGAAGGAAAAGTGAAAATCCCGCCCTGGGTGTCGAAGCTGATTCTTCTGGGTCTTATTGTCATGCTGGTTCGAAATTCCAAAGACGTGCTGCACGTACTGTTCACGGAAGGGGACGCCTGGTGGCCGATCATTAAGGGCCATGTACAAAATCTGCTCGGGGGGCTTCGCTCCTTTGTGGCCAAACTGGGGGACGGGTAATGGAGGAGAAGCAAGCGGCTAAAAAGCAAGAGGCGGACAAGGGACTGGCCAATCTCGGGTATATGTTGCTGGCTACCGGCGCAGTGATGCAGTGGGGGTTTGACAACCCTGCTTTCGAGGATCCGGGCCGGATCGTCATGAAGGCAGGCGGGGTCCTATTCGTATTGTTTGTCCTGTGGCCCTATGTCCGCAAAAACCGGGCGAGTTTGCTGGACAAGGTCCGGCAATTATTGCGTAGGGGAACAAAGGGAATTCAACCTGCAACCCTGCTTCACGTCCGGACAGACCCGGCGCCGGTGTCCGGGTCCGGTGTAGTTGGGAATAAAAGCGGCGTTTCTATCCTGTTTGACGGACACAAAGAGCCTTTTTCTTTTCTGCCTGTCAATCCAAATCCGATCCCGTCCGGGACCATCACTGCCGAAATCGCTGCCCATTTAATCTCGGATACGCTGCAGCTTAATTCATTTTCAGTAGACGAACCGATTCAAATCTTAAACATTCAGTCGGGTCCCACGCTTCAGACGGTGGCTTTTCAATTGCCGCCTAAAATTCAGTTAAGTATGCTGACTAAAAAACGGGATGACATTGCCAATCATGCGGGGTTCCAGACCGGGTTTGACATCATGAGTAGTCCGTACAAAAGCTCAGCGGCATTCGCCATTCCACATAAAAAACGGGCATTTGTATACCTGCGCGAATGCCTGGCGGATCCAGAGGTCCAAGCTTTTATAGCCAAGGCTCAGCTGCCCATCGTAATTGGAAAGGATATGCTTGGCAAGACGGTTACGGCAGATTTAACGAAAATGCCGCATTTATTAATGGGAGGAGCAACGGGTTCAGGTAAATCGGTCTCACTAAACGTGATTTTAGCTAGCTTGCTTTTGACAAGATCCCCCGAGGAACTGAAGCTTCTTCTTCTTGATCCAAAGCTGGTAGAATTGTCCGCCTTCGAAGAGTATCCACATCTGCTCGCTCCCCCAGTCACGGATATGCGCCGGGCGGCACTAGCCATGCAGAAAGTCGTTGTAGAGATGGACCGGCGATATGAGCTGCTCAATGAGCATAAAGTCCGGAATATTATTCAGTACAATATGAAAAATCCAGACGCCAAGATGCCCTACATTGTTGTGGTCGTGGATGAGTATGCAGAATTAATGATGGTCGTTGCCAGTGAAGTGGAGGATGCAGTGCAGCGTATTGCCCAAAAAGCGCGGGCTGCAGGGATTCATATGATTTTAGCTACACAGCGACCCAGTGCGGATGTGGTAACTGGCGTCATCAAGGCTAATTTGCCAAGCCGAATCTCCTATAAGCTGCAAAATTATCATGATTACAAAACGATCTTGGATGCTTCAGCCCCGCCTTTAATGGGCCATGGGGATGGCATGATGATTATGAATGGAGAGCAGCCTGTACGCATTCAATCTGCGTGCATTTCGGCTAAAGAGGGAGAAGATATTCAGTTTTTGGATCAACTAAAGGCTTATTGGAATAGCTTGACTAAAGAGCAAAGTGGATCCTCAAAAGAAAACTGGGGAATGGAGAATGAGGAGGACAACCCTTATTCTGAAGAACAAGACCCATATACCGTTCCGCCATGGGAGGAGGGTGACTCGGAAGATAGTGGAATAAACGATGCCAGTCTGCAGGTGGCGGTTGGCCATACGAAGCAGGCCCGTTCTTCATATCCTGGTGTGGCCGAGGCTGTAGACCGAGAGGAGCTTTACCGGCAGGCAACACAGCTGCTCCATGAACGAGGGAATATTTCAGCAGATATTCTTAAAGCCGTTCTCGGTATTCCCTACGTTCCGGCCAGCAGCATCATGAGCCGAATGGACGAGGAGGGACTACTTGGTCCGCTGGATCCGGATACACGGACACGGCCTAAAGTAGAGGAATCCGAGCAATTAACGGACGAAGTGCTATTAAAGCGCATGAAGCTGTACATTTGCCAAACGCGATCTACGCGAACCGACGAGCTGCGTAGTGAGCTAGGGGTGCGTAAAGAGCGAATCATCGGCTTGCTGCAGCAGCTTATTGAAGAAGGATTCTTGGCTGCTCCCATAAACCGGAGAGCCGGTTATGAAATCGAGTGGAATGAGGAACAAATCCAGGAGTATCTATCCGGAATGGATTAGTTCCCAGCTTTAGTTCCCGAGATTAGTTCCCGAAAAATAAGGGGTTCATTATCGCCCAGAACCCGCATAAAATAAGGCCTTTTAAACGGGCCGAATCGGGAACTAATAACGGGAACTAATTCGGGAACTAAAAAAGGGGGGAGTTCAATGAAAACCTTTCAGGCTATGGCTGCACATCTTGAAATCGTGGATCGCACGCTTCGACGCTGGTGCTCGCTATTTGAAGAGCAAGGGTACTTCTTTGAGAAAGATGAACAGGGACGAAGAATTTTTACATCTGATGATAGCCGGTTGCTGGTTCGATTTAAAAAAGCAGCTCAAACGATGAAGCTGGAAGAAGCCGTATTGTTTGTTCTGCCCAAGAACAGAAAGAAACATAACCCGTCAGATAGCCCGCCACCAAGTGTTTCTGATAGCAGCCCAAGCAATTCAGAGTTTGGCAGGATGGAGCAAGTGCTCGATGAGCTGCAGGATTTCATCGCCAGTGATTTTTTCAGAGCAACTCTTTTTATGGAGCCAGATAAAGCCAGGCAACAGATGCTGGATTTGTTGAAACAGGTTCGTCAGCACGATGAGCAGATTTAAACGAAGGCATTTAAATCTAACGAAGCCATTTCCCTTGCTGCAGCAAGGCCTTTTTTTTACCTCAAAAACAGAACGTATATTCCCACAAACTAGGAGGTTTATAAGATGATTTATAACATGGATTGCATTCAAGGCGCACAACAATATCTAGCCAATGATTCTGTGGACCTCATCATTACGGACCCGCCATATAACCTTGGCTTTGGTGGGACAAACATGACAAAAATAAAGCGGCCTAGGTTCGACATCATTGCAAACGATAAGCTTTCCCCGCAGGAGTATCAGCGTTTCACGTTGCAATGGCTTTTCCAAGCTTACCGCGTACTGAAGCCAGGGCGGCATATTTATGTTTGCATCGATTGGCGGATGTATCCGGATATGGTGCGCTGGATGCGGCGGATCGGGTTTGTGGTGAAAAACTGCATCGTATGGAATAAAGAGCAAATGGGTATGGGATACCAGTACCGCTTCCAGCACGAATTTATTATCTTTGCGGTTAAGCCGGATAAAAAAGTGCGGCGAATTCCAAAACGGTCAGCTACTGACGTTTGGAGCGTTCCCCGTATTCAGGGAAACAAGACTGTTCACCCGACAGAGAAACCGGCCAAGTTGATGGATGAAATGATTTTAAATAGCAGTTTGGAAGGGGAACTTGTGGCCGACTTTTTTCTTGGGAGTGGGCCAGTCGCGCTGGCAACAAAGCAGCACGGCCGGGAGCTGATTGGCTTTGAGATCGATCCCAAGTATTTCACCCTAACCACGGATCGCCTTGCGGAAATGGAGCGGTAGATTTGTGCTTGAATATGCAAAAGCCAGTCATTCGCATGATGAGGAATGACTGGCTTTTAATATCCATTTTTTTTCGAAAAATTATAAAAGCGCTGGTAGGATAATTTTAGAACCTCCTCCCATGTCAGCCTATGTTGGAAGCGCCCTATTCGTGTTTCTTGATTTGAAAAATTACTATGGTAAGGGATGTTGTTTTAATCAATTATACCGACCTCTGCATTTAGTACAGTTGCTTTGATCCCTTCGCCTGTCGGTTACCCTGCCTGTATAGCCGAACTCTGTTACATGCTTTGTTTTCTCGCAATAAGGGCAATATTTTAAAATTTCTGACCCATCATATCCTACTAAATTTGTAACTCGATTGTTGTTAGCATCGTATCCATTCATCATTGTAAAATCACAAGCCATTAAACCATTTTTTGCTGGGAAGATAAATGAATTTTCCTTGTCTCCATTCAAATATTCTATTTGAACAGGTGTATCAAATTTTATAGGAACCCTCATTATCATATTTAAAGTCACCTCCATTCAATGTCGATCATAACAACATCTGGAAAATAGGGCAAGTGACATATGGGATTTGGCCAACAATTGCATTTCTTAGTTCTAAAGGTCTTAATACGGCTCTTTCAAAATGTATGCTTTTTGAGACGGTTTGAATTATTGTTGATTTCTAGTATCAAAATGTGCTAAATACACTTTAGAGACGTATCAATAAAATACAATACTTTTTGAAACAACAATTACAGGGAGTGAGGCATTTTGAAGCTGGCATATGGCCGAGTTTCAACACAAGAGCAAAATCCGGAGCGGCAGCTCATCAAATTCCGGGAGCTGGGGGTAGAGGAACGTTATATATTTGTAGATAAGTTGAGCGGCAAAGATTTTGAACGCCCCAAGTACCAGACCATGCGTATGCTGATTCGTGTTGGGGACTTAGTGTACCTGGATGCATTGGATCGGCTGGGCCGAGACTATGATGGGATCATTAATGAATGGAAGTTCATCACCAGGGAGATAAACGCAGACATTGTCTGCCTGGACAATGAGGCTCTTTTTGACAGCCGTAAGTTCAAAACAATGGGGGACCTTGGAAAACTACTGGAGGATCAATTCTTAAGTATGCTGGCTTACGTGGCCGAGCAGGAGCGGAAGAAGAATAGGCAGCGTCAGGCAGAAGGAATTGAGGTTGCGCGGGCAAGCGGTATTAAGTTTGGTCGGCCCCGGAAAAGTATTGATGTGAAGTTTCTCCGGGCCTATGGTGAGTGGAAGAAAGGGGATATCACGGCAGCTGCTGCAATGAAGCAATCCGGATTAACAAAGGCGACCTTTTACCGTCGTGTAAAGGAATATGAAAATAAAAACAAATACTTGCAACAATAAAAAATCACCGATAACTACAGTGTACCAACGAATTTGCTCATTTGGAAATGATTGCCACTATGGTGTTCAAGCTTACCAAGGATGCCACCCCGCAGCAGCTGGATGAAGCGGGACTTGGGCCCAGCTATGTCGCTCACGACAGCGCCTTGTTTTACCAGAATGCGGCGGGGGTGCCCTGGACGGCTGCCTACATACAGGCCAAGGGCGATCCGATCGCAGATCTTTATGAGGACATTGCCGCCGAGGAGAAGGCCCGGGCTACCTACCAGTGGCTGATTGACATGACGGATGATGTTGATTTGCAGGATAGCCTCAAATTCTTACGGGAGCGGGAAATTGTCCATTCGCTGCGCTTCCGGGAAGCGGTGGAGATTTTGAAGGCGGAGCAGGAGTGCAAGAAGGTGTTTTGAGCTTAAACAGCGGGAGGGCAGGATGGGAAGCCAGTACGGAAGAAAACGCTGCGGATAGACTCATCACATCGGAACCTGAAAGGCCGAATTTCTCGAATCAGGAAGCGGCGGAGCAGCTGCTCGGCGATTTGCAGGAATTCCTAACGAGTGATGGTTCTAGAGCCGCGCTATTCTTTGGGCCCGAGAATGCGAGCAACCAACTGCGCAATAGACAGAAGCGGTATCGCCGGCGCGATGCATCTCTGCTCATAACCGATGTTTAAAACATTCCCCTTGCTGCAGCAAGGGCTTTTTTTCGCCTTAAAAAGAACGTATATTCCCATTTGCTAAGGGTTTATAAGATGCTTTAATGCTTTATAACCTGGACTGCCGGTGGTTTTGTGAGAAATTTTAGAGAATGGCATGATACTATGAAACGTAGCGGAGAAGAGGGGGAGAGGCAGTACTGAAGGCACATGCTTATGATGAGATATGGATACCAAAGTCATCCATCGTTTAAACCTTATTTATACCACAGGGAGGATAACAACAATGCGGCATTCAAAGTTTACAAGGAAAATCATCCGATCAATTCTGGCTTTTTGTCTGGCAGTCACATCCATCATTACCATGACCCCACAGGCTAACGCAAATGCTGGCTACGGCATCATCTCCACGATTGCAGGCTCGGGCAGCTACAGCTACTCAGGGGATGGAGGCGACGCTAAGTTAGCTAAACTTAGTTTGCCTGGCAGCATAGCGGTCGACAGCAGCGGAAATATCTACATTGGGGATACAGGGAACTATCGGGTTCGTAGAATTGACGCAAGCACCAACATTATTACGACGGTGGCAGGTACTGGTGAATCGAGTTATTCCGGTGATGGAGGCCTGGCCACAGCCGCTGCACTTGGCCGTATCGACGGGATAGCTATCGATGCAGCGGGAAATCTTTATATTGCAGACGGCAAGAATTACCGGGTTCGAAAGGTTGACGCTGTCAGCAAAATCATTACGACGGTGGCAGGTACTGGTGAATCGGGTTATTCCGGTGATGGAGGCCTGGCGACCGCGGCCAAATTGAATTATCCCTCAGCTATAGCAGTTGACAGCAGCGGAAATATATTTTTATCAGATTCCAATAATTACCGGATTCGAAGGGTTGACGCCGTCAGCAAGATAATAACTACAGTAGCCGGCACGGGTACTTCGGGTTCTTCCGGTGATGGAGGCCTGGCTACAGCCGCTAAACTATCGTATTTCTGGCACCTCGCCGTTGATAGTAAAGGAAATATGTACCTGGTAGAGAGTGGACGCATTCGAAAGATTGACGCTCTCAGCGGGATCATAACCACGGTGGCAGGCAATGGTTCTGATGGATATTCCGGAGATGGAGGCTCAGCCATATCGGCTCAAATTTATGGGCCCCGAGGAGTAGCTATTGACAGCAGCGGCAATATTTTCATTGGTGATGCCTATAACCATCGGATTCGCAAGATTGACCTCGACGGGATCATAACCACCGTGGCAGGAAATGGGATTGCAGGCTATAGCTCTGATGGTGTGTCAGCTAACGTTTCGAGGCTCAATTATCCGTACGGTGTAGCAGTTGACAGTAATGGTATTCTCTACATCGCAGATCGGAATAATAGCAGAATTCGGAAGGTGTCTCTGGCCGTATCCTATAACGCTAATTCTGGCAGTGGGACCGTGCCGACACCCAGTGAGTATAACCATGGAGCTACCGTTACCGTTTCCGGCAACACAGGCGGACTGGTGAAGAAGGGGTATGTTTTTGATGGATGGAATACGAAGGCCGACGGCAGCGGAACCAACTATGCAGCAAACGACACCTTCATAATGGGTACCGAAAGTATCGTGCTGTATGCAAGATGGATCACGAATCCTTATTCTATCGAACCAATCAGCAATCAGACCCTGGAGCCTAAGAGAGCCGGTTACAGCTCCAATACTCAGGAAACCAAGACCATAACCATAAAAAAATCCGGCACAGGCGACCTGGAAGATCTGGCTGTAGAATTGAGCGGGAGTGGAAGCGGTGACTTTGAAATCTCCCAACCCGCTGCAACTACGCTGAATTCGGCCCAGGACTCCACCACCTTTACCGTGAAAGCAAAGGATGGTCTGGCAGTGGGAACGTATGCAGCGGTGGTAACGGTATCGGCGAAAAATGCGGACAAGGTGAGCTTTACGGTGACGCAGGTGGTGAACACGCCTTTACCTCCGGCCAAGGCGCCAACAGCCAATCCGGCAAGCGGTAGGTCTGTAGCGAACGGCAGCATCGTGACGCTGACTACGGAAACAGCTGGCGCAACAATCCATTACACGACTGACGGAACCATGCCGAGTACGAGCAGCCCTAGCGGCACAAGCGTAACGATAACCGGCGTGGGGGGGGCATCTGTGACGCTCAAGGCGATTGCGGTGAAGGATGGCATAGACAACAGCCCCATGATGGTCACCACATACACCATTTCTTCCGCAATGAAAGGAGATGCAAACGGAGATGGGAAGGTGACTGCTGCAGATGCACTAATCATTTATAAATATATCCAGAATAAAATAACGCTGACGGATGATGAGCTTCAGGCGCTGGACATGAATGATGACGGGAAAGTCGATGCACAGGATGCGGAATTGATTATGAAAATGCGGTAATTGCATTTATTACGAGAGCCGAGGTTGCGGCAACGCTTCAACGTCTGTTGCAGAAATCCGGTCTGATCTAAGGCATGAAACAGGGGGCGTTATTCGCCCTCTGGAGTCGATACATGATTTTTGTGGAAGCAGCCATGTCGGCTGCTTCTTTAATTTTATGCAAAACGCCAGTTTACTTCTGCCCTGGGCGGCTGCCTGCATACAGGCCAAGGGCGATCCGATCACGGCTCTTTATGAGGACATCGCCGCCGAGGAGAAGGCCCGGGCTGCCTGCGGTGGCTCATGGACATGACCGATAATGTTGATTTGCAGGATGGCCCAAGCTCTTACGGGAGCGGGGCATTGTCCATTGGCTGCGCCTGCGGGAAGCGGTGGAGATTTTGAAGGCGGAGCAGGAGTGCAAGAAGGTGTGTTGAGTAAAAAGCGGGAGGGCAGGACGGGAAGCCGTCCTGCTTTTTGCTGATTATGATTGTCAAGGAATTGTGGTCGACCGACCGCCGTCATGCAGCGAAGCACCGCGCGCTGGGAGCTGCTCGCGTGCGGAAATAGGGTTAACCGAGAGCCGCTTGGCATGGAGCCGCTTTTTTTGCCATGGATGAGCCAGTAGCAACAATTGACAGCCAGCGCAACAGATGACTATTCGGCATGTACGGGCATGGTGCGGCGGATTTGAGCAAGCCGGGACTATAGACGGCAATCTTCATCTCCTCCTATGATGGAGCTACTGATTCACACACGACACCAATCGTCAAGGTAAAAAGGAAGGAAGGGAAGCAGCATGCAAACAAGCATGAAAGCAAGGAGCGCTGCGTTTTCCGCTGCGAGGTCGGCCACGTTGATGAGCAGGCTAGCACGGAATCGGTGGCTTTATTTCATGGTACTCCCCGGACTATTGTACTTTATCATTTTCAAGTACTGGCCGATGTACGGCATTTTTATCGCATTCAAAGATTACCAGCCGTTTTTAGGCTTCTGGAATAGTCCGTTTGTAGGCTTCAAGCATTTCGAACGTTTCTTTACCGACTCCAATTTTATCGTTCTTTTCCGAAATACGTTACTCTTAGCTACTTATAATATTTTATTCTTTTTTCCATTGCCGATTGTGCTTGCGCTTATGCTTAACGAGCTGAGACAAGAATTCGTCAAGCGGACCGTTCAAACGCTGGTATACATTCCGCATTTTATGTCCTGGGTTGTGGTGGTGGGGATTGCTTATATCTTCCTGACAACGGAAGGCGGCATTGTGAACGAGCTGCTGGTGCGCATGGGAGGAGAAAAAATTAATTTTCTTGTCAGCAAGGAGTGGTTCCGCACCATCATTACAGCGGAGGTCATTTGGAAGGAAACGGGCTGGGGCACGATTATCTTCCTTGCAGCCTTGGCGGGTGTCGATCCGCAGCTGTATGAAGCGGCACGTATGGACGGCGCAAACCGGCTCCGTCAGGTGTGGCATATTACTTTGCCGGCCATTCGCAGCACGATCATCATCCTGCTCATTCTGAGGCTGGGACATTTTCTTGATACGGGCTTTGAGCAAATCTTCCTGATGCTTAACGCGATGAACCGCGAGGTTGGCGAGGTTTTTGACACATATGTCTACTCTGTCGGCATTAGCCAAGGACAGTACAGCTTCAGTACAGCGGTGGGGGTATTCAAGTCGATCGTCGGGCTGCTTCTAGTCGTTGTATCCAACTACTTGGCCAAAAAATTCGGAGAAGAGGGTATCTACTAGGAAGGAGTGCTGAATTGCTATGCCGATTAAGACAAGCTGGGGAAGCAGAGTCTTCGATAGCGTAAATACTGCGCTGCTGATTGCCTTCGCCCTGCTTACCGTCATCCCGCTCATTTATGTCATTGCCGGCTCGTTCGCCACCCAAAAGGAATTGCTGCAGCGGGGCTTCATCTTATTTCCGACGGAATTTTCTATGGATGCGTATGCGTATATTTTTTCAACCCAAACACTGGTCAGAAGCTTGCTGGTAACCATCTACATTACAGTCGCAGGTACGCTGATCAATATTTTCTTCACCTGTTTAATGGCTTACCCGTTAGCGCGCAAGGATATGGATTTCCGAAAGCCGATCCTGATGCTGGTCGTGTTTACGATGCTGTTCAGCGGCGGGATGATTCCGACCTTTCTGGTCGTCAAGCAGCTAGGCATGATCAATACGTATTGGTCTCTGCTGATCCCGGGCGCCATTAGCGCTTTTAACCTGATTATTATGCGGAACTTTTTTCAGCAGCTGCCGGACGGCTTGGAGGAATCCGCCAAAATCGACGGCTGCAACGACCTGGGCATCTTTTTTCGGATCGTGCTTCCGCTGTCCATGCCTGCGATTGCTACGTTCTCGTTATTTTACGCGGTCGGTCACTGGAACACGTTCTTTACTGCCGTGCTGTATATCAATGACCATTTGAAATGGCCGATTCAAGTGCTTATGAGGCAGATTGTCATCTTGGCTTCGGGCGGCATCGGAGACTCCAGCGCGATGGATGCGGATTATGTCGCTCCGCCGGAGCAGTCGGTGAAGATGGCGGTTATCGTGGTATCTACTCTGCCGATCCTGCTTGTGTACCCGTTCTTGCAGAAGCATTTTGCCAAAGGGGTACTGCTTGGCTCGGTCAAGGGTTGAAAAGATATAATACCATTTAAAGGGAGGCTACTCATATGAAACAAGGAAGATACAAGAAGCTTGTCCAAGCCGGGGTAATGCTTATCACCGTTGCATTAGCTGTTACCGCCTGCGGCGGAAAGGATCAAGCAGATTCTCAAGGCAGCGGCGATGCCGGCGCCAATTCGGGGCCGCTGCAGCTGTCAATGATGCTGCCGACCTACAATGCAGAGCAGATGCCTGCGGACAGCTCCGTGCTTGCGGCGCTTGAGGAAAAGACCAATACGAAGCTTACGGTATCGTGGGTGCCGTCCACGACCTACACGGATAAATTAAGCGCTACCGTGGCCTCCGGCGAGCTTCCGAAAACGTTTGTGGCGCTGGAGCCCAAAGCTTCCTTCATCGTGAACGCCGCTCGCAGCGGCATGTTCTGGGAAGTCGGCCCCTATCTGAAAAGCTATCCGAACCTGAGCAAGATGTCGGATATCGTTCTGAAAAATGTCTCCATTGACGGCAAAGTATACGGCGTGTACCGTGAGCGCGATCTTGCCCGCTTCGGTTTGATGATCCGTAAGGATTGGTTGACGAACCTTGGTCTTCAGGAGCCGAAAAACCTGGATGAGCTTTATACGGTACTGAAGGCATTCGCAACGGGAGACCCGGATAAGAACGGCAAACAGGATACACTCGGACTCGCCGTAGGCATGCAGGGCAGTAACATCGCCGGATTCAAAGACATCCTGGTCTATATGGGGGGGCCGAACGAGTGGGAGCTGAAGGACGGCAAGCTGGTGCCGGCGCATATGACGGAAGCCTACCTCGAAACGTTGAAGTTCTACAAGAAATTGTATGAAGAAAAAATCATCAATCAGGATTTCGCCATTGTGCAGGACGGCCGGGCTGTTATGTACAAGGGCCAGGCGGGACTTTGGATCGACAATATGCTGGATAGCAAAAATATCGAGGACAATATAAAGAAGGTGGACCCGAATGCCAAGATTCAATTGCTGAATCGCATCTCAGGGCCGAAGGGCGAAAGAACACGCGCCGGGGCTGGCTTTTTGGGGATGTATGTGATCCCGAAAACGAGCGTGAAGACGGAAGCGGAGCTCAAGCAAATTCTCAGTTATTTCGATAAAGTATCCGGGAAGGATATCCAGAACATGATGAAATACGGGATCGAAGGCAAGCAGTACACGATTGAGAATGGCAGCTATAAGCCTAATCCGGATCTCAAAATCAAATCGGAGATTACCGATGGCAACCAATTTATGATTTTGCAGGATCAAGTGGTGAACTACGGCACGGAGCTGGAGAAGCTCAGCACAAAGCTGTTCCAGGATAACGCTACATTCGCCGTGCCTAATCCGGCTGCGTCGTTTATCTCCAACACGGAAACGGAGAAGGGGAAGGAGCTGTCGAAGATCATTTCGGATGCTACGGTGAAATTCATCATGGGTTCATTGAGTGACTCCGAGTGGAAGGCGACGGTGGATAAATGGCTGCAAAGCGGCGGAAGCAAAATTATGGAGGAGTTTAATGCCGAATACGCCAAAATAGCGAAATAATTAAAATACGGGCAAGAGGATATTGAACCTGTTTGCAGGCTTGGGTTGACGAGCAAGTGGAGGAAAGGCCGAAGCTTCGGTTAATGCGGTATCGATCGGCCATGCGCTGCTTAACTTGCAAAAGGATTTGTTCGGCAACGGCTGTTATGCTGATGCTCCGCAATGAAGTCATAGAATGACGTGTCCCCATAAGGAAACAGTTTATGTTAGAATGCTGTTATCCTATGGGGATTTTTCCTATGTCTACGAATGACAACAAGCACAACGAATGACTATTTGGGGCTTATCGCCCAGTAAGCGATGACCGTCAGCCGACTGAGCAACAAGGGACTATCGACTGCAATTCGTGCCCGGCGGTATAGTGTGGTTAAGTGCAGCGCATTCATGTAAAATTGAGCTATGCTCTATGCTTAAGGAACATTGATTTGGAGGCTATATGCGATTTCGATCCCCTTCGTATCTAAAAAAGCTAATGCTGTTTTCCATTCTGATCGGGACCCTGCCGGTTATTCTGCTGGGCACCTTTGCCTACTATAATTCCTCGCGGACCGTTCAAGAGAAAGTAAACGAGGGCAACAAGCAGCTCCTGCAGCAAATGCAGATGCGCGTCGAACAGACGCTTAAGACCATCGACAATTCGGCGACGCAGCTGCTGCAGCCGCCTGCCGTCACCAGAGCCTTCGATACAGCTATCACCAATCAAGATTTCGAGATGGTGCATGAGCTGTATAAGGGCATTTCGATGATCCAGACCTACGAGCTGGGCATCAAGGATGTGTTCCTGTTCAGCTTGAACAAAAACTGGATCGTCACGAGCAGCGGGGTAAACGAATACAGCTCCCCGGAATTTAGACCGCAGCTTGAGGCATTTTCCCGTATTCCGGGCGGCTCCTTCTGGACAAGCGGATCAGAGGAGGTGCCGGGTGCTTATCAGTCCATCTATTTTGTCAAGAAGTATCCCTTGAACGCGGTAAATCCAAAGGGCATCATTTGTGTCATGCTATCGTCCGATGTCATGCGGGAGCTTGTGGCGAATCAGAACGGCAAGCTCGGCAGCACGATGATTCTGGATCATGCCGGTCATGTCATTGCTCATCGCGATCGCAGCCAGCTGGGGACCAGCATGTCTAATCAGCACTACCTGCAGCCTCTGCTCGAAACAAAGGAGGCCCTCGGCCAGTATGCAACCGAGCTGGACGGCGAGGAGGTAACCATTACCTACAGGAAGTCCTCGTATAACGGTTGGAGCTATGTTTCAATCGCCTCTAACGAGCAAATGAATGAACAAAATAAGCTGATCGGCTGGATTACACTTCTTGTGTGCCTGGGAATCCTGCTGGTTACACTGGTTTTGGCATGGTTCGGGTCGAAGAGGATGTACAGTCCGATCCGTTCCATCTATGCCGCTCTCTCCAGCATTCCATCCGCAGGGAATGAAGAAGAAGCGAACGGCGAGCTTCAGGTCATCGGGGAACGCGTCGATTATTTGATAAAAAATCAATCGCTCATTATGAATGAGCTGAAGGGACAGCAGGTGCAGCTGAAGGAATTTTTCATGCAAAAGCTGTTCAGCGGTACCATTCATCCGGCCGATTTCGAGGAAAAATTGAGCTTGTACGGCCTGGAAAAGCTTTGGCCCACTATGTGTGTAGTGGCTCTTCAAATCGATTCGCTGAAGGATACCCGCTTTGACGAGTCCAATCGGGATTTGCTTATGTTCGCGATTAATAATATCGTTGGGGAGCTTGTGCTGGCGGAGATGAGACTGGTGCCGATTGTCAAATCGGATTGTCAGGTGACGCTGATCGGTTCCGTAAAAGAGGGGGCGGAATTCAAAGAGCATATCTTCACCCTATGCGATGAAATTCAAAAGGCTATCCATCAATATTTGGACATTAAAGTAAGCATTGGCATCAGCCGCCCCTTCAGCTTGTTAGCAGCGACCCAGCAGGCGCTTCACGAAGCGATGACCTCACTCAAGATCAGGGTAGGACTCGGGCAAGAATCGATTTTGTTTATCGAGGACGTGCAGCCGCAGAGGAGCAACCTGTCTATGTTTCCGCAGGGAGGGGAGCAGGCCTTATTCGATGCAATTCGGGCGGGGAGTCTGGATCAGGCGGAGCTGGCTTTGAAGCATTTGATCGGAGAGCTGTTCCAGCCGTCCGCGCAGCACAAGGACTATCAGCTGTCATTAATGCGGCTGCTGGTTGATTTGTTAAAGTTCGGACAGGAGCTGTCCATTCCTTTGGACCGGACTGCAGAGGACGAAGCCTCCTTAATCCAGTCGCTCTTTAAGCTGCGAAACGTAAAGGAGATGGAGAACTGGTTTGGCTCGATGTTTGTTCAGCCTTACCTTGAGGAGCTGGAGAATCGACGTGAAAGCCAGTTCAGGCATATTTCGGAAGCGGTTATCGACATGATTCACAGGGAATTCGATTCGGAGCTGACGCTCGAAATATGCTCTTCCCGTATCAATTACCATCCCCATTATGTGAGCCGTGTGTTCCGCCAGGAGACGGGCATCAATTTCGGCGATTATTTAATGCAGTACCGTATTGATACGGCAAAGAAATGGCTTAAGGAGTCCGATATGAAAATTGCCGAGATCGCCGATCGGCTGCAGTACAACAACTCTGCGAACTTTATCCGATCCTTCCGAAAAATGATAGGCATGACACCGGGACAATACCGTGAAGAGGGGTAATACGGTCCATTTGCCGGGTATCAGGGAAGCGGTGGAGATTTAGAGAGCGGTGAGGAGTGCAAAGGGTGTCTTGAGCTTAAAAAGCGGGATGGCAGGACGGGAAGCCGTGCTGCTTTTTGCTGGTTGTTGAAGTTTTTTTTGCCGATGATTCCGCACCGCGTGCAGCGCCCGGAACGCGGTGTTTCGCTGCATGACGGCGGTCGGTCGACCACATAAAGTTTAGTGGAAAAATAAGGATGGGGGGCGGTTGAAATGTATACACCCGGTCGGATTTGGATAAAAATATGATCTAGCTGCCATCAATGAGAATGATTATCATAAATGGAATGGGCGGAGATCAGCGATATGCCGGCATGCTCCAGCGCGCGAATCCTGGGTGTGCGTTTCTTTGCTGCAGGGGGAGCAGCTTGAGCCCTCTCTGCCTATGAATATTTTGCTGCAGTGTGATAAGCGGAGCGAGGAGAAAGGAAGAACGGGGAATGAAGCTTAGCGACCACATGATGCTGTGGAATCATGTGTTCATCCGGGTGATGGATGTGCGGCATGAGGTTATGGGGGCCGGGGAACAGCTGAGTTCTTACCGAATGCCCGCCAGTGCGTTTATTTATTCTGTCCGCGGCAGCGCTCAGATCAGGCTGGCTCGCAGGTTCTTGTCCGGCACAAACTGGAAATGAGGCGGGTTTTCCGTTAGTCTAGAAGGATAAGAAATGAAGCGGAAGGGGAGCGAATGTTGAAGCCGATATTGGAAGTGAATCATATGACCGGCGGTTACAGCCGGCAGCAGCCTGTCCTGCACGATTTGTCGTTCCAGGTCCAGCCAGGAGAAATGGTGGGCCTGATCGGCTTGAACGGCGCGGGCAAAAGCACAACCATTAAGCATATCCTGGGGCTTATGCTGCCCCATCAGGGTGAAATCCGCTTAAAGGGAAAGACGCTCTCCGAGTCGCGGGAGCAGTACCGCCAAACCTTCGCTTACGTCCCGGAGAGCCCTTTATTATATGAGGAATTAACGGTGCAGGAGCATCTGGAGCTGACTGCCCGGGCGTACGGGTTGGAAACGTCCGCTTATATGGATCGGGTGAAGCCGCTGCTGGAGCAGTTTCAGATGGATAAGCTCACCGGGCGGATGGCGTCTCATTTATCCAAGGGGATGCGGCAAAAGGTTATGATTATGTGCGCCTTTCTGGTCCAGCCGGAGCTGTATATTATTGATGAGCCGTTTTTGGGGCTGGATCCGCTTAGTATGCGGGCTTTGCTTGATTTGATGGTCGTGGTGAAGGAGAGCGGCGCGGCGATTCTCATTAGCTCGCATATTTTGGCCACGATTGAACGGTATTGCGACCGTTTTCTGGTGATGCATCAAGGGGCGTTAATTGTTTCGGGAACGGTCGAAACGCTGCAGGAGGCTGCGGGAATGCCTTCCGCGCCGCTGGACGATGTATTCTGCCATTTGGTGACGAGGGACGGTTTGCGCTAATGGATATGAAGGCAATGTATTCCCGCCGCTCGGCTCAATTTCTGAAAGAAATCCGGCCTTACCTTCATTACGCAATTCAGAGTGTTGTGCTGTCTCTGGTCGCGGTGTTTCTGCTGAGCTCCGTCGGCTATAAGGTGCTTTTGCAATCCGTGGATGAGCGGTTTCCCTGGCAGCCGCTGTGCACGGCCGCGATGCTGCTGCCGCTTGCCGGAGGGAGCATCCGAACGTATTTGCGGGAAGCGGATATGCTGTTTTTGCTGCCGTATGAGCGGGGGATGGCGTCTTATTTGCAAGCCGCTATGCGCAGAGCGATGCTGCTCCAATTCCTGCTCGTCATCGTAGTCTGGCTGCTTGTCTGGCCGCTGTATGCGAAAATGACGGGAGCCGGACTGCTCCATTTTGCTGGGCTGCTGCTTCTTTGGTGCCTCTTGAAATTTGTCCTGCTCACAGGCAAATGGACGGAGCTGCAGCTGTTGGAATCCGGAACCCGGCGCTGGTTTGCGCTGCTGCGCTGGGGTTTGGCCGGACTGGCGGCCTACGTGCTTCTGGCCTCCGGTTTGCTTCCGGGTTTATTCACTGTGTCCGCAGGCTCACTCCTATATCTCGGGCTTCTCCGGCTGCCCCGCAACTATACCGTCAACTGGAGCCTCCTCATGGATTGGGAGAAACGGCACCGCGCCAGGATATACCGGGTTCTGAACTGGTTTATCGATGTGCCGCAGGTGCAGGATAAAGCGAGAAATTTCCGCCTGCCGAGGACATGGCTTAAGGCAATCCCGTTCAGGCAGGACGCCTCCTACCATTACATGTATACGCTGGTGTGGCTCCGGTCCGAGCTGTTTGGCATTACACTCAGACTCACGCTGCTTGGTATGGTGCTGCTTGTGTTTATCCGCAACGATTGGGCGGCAGCGATCGTTTATATCGTGTTTGCGCTCTTCAGCGCGCTGCAGCTTTCCGAGCTGAAGCGCTATTACCGCGACCATATTTGGCATGCCATTTATCCGCTGCAGCAGGGCTTGTGGAAGCGGTCCGTCGGCACGGTTTGCTTTTGTATTCATCTGGGTGTGCTGCTGCTTCTGGCCATTCCGCTTGCAGCTCACTTGACGGAGCCATTGTGGGCAGCAGGCCTGCTCCTGACCAGTGCGATATTGTCCCGGTTATTTTACAGGTATCGTTAGCTTCGGCCTCTGGCTATAGGTTCGCAGGCAGGTGCAGTATTCGCCCGCTGCGGGCAGGCGGCCTGGAGGCGCGGAATAACGGCTGAGTTTCCCGGCCGGGTTTCAAAAAAGTTTCAAACCGATGCGGTAAAATAGGACTGGGCTTAGCGCATGGTATGCCCCTGAGCGGGGACCATGGATTATTTTCGAATAAAGGATGTCTGGACGTATGCTGAAAAAACTGCTTTCTCTTGTTTGTATTGCTGCCAGAATTGTTATTGTACTGTATCCGACGGTGAAGGACCGCTACGAAATGTATGAGCAGCAGCAAATTTTGGCGCAGTGGGAGCACGATTTGCAGCGCTTGAATGACATTGCGCCTGAACCGGAGGCGACGGCGGATATCCGTCTTCCGTTGGCTGTAGAGACAGGTGCTCCGGCGGCAGCCGAGGAAGAGAAGCCGGCGGAGCCCCAGCCCCAGGACAGTCGGTTGAAAAATGTAGAAGGTGTCCTCAAGATTGACAAGATTAACCTGAATCTTCCGATTCTAACCGATGCCACAGTCAAAAATCTGCAGCTGTCTGTCGCCAGCATCGCCAACACCGGCAAGCCGGGTGAAATCGGGAATTACGCGATCGCCGGGCATCGGAATCTGACCTACGGGAAAAACTTTAACCGGCTGGATGAGCTTTCCGTCGGGGACGTTATCGAGGTCGACACCAAGACCCGGCAGTACCGCTATCAGGTGGAGGAGAAGCAGTACGTTCTTCCTGAGGAGGTTTGGGTGCTGGAGGGAAACGGCAAGGATCGGAACATTGTGCTTGTGACATGCCATCCGATTGATACGGGAACACACCGGCTGATTGTCAAAGGTAAGCTGCTTGAAAACAAAGGCTGAAATTTTCATATACAAAATAGATACAGCTGTGATAACATCATAGCTATATAGATGGACCTCTATTTTCCATCGACAAAGGCAAATTTAGCGAAAGCTAAAGACGCAAAGCTATAGGGTCTTCCTTAGTATTCGTACTAAGAAGATAGCCAGTTACCGAAAGGAGAATTTTTTATGCACAAAATGTGTCGTTTTTTGATGATTTCTGTTCTCGCATTCATTTTATTTACAGCTGGGACAGCTTTTGCCAGTGATGAGCGGTCTGTCATTGACACCAGCTTGCTCCAGCAAGGAATTATCAAAATCAACTACACGAAGCAGGAAGACAAGCAGGCCATCGTCAAAATTACGAAGGACCAGGTTAATTTGGATTATATTCTGGTAGAGGGCGCCAGCTATCCGCTCCAATTGGGAAATGGCAGCTATACCGTTCTAGTCGCTGAGGAAGCAGGCGGCGGCAAATATAAAGTCGTTGCTCAAGGCCAGGTTGATCTTGCGCTCGACAATCCGAATGAGGTTTATCTGCAATCGATTTCGCTGATTCATTGGGACAGCGACACGAAGGCTGTCGTCAAAGCGCAGGAGCTGACCCAGCAAGCAGTAACCGATGCGGACAAAACAGCGGCTATCTACTCGTTCTTGACCGAGAACTTTACTTATGATGATGAGAAAGCGGCAGCAGTAAAGCCGGGCTTTATTCCGAATTTGGATGAAGCATATGACGCTTCCAAAGGAATCTGCTACGATTACGCAGCTACCTTTGCAGCCATGGCCAGAAGTGTCGGCCTGCCGACGAAGCTCGTGATGGGCTACCGCGCTGATACGCCGGATGTATACCACGCTTGGAATGAGGTTTATCTCCAGGAAACAGATGAATGGGTTATCATCGACACAACCTATGATGCGGCTCTGGTACAAAGCGGACAAGCTGCAGCCTTATTCAAAGCAGCAGCGGATTATATCACGGTCAAAAGCTACTAATAGCATACTTTACAAACAGAATATAAAGCTGTACTACGGAAGCCCCCTAATGTCATACATATGGCATTGGGGGCTTTTTTTCTTTTTATCTATGAAAATAGCGCGTACATCTTAAAAACCAACGGTGGTGATCGGAGAAAATTCGGGAAAACCAGACCTGGAGCGGTGTATAGGTTTTGTTTAGAAGGATGATTTACAATGTTTGGATAGCAGCAGTGTATCACTAGCTAACGAACCGATAGAGAGGGGAGTGTCCGTATAGAAATTACATACCGCCAAGGTACGGAGAGGAATTAATGAGAAATGGAGAGGTACAACAACAAATGTGGAAGAAGAAAACGAGTGCTCTAGTCATCGTGCTGCTGCTAATCATGCAGTTCTTCTCAGGAGCAGGCTTCATCACACAGGTCAATGCCAGCGCAATCCATACCAACATCATTGATAGTGTAACGATGACGGTATACGATGGCAGCGGGAACCCGGTGACAAGCCACGTCTACGAGCAGGGCGCCAAGGTGAAAGTAAATTATACCTGGTCGCTTGTAAACAATCACGGCTTCCAGGATGGAGATACCTTTACATTTACTTTGCCGGAGCAGTTCCTGCTGTTTAATGATTTTGGCGGACCGCTCCTCATTGAAGATGAAGAGGTAGGCACCTTTCAAGTCAGCAAGGCGACTCATCAGGTGGTCATGACCTTTAATGACTACATTCAAAGTCACGACAATGTGCAAGGCATCCTGCAGTTCGAAACACAATTCGACAAGCAGAAGATTACAGGAAGCAGTGTACAAATCATTAAAATTCCCATTCGCGGCGGTGAGCAGGTAATTACCCTCCACTTCAAGCCCAACGTCACCTCGACCATTGAGAAAAAAGGCGTGCCGCAAGGCTTCAATGCCAAGAGCATTGACTGGACGGTGGATGTTAACAAGGCGCTGGATTCCGTTCTGAATGCGGAAGTAACGGACACGATTCCAAGCGGGCTGTCCTTGACGCTTCCGATTCGTGTTTATGAGCTGGATGTAAACCTCGACGGTACTGTTTCGGAAGGAAGTCTGGTTGATAGCAGCGGGTATACTGTGGATAGCACAGGCGGGGGGCTTAAGGTTTCGTTTCATGAGGACCCGATCAACACCGCATACCGTATCCAGTTTACAACTGAAATCACAGATGCAAGCATCAACAGCTTTGTAAATACGGCCAATTTCAAAGGCTCCAATTTCCCGAACGTAAGCTCGACCGCAACGGTGAATGTACAGTACGGGAAGCCGATTGCCAAGGAATCTACAGGCTATGCGCCGGAAACACAAACGATTTCCTGGGCAATCAAGTTTAATTACAATGAGCGGACCATTGCGCAGGCCGATGCGTTCATCACGGATTTGTTCGATAATACGCAAGCGCTGGATGCAAGCACAGTCCAAGTATACCCGGTGACGCTGGATTCGAGCGGTAACGAGACCAAGCAAGCGGCGCTGGACCCTTCCAGCTACACCGTATCGGCGCTCACGCCCGCTGAGCTTCAAGCCGGCAAAGATGGTTTTAAGCTTCAGTTTCACTCGGATATTACCGGTGCATACAAAATTGAGTATCAAACGAAGTCCATCGATCGTGTGTTCGATGACAAGAAGACCATTACGAATGAAGCTTTCTTCGGTTCCACATACAATGGCAAAGGGACCCGGGATATCAAGCAGGTCATTCTTGTCAAGGATAGGGCAGCGGTCAACTATCAGACGAAAACCGTGGAATGGAAAATTACCGTCAATGCCGACAAGTATCCGATGGACAATGCCGTCATTCAGGATTCCTTCCCGCTTGGCGGACTGAAGTTTATTCCGGAATCACTGGTTGTTAGGGACGGAACCGACACGATTGTCGGCCCGACTGTGTACACAGCGGTGTACGACACGCCGGTACAGCCGAATGATGGTTTTACAATCAGCTTTGCTTCACAGATTACAGATAAGTACACCATTACGTATAAGACCGAGTTCAATAATGACGGGCTCCTCAGCAGCTGGATTACAAACCCGGTGAAATTCGAGAACCAAGCCACGATGGAATGGGTGGACAGCAACAGTAACGCACAGTCCAAAACGGTCAAAGCCGATTTCACCCCGGTCGATGGATCGGCTAACAACGGATTCAAATCAGGCAGCTATAATGCTACGGAAAAAGAAATCGTCTGGACGATCGGAGTCAATTTCAACTCCAAAACATTGGCTGCAGCCGAGGTTCGGGATATTCTTTTGCAGGGACAGACGTTAGTGCCTGATTCGCTCAAGGTGTACAGCATGAACATCAGCGGAAGCGGAATCCCGTCTCAAGGCGCGATCGTTGACGAGAGCAATTATACGTACAGCGTGGACAGCGCCGACAATCAATTAAGCCTGAAATTCACGAATGAAATTTCCGAACCGTATTATCTTATTTTTAAAACAAGCCTGGACGGTCAAATTATTGGCACATCCGTTAACAATACTGCAACCCTGTATGATGGCGTGAAGCAGGAGTCCAAGCCTCTGACAGCATCGGTCAATATCCCTCAGGGGGGCAATTATGTTGACAAAACGGGCCAGCAGGACGGGGAAGTTATCAAATGGACGCTGACCATCAACGGCGGGCAATCCGAGGTTCACGATGCGGTAATCACGGATAACCCGAGCAGCAATCAAATTTTGCTGCCTGGCTCGTTCCATCTGTATCCAACCACCGTGGCGGCCAACGGCAATCTGACCAAAGCTTCGCCTGAATTGGTCGCAGGCACAGATTATACATTGGATATTACGACCGATGCAAGCAGCAAAGAGACCTTCGTATTGAGCTTTTTGAATCCCATTACGTCGGCCTACATACTGGAATATCAGTCCCTGATTGCTGCGAGCAATGGTGATAAGGTAAGCAATGCGGTCAGCTTTAGCGGGAACAATGTGACTACAGGAGTTGTAGATACGACGGAGGAAATTATCGTCGGCTTCTCCAGCGGTTCCGGTACAGGAAGCGGTATCCGGGGCTCCCTCACAGTCAAGAAAATCGATGAAGCCAGCAGCTCGACAGTGCTGGAGGGTGCAACCTTCAGCTTGTATCGTGTGTCTGGTTCGAGCCGCATACTCATCGGTTCGGCTACAACGGACGTTAGCGGCATAATTCAGTACAACAAATTGTTGTCCGGGAATTACATCTTGATTGAAACAGCAGCTCCGGCGGGCTACAAGCTGGATACGACAGAGCATCCGGTAACAATTCATTCTGCAACCAACATTGACTTGAACGTTACAAACCAATTGTTGGTTTCGCCAACGCCAACGCCAACGCCAACGCCAACGCCAACGCCAACGCCGACACCAACGCCAACGCCGACACCAACGCCGACGCCAACGCCGACGCCAACGCCGACGCCAACGCCGACGCCAACACCGACGCCGACACCGGAGCCAACGCCGACACCGGCACCGACACCGACGTCGAATCCGGGAGGCGGTGGTGGCGGACCGACGCCAACGCCGACGCCAACACCGACGCCGGAACCAACACCAACACCGACGCCGACACCGACGTCGAATCCGGGAGGCGGTGGTGGCGGACCGACGCCAACGCCAACACCAACGTCGGATGATTCGTCAGATGATGATTCACCATCGTCTACACCGACACCGTCTGCAACGCCATCACCATCGGCAACGCCGACACCATCCGTGACACCAACACCGTCAGCGACGCCGACGCCTTCATCAACGTCGGCACCGACAGGAACTCCGGTGCCAACGCCGGAACCAACAGCAACGCCAGTATCATCTGCAACGCCAACGCCGGCGCCAGGGCAGCCGGAACAGCCTGCTAAACCGCCTACAGACCAGAAAACAACACCGCAGGATGTACCGGTCGAAGGGGAGATCGATCTGCCTCTGGGAGGATTCCCGTCTATTGGCAAGCAGCCGGGGCATGGTACTGTAACTATCGCTCCGAACGGACAGTGGGTGTACACACCGGAGCCGGGCTACAGCGGGAAGGATCGTTTTACTGTCGTTGTAACGGACGAGAATGGATCAGAGCAGGAGCTCCTCATCGATATTGATGTCGAGGAAGTTCCGCTCGGTGCGAACCGGGCCAAACCTGTAACGGGACAACAGCTTCCGAAAACAGGGGAAAGCAGCCATTGGTACATCGAAATGATTGGATTAGCTCTTATTGCTTTAGGATTTATTCTGAGAAAGAGATTAGTAAAAGGCAATTAAGCTTCGATTTTTAACAGCCCGCCAAACCTTGGCGGGCTGCTTGTTATATACCGCATAAATCACAATTTGATTCGGCTTCAATATCTTGCGATTTCATTGAAAAATGCGTACAACGGGCGGGAAGCAGGGGTATACTGTGATGGAGGTGATTCGAGTGAACAAGCGTGAGAAGCAGGGGCGTGAGGAGTATCTGGGCCTGGACCGCAGCCTGCAGGAGCATGTACGCGGGGAACACGTGACGGAGCGGCAGTGGCAGGCCATTGTTGCCAATGATGCCGCCTATGATGGTATGTTTTTTTATGCGGTTAAGACCACGGGAATTTTTTGCCGGCCATCCTGCAAGTCGAAGACGCCGAATAAGGAAAATGTATGGATATTCCCCACGCCTAAACATGCATTGTCCGCCCATTTCCGCCCTTGTAAACGGTGCAAGCCGACAGGGGAACGCCTGCCTGATACGGAGTGGGTAGCCCAAATGACGCAATACATCGACCAGAATTATAAAGAAGCACTGACACTGGGCCTCTTGGCAGACATGTGTCATGGGAGCCCATATCATCTGCACCGGACATTCAAGCGGGTAAAAGGCATTACGCCGATGGCGTACATCCAGCAGGTCCGCATGGGCCGTGCGAAGGAACTGCTGGCCGGTTCAGACGATCCGATGACAGATATTGTGGCGGATGTCGGGCTGCCGAATCTTCCTTATTTCATCACACTGTTTAAGAAAATGACCGGTTATACCCCGGCGGAATACCGCCGCACGAGCCGGAACAAGCGAGCGGCAGCGCTGTGCGATTCAGCAGAAGGGGGAAATGATGAAGACGGACCAACAGTACAAGCAGCCCAAATCACTTCTGAATAAAGGGAGCGGCTTTCTTGCGGATTACAGTCATTCATTGAATCCGTATACCGGCTGTTCGTTTGGCTGCTCGTATTGCTATGTGCGTCAAATGCCGGTTTCCATATTCCGCAAGGAGCCATGGGGGACGTGGGTAGACATGAAGAAGGGGGCGGCGGATATGTTACGGAAGGAGCTTCAGCGGGCCAAAGCCAAAGGAAAAGTGACCCTCTTCATGTCATCCAGCACGGACCCTTATCAGCCTGCCGAGTACAAGGAAAAAATAACGCGCGCTCTGCTGGAGGTTATGGCTGACGACCCCCCTGATTTTGTACTCGTGCAGACCCGCAGTCCGCTTGTCCGGCGGGACATTGATTTGCTGCAGCGCCTGCAGGACCGGGTGAGGGTTAGCATGACCGTAGAAACGGACCGGGAGGACATCCGCAAGCATTTTGCGCCGGGCGCGCCGCCGATCCAGGCCAGATTAAGGACGCTTCAGCTGTTGGCGGAGGCCGGTATTCCCGCTCAAGCGGCCATCGCTCCGCTGCTGCCGAGCACGGAGGCGTTTGCGGACAAGCTGCTGCCTCTGGTCAATCGGGTATGTATCGACGATTATTTCATGGGGGACGGCAGCGGCGGCAAACGGACGCGCCAGCTCGGAATACGCCGCTTATACGAGGAACTGGGGCTGGAGGAGTGGTATCATCCGGATGCTTATCGTATCGTTTACGAGAGATTCGTCCGCGTGTTTCCGGAAGGACAAGTTTTGCTCAGCAGGTACGGTTTTGCGCCTTGAATATTTGTGGTGAAAAGGCATGGACGGTTGCTTCTGCGGGGTCTATTTTTGCCGGGCCGTTAGTTCACAAGACGTTCAATAATAAGTGAAAAGAATCACAACCGTGTGACCTTTCTCACATGTTCCTGCTTCTCTTCCGTGTATACTCTCAACTATAGTCACAAGTTGATTGTTTAAGGAGGGGCCTCAATGGTAATGCACAAAAAGGAACAACTCGTTGTCATCGGAAATGGCATGGCCGGCATCAGTACGGTCGAACAAATATTGAAGCTGACCTCACGGTTTGAGATTACCGTGTTCGGGAGCGAGCCGCATCCCAATTATAACCGAATTATGCTATCCTATGTTCTGGACGGCAGCAAGACGATGGAGGATATTATCCTCAACGACTGGGACTGGTACAGGGATAACGGCATCAAGCTGCACGCCGGAACAACGGTTTCCCATATCGATGAGGAGAATAAGGAAGTCGTGACCACGCAAGGCATCCGTGTTCCTTACGATAAAGTAATCATTGCAACAGGCTCAAAGCCGTTTATTCTTCCGGTGCCCGGCGCAGAGAAGGAAGGCGTTGTCGGATTTCGGGATATCGCCGACTGCCATCATATGCTGGAAGCGGCCAAAGCCTGTAAGAAAGCGGCTGTTATCGGAGGCGGACTGCTTGGGCTGGAGGCTGCCAAAGGGCTTGTTCACCTTGGAATGGACGTAACGGTTGTCCATCTGATGGAGGATTTGATGGAACGGCAGCTGGATCGGCAGGCGTCCTCCATGCTGAAGGCGGAATTGGAGCGCCAAGGCATCCGGTTTCTTATGGGGGCACAGACGGTGGAGCTTACCGGGGGCGACCGTGTGGCCGGGCTGCGCTTTGCCGATGGCACCGGGCTGGAGGCAGAGTTTGTCGTGATGGCTGCAGGCATTAAGCCTGATTTCAGTGTGGCTGCGGCGAGCGGGATACAAACCAAACGGGGCATTGTGGTTAATGATTACATGCAAACATCGATGGCGAATGTTTATTCAGTCGGGGAATGTACGGAGCACCGCGGGATTTGCTACGGACTTGTCGCGCCGTTATTCGAGCAGGGCCTGGTGCTGGCTAAGCATGTGTGCGGCGTGGAAACCGCGCCTTATGAAGGCTCGGTGGTATCTACCAAGCTGAAGATCTCAGGTATCGACGTGTTCTCGACCGGCGAATTTATCGAAGGGCCGGAGCACAGGGTCATCACCAGCAGGGATGATTGGAGAGGCGCGTATAAGAAAATATTGCTCAAGGACCAGGTCATGGTGGGGGCTGTTTTGTTCGGGGATATTACCGACTCGGCCAATTTGCAGAAATGGGTTAAGCAGGGGGCGGTCATGACCGACGAACGGTATGCTTCGCTCATGGGAACCGGCTCCGGCTGCAGCCATAACGGCAGACCTTCTGCCGGAGTAGAGCAGATGGCCGACGACGAAATCGTCTGCGGCTGTAACGGCGTCACCAAAAAAACGATTGTTGATGTCATTACCGAGAAGCAATTGACGACCGTCGAAGAAATTAAGGCCTGCACCGGAGCGACCCGCTCGTGCGGAGGCTGTAAGCCGGTGGTGGAGCAAATGCTGCAGTATGTGCTTGGCGATGGCTTCAAGGCAGCGGCAAAGCAGGGAATTTGCGGCTGCACCACACTCGGACGTGATGAGATTGTGGCGGAGATAAAGGCGAAGGGGCTCACAACGACGAAGGAAGTTATGCATGTGCTAAACTGGAGCCAAACGGAGGGCTGCTCCAAATGCCGTCCGGCCCTGAATTATTATTTGGGTATGCTGTACCCCGATACCTTCGAAGATGAAAAGGAATCCCGCTTTGTAAATGAACGCATGGGCGCCAATATTCAGAAGGACGGCACGTTCACGGTCGTACCGCGTATGTATGGCGGAGTGACCACACCGGAAGAGCTGAAGAAAATCGCCGACGTTTCTCTGAAATATGAGGTTAAGGCGGTCAAGGTGACAGGCGGGCAGCGGCTCGATCTGATCGGGGTGAAAAAAGAGGATTTGCCGAAGGTCTGGGCAGAGCTCGACATGCCGTCAGGGTATGCATACGCCAAATCACTCCGGACCGTCAAGACGTGTGTCGGATCGCAATTTTGCCGCTTCGGCACGCAGGATTCCATGGGGATGGGAGCGCTGCTGGAACGCAAGTTTGAACGTCTGGATTTCCCGGCCAAATTCAAGATGGCTGTAAACGGCTGTCCGCGGAATTGCGCAGAATCCTGCACAAAGGATATCGGCATTGTCGGAAACGATGGCGGGTGGGAAATTTTCATCGGCGGGAACGGCGGGGTCAAAGCCCGGCTTGCCGATTCACTTTGCAAGGTGAAGACGGACCAGGAATTAATGGACCTGTGCGCCGCTGTCATGCAATATTACCGGGAAACGGGCAATTATTTGGAGAGAACCTCGGAATGGGTGGAGCGTATGGGGCTCGATAATATCCGCCAGGCCGTGGTGGAGGACACCGGGAACCGGAAGGCGCTAGTAACCCGTATTGAATTCGCGCTGCATCAGGTAGAAGAGCCATGGACAAAAATGCTCAGGGACGCTGAAGTCAGCAGCGCTTTATTCGAGCAATTGCAAATTCATTCGAAAGCTTAGCTGGACGATGCATAAGGAGGGACAAACGATGAAAAGCCAAGAGGCCTTTTATCCGGTAGGCAGGCTGGAGCAGCTTCTGCCGCAAATCGGGCGGGTGGTCAGCTTCAAGGGCAGGGAGATTGCCTTGTTCCGGACATCCGCTGATCAAATATTTGCTCTGGAAAACCGGAGCCCGCATCCCAAAGGAGGACCGCTCGCCGAAGGAATGGTGTCGGGAAACTATGTGTACGACCCGCTGTATGATTGGAAAATAGATTTGACGTCAGGCCGCGTACAGGCACCGGATACCGGGCAGGTGCTGACCTTTCCGGTACAGGTAATCGACGGGCAGGTGCTGCTTGGCGAACCGGAGCTTCAAGGGACGGGGAGTTAAGCACAAGGAGGATGCCGTATGTTTACGCAGCATGTAGAAGCCATTGTGGAAGCGGCTGTGAAGAAAAAAGAAAGCATGAATCAAAGCTTGGCCCGTTATCTGGTGTCATCCATGCTGGCCGGAGCTTATGTCGGACTCGGAATTATTTTAATTTTCTCCGTGGGGGCGCCGCTGGCGGCTGCGGGCTCCCAGGTACAAACCCTGGTTATGGGGATGTCCTTCGGGCTCGCCCTGACCCTCGTTGTTTTCGCCGGATCGGAACTGTTTACGGGAAATAACATGTTTTTTACGATGAGCACGCTGGCCGGCCGAACGACGGTGAACGATACGTTAAAAAACTGGCTGTACGTCTTTGCCGGCAATCTGGCCGGGGCCGTTATTCTCGCCCTGCTTGTGACCGGTTCGGGATTGTTCAAGGCAGCCGGGCCGGAGCATCTTATTTTTGCCGCCGCTGCAAAAAAGATGTCTTTGCCGCTACATGAGCTGTTTCTACGCGGCATTCTATGTAACTGGCTTGTTTGTCTGGCCTTGTGGATGGTGGGCAGGGCGAAGGAGGATACAGCTAAGCTGGTGCTGATCTGGTGGTGCCTGTTCGGCTTCATCGCGAGCGGCTATGAGCACAGTGTGGCGAATATGACCCTTCTCAGCCTGGCTTATTTCCTGCCTCAGCATCCAGAGACTGTATCGATTGGCGGCTGGCTTCACAATATGATCCCTGTCACGCTGGGCAATATTGTCGGCGGGGGCTTGTTTGTTGGGCTAGCCTATTGGTTTATTTCTCCCGTCTCCGGAACAAAGAAATAAACGGTCTACGAAGCGATTTAACACATTTTACGAAGCGCCGTTCCGGTGCTTCGTTTTTTTTGCTCCGGGTGTCGTAAGGTTTCATGTTTTGTCGAAATAAGTTAAAATAAACGAATGACTAGGCGGGTTATTCATCTGCAAAAATTCAGGGCCCAGCCTTGGGAATCGCGGCCTGATTTGAAGGAGGAGAAGCATGCTGAAGCAGGCATTGCAGCAGAAGCAGTTTTTGCTGCAAGAAGAACTAATCAAATATTACATGGCCGCTTCCGGCCAGAAAGAGGTGACAGGGCTCGTAATTTGCACCCGTCAGCCGAATGAAAATTATCTTGGCTTGTACCGGACCCGCAAGGACCAATACGGCAATGCGCTGGAGGCATTTATAACGCTGTGGACCCGTGGTCTGGCGGACAAGGAAGGCTGGGCCGTTTATAGTGAATTTGATGAAGAGCTGCTTCACCACCTTTTTCATTATTGGCTGCTCAAGGATGTGGACCGGTATACCTTCCCTCACACACCGGGGCCGCTTCCGCTGAGGGACCATATTATGAAAAAAATTGCGCGGCTGAAGGGGCACTTGACCGCAGGCCGCGTGCAGCAGGCATCCGAGGCTGCAGTGGCGGAGGAATACGATGGAATACCCGGCATTTATATAGATAGACAACGGGCGGATGAGCAGGTTTTCCATTTCATGATTCCGGCTCCGCTGTACGGGGAACAATTATTTTCGATCCCGAGCCGGGCAGGCTATAAAGGAATTTTCCTCGAGACCGACCAGGAATATATTTATTTCGATGAATAAGATATAAGCGGCAGGGGCGTCTGAAACGGGCGGCCGCCAACGAATCATATAGGCAAGGCTTGAAAAGCATAACAGGAATTCATCTTTGTCGTATTCATAACGTACCGCAAAGCCGTTCCTCCGTGGACGGCTTTTGCTGTTGCAGGGTGAAATGGGGGAGTTATCATTGAACAATGCTGGTCATCTGGCCTTTGGCATCCTGCTGGGCACCGTGTGGCTCACACAGACCGGCGGAATCACGGGAGAGCATGGGGCGGCTGGAGCGCTGATTACGCTGGCAGGCGTAGCGGTAGGCTCCAGAGCGCCGGATATTGACTCCAAAACAAGCACCGCCAGCAAGCTGATTACACCTTTTCCGGCAGCGATCCGGCGTAAATTTAACCTGTACGGCTCCCTGCTTCTGGTAGCGGGAATCTTGCTGGGCCTGGTCCGCTTCGGCTTACTGCCGCCGCCTGTATGGATGCCGGAGGAGCTGGTGCGGAGCGCTCCGCTTATTACGGGCGGCGGGCTGCTGCTGATCGCCTTGTCTCGTCTAAGGGATTTGATCTTGCTGGGCGTCGGGGCGCTGGTGCTTGTCGGATATATGCAGTTTCATTTGCATTGGTTTATCGCTTTTGTCGGAGTTGCCATAATGGCGGTTCCGTTCGTGCGGCACCGCGGTATCATTCATACGCCGGAGTTTGCCGCTGCGCTGACGGTTGGCGGCATGTCCCTGGTGGCATTCAGCCCGTGGTGGATGATTGCGCTGATGACGGGCCTGCTGATCGGCTGGTGGACGCATTTGGCGGGGGACTTGCCGGGCAGCGAGGGGATTCATTCCTTGTTCGTGCCCAAGCTGAAAATCGCCCTCCATCTGTATGCCAATGGCGGCTGGGGGGAACGTTTTGTAACCCAGGCAAGCTGGAGCATCAGCATCTGCCTGTGGATTTGGATGGTGGTCTGGCCGGAAAGCCTGCCGGCGCTCAATCTATTCCCTTCAGGGAAGCTGATGTCGGTTTAAGCCGTTGCAAATGTCGTATCTGGCAGTAAGAGACGAGCCTGAAGATGAGCTTGATGCCCGGCTGCAAGAAGGAAAAAACCTTGAACGGCTCTTTTGGAGCGTTCAAGGTTTTTAGCGTAGGCTGATTGGTCGCTGCATTGTTAATCGGAATCAGGTTGGCCCTTTCGCCGAATGTTAATCGACGGAGAACGACGACGTATTTTCCTTCAAAATAACGTCATGCGCGCCGCCCTCTACCAGGCTTGTCGCGGAGACGAGCGTGATACGGGCTTTTTGCTGCAGCTCAGGAATGGACAAGGAGCCGCAGTTGCACATCGTCGACTTGATTTTGCCGAGCGTTTTGTCGAGATTCTCCCGCAGGCTGCCTGCGTAAGGGACGTAGGAATCCACGCCTTCCTCGAACAAGAGGGTTTCTTTGCCGCCGGTGTCATAACGCTCCCAGTTGCGGGCGCGGTTGGAGCCTTCGCCCCAATATTCCTTGACGAAGCTTCCGCCGATTTTTACCTTCTTGGTCGGGCTTTCGTCGAAGCGGGCGAAATATCTGCCCAGCATAATAAAATCTGCTCCCATGGCCAAAGCCAGAGTTACATGATAATCGTGCACGATGCCGCCATCCGAACAAAGCGGAACATATACACCGGTTTGGGCGAAATACTCATCCCGCGCCTGTACAACCTCCTGCAGCGCCGATGCCTGGCCGCGGCCAATCCCTTTTTGTTCCCGGGTGATACATATCGAGCCGCCGCCGATACCTACTTTAATGAAATCCGCGCCTGCCTCCACAAGATACAGGAAGCCTTCTTTATCGACCACGTTTCCTGCTCCGATGCTGACGTCGAAATGTTCTTTTACGAATTTGATTGTATCGGCCTGCCATTCGGAATAGCCGTCAGAGGAATCGATAACAAGCACATCGACCCCTGCCTCCACCAGCGCAGGAACCCGATCCTTGTAATCCTTCGTATTAATGCCCGCGCCAACCCGGTAGCTTTTGCGCTCATCGAGCAGCTCGTTCGGGAATTCCTTGTTGCGGTCGTAGTCCTTGCGGAAGACCAGATAGGTCAGATGCTGGTTCTCATCGATTAAAGGCAGCGAATTCAGCTTGTGCTCCCAAATCAGATCATTAGCTTCCTTCAGCGACATTCCCGCCTTGCCGTAAATCAGCTTGGAGAACGGAGTCATGAAATCACGGACAGGCTTATCCAGCGAGTCCCGGCTAATCCGGTAATCCCGGCCGGTGACAATGCCCAGCAGCTTTCCGGTGGCTGTCCCGTCCTCGGTAACTGCTATGGTCGAGTGGCCGTTCTTCTCCTTCAGTGCCAGCACGTCCTTCAACGTGTGATCCGGCGTCAGGTTGGAGCGGCTGATGACATAGCCCGCCTTGTAGCCTTTTACTTTGCGGACCATTTCCGCCTGGCTCTCGATGGATTGCGAACCGAACAGGAAGGAGATGCCGCCATTTTGGGCCAGCGCAATGCCCATCCGATCATCGGATACAGCCTGCATAACCGCAGAAGCGAACGGAATTTTCAGCTCCAGCTTCGGCTGCTCCCCTTTATTGAATTTGACGATGGGGGTCGTTAATACGACGTTAGCCGGTGTACACTGCTTGGTCGTTAAGTTGGGGACGAGCAGATATTCACTGAACGTACGCGATGCTTCTGGATAGTAATAAGCCAAGGGTAAAAGCTCCTCTCCGGTTGAGTAAATTTTTACGATTATAGCACCGCCTGTACGATGAATGCAACAGTTTTTTCATATGGGCTGAATAAGAGGGGACCGCAAAGGGCAAGGACACTAGATTACAGCTGGCAAACGGGCGCAATTCGCAGCGGTGATGGTACAAGCATTGCAGAGAATTCCACGGTGTCAGGCACGGTTCTCATCAATATAACCGGATAGGCGGGTTCTTAACCGGATAGGCTTTTTCAGCGATGAAGGTAAAAATTACATGCATTTCTCCATCCATGGGAATCAGTATGAAATAAGATGGATGACAAAAATCTACAGTAGACTGTGGAAAAAGAAGGAATAAAATCAAGAATTGTCGAATCTTTTTTATGTTAAGACACAATATCTATGCAGTTTTAAAAAGTCATTCAGACAGGAAGGTGAACATGTACTTATGAGTAAGAGACCCATGATCCAGTTTAGCGCTCAAAAAAACACGAAGGTCCAGCTGAGTACAGAAGCCCCTGCTACAGTAAAAGCAACCGTAAAGCTTGACGGACCCGCACTTGAGAAAAGGCTTCGTCAGCAGCGGTCTCAGGCCTACCTGGATGCTGTGGTAAAGCTTGATGCTCTGGGGGCTGTATGTGACCATACCAAGGTAAAAGCATTAGTCGAGGCTATTCGTAATGAATTTCCAGAATTAAAGCCCCACCAGTTTTTAATTGGAATTGTAGCCAAATGTTATCTTGGCAAGCCCTTTGAAGTTCATACCTTAGACATGAGACAGCTCATCATACAGCACTACAAAGTCGGTCAGCCTTTGCCGTCCGGGATGGAAAAGGTTCGAGGATTAGCAATGCATCCCGGCTATGCTTTTATTGAGGTTTATAACGATTCCATTTGCGCTGTTGGCGCTAAAGGGCATGTAGCCTTTACACGCGGAGACGGAGGCGGATATGTCTAACGAGGAAATCAGTCAATCCACACTAAAAGGGGTCCAGAAGATTCAGTCGAATCTTAGCGGTTTGCAGCGTGATGTTAATCAGATTTCAAAGCAAATCCAGACGTTGAATAACCTTCAAATCATGAGTTCCAGCATTACCAGCTTGCAAAATGAAGTGCAGTATGTTTCCCGGCAAGTTGAAACGGTTGGGAATTATATAGTGAATGTTGAATCCGAAGTGAAAAATACGCAAGCAAGAATTGACGCTCTTGCTCAGGAATTTCAAGATTTTGTGAAGCGGGATTTGCTGGCGAAGGAACTGCAGCTGGCTGAAACGAGAGTCCTGAAAATCCGTCAGGAGCTTGAGCATCGCTTCGGTCATTATGAAGAGGTTAGACGAAGAGTTACAGGAATTCTGCAGGCTGTAGATATTCGTTTAGTTAAGAAAGAGACGATTGAAAATGCATCCGAAGAGTACATGCTAGCCGCGCCCCGGTATTGGCTGGCACCATGCTTAATTGCACTGGCAGCCTGGCTGAATGATAATCGGGATTTAGCCGAACGTGCCATGGCCGAGGCGTTGCGGCGCGATGATGAGAAAACTTCCTTATTCTTCGCCCTAGTAACAAGAAGGGCAGCGCGCTTCAGAGCGAGCAGGGATTGGTTAGACAGATATTTCGGAATGCAAGAGCCCCATGAATTGGAACGAGAAATTATTGTACTGATCGATGGATTTACCAATGGCGTGTTTGGACCCGAAGCCCGTTCTAAATGTGCAAGACATTTCGAATCATGGATTGAAGAATTATCACAAGATGCGGGCTTTGTTGAAGAGCAGAGAAGCAATTGGAAGCAGGCGCTTCAAGCAAAAATAAGACATTTGGATGACAATATTTATCCTCATTTAAAAAAATACTCGGATACCTGGCCTCAAATGGAAACGTCACTGAAGGAAGCAAGGCTTCATGAGACAATTTTAGATTATTTTCAAGCTATTTTATTTAAGGAGATCACACCCTCCAAAAGCATCGCTGTGGCTGTGGATGCATTATTGGATGTTTTAGTTTCAAAGTTTGATGATGAAGAGGTTCCACTTCGAAATGAGGAACGTCTCCAGGCTTTAATTATTGAGGAAAACGGTGATCGTGCTGCTGCACAAAATCGTTTAGCAACGGAAAAAACACAGGACAGCAAGTTAAGCTTTACGCAATTGCTCACAAACTTTGTTATGGTCCCAGAAACCTTTTACGCCTCACCAGCTACTCAAAAATTCTCATTTGCTTTATCCAGAGACTGGATACGGCAAGCTCATGATGATTTTACTGCAGAGAACCGTATTGCTGTTCCCCAGCAGATTGCGATTCAAGTTGATGATTGGTCTGGGAGTACTCAAAACGGGGAAGATGAAGTATTGCTCATGGAATCGTTAAGTACGCATATGAATCATCGTCGTGATGCCGAGTTAGCGGCAGCTAAAATCAAATTTAAACATTGGTTCAGTCTTGTAGTGGGTGGAGCTTTTGTTTATTTTGGTATCCAAACGACATTTTTATTTATTTTTGCCTTGATGGCTTTTATGTATTTTGGATTTGGACTGTTGTTCATTCAAATAGCCAAAAAAACAATAACAAAAGATTACGAATTGCTGCTTGAAAGCTGCAAAGATATTTTGAGGGCTGTCCTTACGGATGTTGTCGATTATCGGAAAGAGTACCACCAAGCTGATTTGTCAGCAATCAAGGTAACGGAATTGTTAGAACATATCAGTTCCGAGCAGTACGTGTATTCCAGCCTGGATTCGGCCCGCAGGGTTGTTCAATCTTGAAGAAGGAGGAGAATGGATTGGAAAACGAATCAAAGCCGGTCATTATACAGAGGTCTAAGTCTTCTCGAGAGGAGCCAGTAGAACAGCGTCAACCAAGCCTTGAGGTGCTTCAAAAAGTAAATACCAATGAAATACTCGCGGGTGAATTTCCTGAATGGGATTTAAGGCCGCCTGGTCAGCTTATCCGCAGAAAGAGGAGCAGATTCCTATGAGGATTCCTACGACATATGCTGACTGGGTTGACTGCTTCGAGCGTTTTGTTGAAGGACAAGACGATGAAGAAATGCTGTATCTCATGGAACAAGGAACTCTCGAATGGAAGCCGGTAGTAGCAGAGAAGCTGACTCAGCGTGTGTATGCTGTTATTGAATTCAGGCTCAAGCAAGCCTCGGAACAGCTCAATCTTGGATTATCAAGAGCCGGCAATCATGAAACGGAGATTGTAAGTGTGCTTGTAAATGCAAGAAAACGCTTCGCCAAGATAAAAAGGGTGGCTTCGCTTCAAGCATTTCCCGCTAATGTGCAGCACACCATGAATGATGTATTATCCCGATATGTTCAAGACACACAGGCTTCACTTGAAGAAAGTGCTAGGTCGGATCGTAGTGGACAACTCCGTATGACGCTCAAAAATAATTCGCTTGTCCGGTATGATGAACTAAAAGCCGAGACGGGGCTTTATACCCAGCCTTCACAAAAAGGAATGGCCCAAAATCCGAAAAAAAGAAGGGTTATATTTTAACTATGAGCAGCCTAAACAATTGTAAGGTAACACTGGAACGATATTTGAAGGCAAGAATTCCGTTTATTTCGATCAGGACAGCCGAACGGTCGAGGGCTTTGGAAGCTCTCGGCTCGATTGCCAATAAGCTTACTATACCGATTTATTATCATACCATCTCGCAAGGCACACGGGATATGAACTCTAACCGTTTGATAAATGATGACCGCTCTGTAATGGGCGGGCTTGATTTCGTAAGCCAAAAAATCGGGCAGCAACAGAACTTATCCTTTGTGTTTACAGATGTGCAAGACATGGAAGATGATACGCCAACAGCTCGGCAGTTTCAGGATGTGGTCATGCTGGCGACAGAATCGGGCGGCAGCGTGATTGTCATTACGAATAAGCCGGTATGGGGACCACTGCAAAGACATGGCATGTCAGTCACACTTGATCCCCCGAATGAAGATGAGATGCTGGAAATTATCCGTTCCCAAATCTCCCCATACCGAAGTGAAATTCCGATAGAATGGGGAGCGGAGGAAGAAAAAAAAGCCGCTGCCATTTTGGCTGGAATCAGCCAGATTGAAGGGGAGAATGTCATTGCAACCTTATTGGCCAATGGCACGATTAGAAACGAAGATTTAGATGAGCTGATGTACGCGAAGGATCAGATTTTTGCTGATATTTCAGGAATTGAGCGGGTACAGGTCCGAGAGGATTACGAGATAGGCGGTCTCGAGGGACTCAAAAGATGGCTTGATGCAAATGAGAAGCTGATGACAGCAGACCTACGGGAACGAGGCATTCGGCCTCCTCGCGGAATCCTGCTTGTGGGCGTTCCGGGCTGTGGGAAATCTCTCTCTGCAAAAGCCATTTCTGCGGCTTGGAAGCTTCCGCTGTACCGTTTGGATTTGTCCACGATTCAAGGGCAGTATTTAGGTCAAAGCGAGGCTAGATTAAAAGAGGCTCTTTCTACCAGCGATCATGTGGCGCCATGTGTGCTTTGGATTGATGAGATAGAAAAAGGCCTGGCGGGTGCTTTGGGCAGTGGGGACGGGGGAACATCAACCCGTATGGTAGGTCAGTTTTTATTCTGGCTGCAGGAAAGTATGGCGAGAGTATTTGTTGTGGCTACAGCAAATGATGTCTCGAAATTACCCCCGGAATTACTTCGCCGCGGAAGATTTGATGAATTATTTTTTGTTGATTTGCCGACACCAAAAGAAAGAGAAGAAATCATTCGAATCTATGTTAAAAAAGGCCTGAAAACTGCTCTGAGCGATTCTTTAATGGAGCGATTGGTCCGCATTTCGGAAGGATTCGCAGGTTCCGATTTGGAAGCGGCCGTGCGCGATGTCGTGAAGCAAGCTGTTGTTAAGGGAGATGACTCCATTACGGAAGATACTTTTATACGATACTTCGAGAATGTGGTTCCTTTATCCCAGACAAGCCCTGAACAAATTGATCAAATTCGTACATGGGGAAAAGAACGGGCAGTACCAGCCGGAAAACCGTTCGAGGAATTTACTTCAGACAGCGAAGGATTATTAAAAAAGAAAGGCTTTAGAAATGTCATTGTTTGAGATAAATGACAGGTGACGGAGGTAAGACATACTCTATTTCTTTGCAGTTTGGTATACCGTTGCACGGCTAAATCTATTTCCTTATGACCGACTGGTAAACAAACAACAGTTGACACGCCACGTCAGCAATGATATGGTGGACATGTGTGGGCATTCCACCTTTGGGGTGGGGTGCCTTGCTATATTTTTAATGAAATTTTACATTAAATGCCGATTGACGCAGAGGGGCGGTGCTTCCGGACAGGCAAGCAGCAGGCAGTACGTTTCTAGCAATCGACAACTACACACAGAAGGATGATGACCATGATTCAAGTGAAAGAATTTATTGATACGGACGCCTCGTACGCAGAGAAGAAGGCGAACCAATTTTTGGCGGATTTGCGCGATGACCAAGTCATTAATGTCTGCTACGGCTCCATGATGAAATCGACGCCATCGGGAACGGTTAATCAGCGCAGCACAATCCTCATCGTTTACAAAACCAGCGGAACGGAATAACGCTTCCGTTAGTAAAAGAGGTGGGAACGGTTGAATTCACGCAAGGACGATATGGACAAGCCGGGGATTCGTAAGAAGAAGCTAACCAGAGAAAGCAGCGATCCGGAGATAAAATACGAGGCTTTTTTCAAATGGCTTTCGATTTTGTCTACAGCCATCATGGTCATAGCGGCGATTTCTTATACGCTGTATCATTTCTTAAAATCATAGCCTGGGGGAGTTTATATGAAGCTGCAAAAAGGAGTTCAACGGGTCAATGTTATTAGCGGAATCTACACGGAACCGTAGTCATTTCCATTTTTGTTTTCATTTTTATCTCCTGCACAGACGAAAAGGCTCAAGCAGTATGCCCGAAGGGCAGGGACTGCTTGAGCTTTTTTCATTGCCCTCGTTTTGGCAGCTTCATCTGTAAATATCGCCCGGCGTTATCCGTAGCTGTATTGCTCCTTGAAATCGCCGCGGTTCATGTACTTGATTTCCTCGATGCGAACGGTAATTTCTCCGGAAGGCACAAGCAGCGGGTACGATTCATTGGCCCGCCCAAGCAGCAGCTGATGACCGATCGGAGACAAGAAGGAAATCATATTTTTGTTCGGATCGGCTTGATGCGGGAATACGATGGTGAATAATTCCGTAAAGCTGTCTTCTACATAATGAAGCCGGACCTGGCTGCCGATTAAGACCATGGCATTCAGACGCTCTGCGGTGAAATCCGCAAGGAGCTGCTCCAGTGTACTGGTATAAACGGACAACAGCTGTTCGTTGCGAAGCCGATCGCGAGTGTGACCGGGGCAATAGTGGTCCAGGAAATTCATTTTTTCCTCATCAAAATAAACGAGCTGATTGACCAACTGCGTACGCGACCCTTGCAGCAGGAAGCTATGGTTCATGATAGATCACTCCTCCGACGCGGTACGCCCCCATAACAACATGTAAACTAAGCTTGTTCATATGCACGCCTCCTATAAAAAGGTAGACCCCCAGAACAGGAGGTCTTCGTGTTATTTTATCAAATTTCACCAGTTGAAGCTACCCGCAGCCGGTTTTGTTAGGGGGTTGAGTCCTCGTATTTGTCGATATATAGCGTCCCGTCCAATTGGAGCTCTGCGTAAAACACTTGATCCAAAGAAAGAATGCCGTTTTTTTTTAATTGTTGGTTGAGCCAGACAACGGAGACATCCATTTTTAGAAGATTTTTTTCTACGATGTTCCCATCGACGATAAGCTCGGTCGGGATGCTGTGAATCGGCGTAACGGCTGCTTTGATATCTTTTTTTGTTGCAGGCAGCAGTTCTTCTTTTCTTAACACACTGAGTTGACCGTCCGGCTCCAGAATTGCAAATTCGACTTCTTCGGGGGAGAAGACATCCTTGTTCCGAAGCAGCATGCTTAAATCGTCGATGTTGAGGTGCTGTTCAGCCAGGGCCTGTTCCAGAATCTTTCCCTTTTTGATGAGAATTGTGGGCTGGCCGTCGAGAATCTCACGCGCTTTGACGGATCGCAATCCGGTCCATGCGATGAAGAACGCCATAAGCGACCACAAGACGAGGCTGGATATTCCTTGCAGCAGCGTGATTTGCTTGTTGACGATAATCTCGGCCGTGGTGGAGCCGAAGGTAATCCCTGTAACATAATTAAAAAATGTTAAATGCCCGACTTGTTTTTTACCGAGCAAGCGCGTCAGAACGAGCAGAGCAACGAAGGACGTTGCCGTACGAAATAAAATTTCTCCATACGTCATGTGCCGAGCCCCTTACCTAACAGATATTTATAAATTGACCTTCCTATCCATTTCCTATACTTGCTAGGTGAAGTATACCGGTGTGATAGACGGGCATATTTCAGTGCAACTTAAAGAAGAACCCTTTCGTCCTAGTAGAAAAGACAGGAGTGATTGCAGATGTTAAAACACAAGATCGGGACTGGCATCCTGCTCATGCTGCTGATCGGTATGTTAAGTCTGCTTCTAGGCTGTGAGTCGAGAACTCAGGCCCAGGGAGCAGCCCCGGCAGGCTCTCCGGCGGTGTCCGAATCCCCGTCTCCACAGGACCAGAGCCCTGCAGGTGGAAGCGCTGCTTCCGGCGGACAGGCCGGTGGAGCCGCAGGAGAGCCGACCCCGGCAGCGGTGAAGCTCGGAACTGTCAATGCCGTGCGGATGATTGATCCGAATGCAGGCTGGGCGGGCGGCAGCGGCTGGATTGCCCGTACGGATGACGGAGGCAAGCAATGGAAGCTGCAGTATCAGGGCAAGCAAAACGTGGAGCAGCTGTTCGCGTTAAACGGGCAAAACGCTTGGGCCGTGCTTAGCCAGAACGAAGCAAAGACAGCGGGCAGCTCCGCTTCCCGGACGCTGCTGCATACTGCAGACGGCGGAAAGCAGTGGTCCCCCGCGGGAACGGTTCCAAACGCGTCCTTCTTGCATTTTGTAAGCAATACGGAAGCCTTTAGCGGCAATGCCCGTACAACGGATGGCGGCAAAAGCTGGACCACATTGCCGGTGCCTGAGCATATGGCGGGCAGCGCATATTTCCATGATGCCGGCAACGGCTGGGCGGTTACAGTACAGAACAATCAAATTAACGTTCAACGAACCCGTGACGGCGGAAAAACCTGGCAGGCGGTTATGACCCGGAATACGGTAGCGCCTGTGACCGATGCGATCATTCGCTCCGCCGGTACGGAGGATGCGTGGGTGGAGCTGATTGGCGATTCGGGAATGTCCCAGACGTCATATTCCTTATTCCATACAAGCGACGGCGGGGCAAGCTGGACAACCGTGATTGCTAATTCAACGGCAGGCGCCGGTCCTGCGCCAGGCTTCCCTGCGGATTACAACGGCGGTCCGAAAAATGCGGGCTCCAAGCCCGGACAGCTCTATGTCGTCGACAAAACGACAGCCTTTATGGGCGGATATTGCCCGGCATGTGACCAGGCTAACGCTGTGGGCTGGACAACAGACGGCGGCAAAACCTGGACCAGCGGCAAGCAGCAGGTACCCGGCTCCGGCGGCGCGCTGCTGGCCATGGCCGATGCGAGCCATGGCTGGTGGGTTACCCGGGATTCAACCGAAGCCTCTGTTCTATATACCACGGCTTCCGGCGGAGACCATTGGGTGAAGACCTACACCTTTGACAAGCCTTGAATAAACCGGAAAATAACAAAACGAACCTGATTTCCGCTTGACGGGAAATGGGGTTCGTTTTTATTTTTGAATCTGTGCTAAAATGTAAGGATATCGAATGGTTGAGGTGAATGATATGGAGAAAGATGTCCTGACCCGTTTCGGCGTCTCCATGCCTGAAGAGCTGATGAAACAATTTGACCAATATATTGCTGATCAGGGGTATACGAACCGCTCTGAGGCGATTCGCGATTTGGTGCGCAAGGAGCTGCTGGAGCCGCGGCGTCTGGATAACGGTCAGCAGGTGGCCGGCACCATCGTCATGGTCTATGATCATGAGGTAAGTGATTTGCCGCTGACGCTGATGGACCTGCAGCATCAATACCATGAGCATATTATTTCGACAATGCATGTTCATTTGAATCATAATCAATGCCTGGAAATCATAGTGGTGCGGGGAATTCTGGCCCAGCTTCGCGAGCTTCAGCACAAAATCCAGGTGCAGAAGGGCGTGCTGTATGCCGAGCTGTCCGTGACGTATGTGGATGAGCACAGCCACTCCCATCCGCACAGTCATGATCATGGTCACGGTCATTCGCATTCCCATTCTCATCATCACAGTCCTGAACGAACCGGGGATGCGTGATTGGAGGAGTTACGCCTTCACCGATGGAGACGGAACGGAGCGGCAGCATCCACACGCACCGAAGGCTGGGGTACGGTGGGGAGGCTGATTAGCAGCTGCTTGCATGTGGTCGACCGGCCGCCGTCATGCAGCGAAACACCGCGCGCTGGGAGCTGCGCGCGTGCGGAACTGCGCGGCCGGCAGACCGGCTTGCTAAAAAAAGTTCGCCTTCGGGCCTGAAGCCAGTAAAAACATCCGTTTATTTCTGTTAAAATAATGTCAACGATACGTAAGGCGATGACATGCGAAAGGAGCGGGAGGCAATGGGGAGAACACTGGCGATAAGCGATATTCATGGCTGCTGCGGCGAGCTGGAGGCACTGCTGGCCCGCGTAAAGTATAATCCCGGCGAGGACAGGCTGATGCTTCTTGGGGACTTTGTGGACCGGGGGCCAAGGAGCAGGGAAACCGTTGACCTTGTGATGCGCCTTGTGCAGGATGAGGGAGCCGTAGCGCTGCGGGGAAATCACGATCAGCGGTTCGTGGATTTTATACGCATTGAAGAGGAGCTGACCGAATCGCAGCACCAAACCCGGCGGAAATTTCTGGACCACGGGGGGAAGCAGACGCTTGCCAGCTATTGCGGGCTGTCTCCGCACCAAATCGAGGATTTCGGCCCCGGTCTGGAACAGATGAAGCATCTGATTCGCACCGATTACGGGCACCATTTGAGCTTTCTGCAGCAATTGCCGCTATATGCGGAGGATGCGTCCCATATCTATGTGCATGCCGGGCTCAATCCGGATTATCCTGCTTGGCGGGATCAGCCGGAGCGTGATTTCATGTGGATTCGGGAAAACTTTATCCGCAAGAAGACGGTCGTGGACAAGACGGTTGTTTTTGGTCATACCAAAACGTTTATCATTCACGGCAAACCGGATATTTGGTTTGGCGGGGACAAAATCGGCATCGACGGAGGCTGTTCCGGCGGCCAGCAGCTGAACTGCCTGGTCATCGGTGCGGGGGCTTACGCCGCGGTGAATGTGCCTGCGGCTGTCGCCAGTAGCGAGTGACGTAGACGGTATCCCTTCCTGTCCATCCTGTAAGGCCCTCCGACCGTCCGCTATCCAGCGACAGTACCTTGCGGGAAGCCATCAAAAAAGAACCCATGCACGGCCTGCTTCGAGGCATCGCCGGCATGGGTTCTTTTTTTTGCTCTAGCTGGAATTGGAGTGGACTACTGCGGGATTTTTTTATCCGGGTCCTTCTCTTCCCGCGTGTCCTTGGCCCCTTCGACATTATTATTGACGAAAGCCATATCCTGATTCTTGGCCTTCATGTTTGTCGTGCCGGTGTAATTGCCGGAATGCGATTTGTTCTCCACAGGTAAGCTCCTCCTTGCTGCAGGCGCAGCCGCTGGTCTATATACCGCCATAGATTTTGCCGAAAACAGCATTTTTATGCGCAGCCGCATGCGGTATAATGGACAGATGGCCTGGCTTCAGGCAAAGAAGAATCCCGGTGAAGGGAAACGAAGAAGGAGAAAACAATGACACAGCGATTTACAAAACCGGAAGCAATGATATTTGATATGGACGGTACCTTGTTTCAAACCGAAAGCCTGCTGCTGCCGGCGTACCACGCCACCTTTGATAACCTGCGGGAAGAAGGCTTGTTTGAAGGTCCTACTCCATCGGAAGATCTCATTTTAGGCTCCTTAGGCATGCTGCTTGCCGACATTTGGCGCCGTGTTATGCCGGAGGCGTCCTCGGAAGCGCATCGCCGGGCCGATGAGCTGCTGCTGGAATTCCAGCTCGAAGGCTTGAAGCAGGGAAGCGGCAAGCTGTATGCCGGCGTGACCGAAACACTTGCTGCCCTTCGCCAAGGCGGGGTACGGCTTTTTATCGCCAGCAACGGTCTTGAAGCCTATGTAAAACAGGTAGCGCAGTATACAAACATTGCCCGGTTTTTTGAAGGCATATACAGTGCCGGTGAATACCGGACCCGGACAAAGGTGGAGCTTGTGGACCTGCTTCTGCGGCGACATCACTTGCAGAGCGCCTGGATGGTCGGCGACCGCTCCTCCGACGTGGAGGCCGGAAAGCAGAACGGGCTGTTTGTTGTTGGCTGCCGTTATGCAGGATTCGGCGCTGAGGTGGAGCTGGACGGCTCGGACCGGTTTATTGATGAATTCCCGGCACTACTTGAAGGCCTTGCGCTTCATCGTTAAGCCTTTGCCGCGAATCCAGGACAGAAGGAGCCGATTGTCCTCATAAAATTCAATAAATTCTTCTGTCAGTTCACTGGCCTTCGTATAAAAATAGTGCATGGCCTTCGCTAAATCATCAAATGCGGCGGGGGTGCTGGCTCCCAGTACGATAGTATAACGGGGCGACATCAAGTTCAATTACCTCCTGTTCGTCAAGTCAAAATTAACATCACATGTCTGTTATTCGTATGCCGTCCCAGTGTTCGTTATTCATACAATCAAGGTAAAAAGCGAAAAGAGCGGCGATCCGTAAGGAATGCCGCTTCTTCGCTTTGCGGGTGATTTCGAGACGATTCTAATAATTCTTTATGGCTTACCCGGCGCCTTTCGTTCCGCTGGTTGCCTGGAGCCCGCGCGAAGTACAGCCCGATGTTTCCGCCGGATGATGCTTCGCTGGCGGGGTCGCGCCTGTCACTGGGCGGCTGCGGATTGCTCCGGCTGTCTGCCCTGGCGATGCAGCCACAAGGCGTATTCCAGCGGTCGCCGAATGGCGTTCCGGTATGTTTGATGCTCCTTAATCCGGGTGAATACCTCCCGAGCGGGCTTCGGATTAATCTCCAGCAGCCACGGATGACCGCCTGGATCAACCGCTATATCAAGTCCAAGCTCGCACAGCTTGCCGTACTGCTCCTCCAAATAGGCTGCAATATTCCGGCTCAGCTGGTACATGGCTTGGCGGATGGAATCGACCTTGGCTTCAGAGGAAAATCTTCGGCGCAGCAGGGCATCCATACTGATGGCCTGGCCGCCGCCATGCAGGTTGGAGGTAATGCTTGACGGCGGGCCGATACGTCCTGCACAGCCGGTAATCTCCCATTGTCCTTGGCCGTTCTTTTGAATGAGGAGACGAAAGTCATGGACGCGGCCGTTCGGCAGCCGTAGACGGATGCCCTGCTGGACCAGATAATCCCCGCCGACGCCGAGCGCCGCCAGCCGGGTTGGCAGTTTCGCGCGCTCCAGCCGCTGCTCGGGGATAATGCGACGCTGCCGGTTCCGGCCTTGAACGACGATTTGGCCGTTGTCCAGCTTCTCCAGCCGAAGAATGCCGCGGCCGCCAGTTCCGTTAATCGGCTTTACGTATACGAGCGAGGTGGACCGGATCATTTTTTGCAATGCGAGCGGGGTGTAGCGGGTGGTTTGGGGCAGATGGGGCCGGATGCTGCTGTTTCTGGCTAATACGCCGTTGATGGTCCATTTATTGGCAAGCGGGCGGTTCAAGAACGTTAACTGGCTCGCATATTTCTCACGGAATCGCTTGAACTGCTGGAACCGGCGTGAGGCCTGAAAGCGGCAGCGGTCATAGATGAGCGGGGGCAGAGGCTGCCAGCTGCGGATCCAGCGTCCGGTGCTCTGCTGGTACAGGAAGGCGTACACTCTGCGCCCGGCATCATCCACATCCTGCGGCGTGAATACAATGACGTTCAACCCCAGCGCGTGGCCCTGCAGCACAAGCTTCTTGAAATAACTTAATTCCTCCGAGCAGATTTTACGGCTGTGATCGCCGCTATAAAGCGAGATGACGCCAAGAGTCGGGGCGGCCAACGCGCGCACCTTCTTTCTGTTTAAATATCGGCTTCCAGCGGGCGGGGCTCATGAAGATTGCCCGCCGCTTCGGCCTTGCTTGTTGGTCAAATACGTGCTGAACTGAATTAAGCGTTCCAGCGATTTTTTGCGAATGTGCGGCTCGTCGAATTTCATCGGCTTCGAATTGGCTTCGAAAAACCAGATGTTCCCGCCACGGTCAACGCCGAGGTCCATCGACATTTCTCCCAGCAGATAGCCGGACTTCTTCTCAATTTGCCGGGCAATGGACAAGGAAGCCTTTTTAATCCGCTGAATCAGCCGCTTGGCCGGCAGTGTCCCGAAGCTGAAGGCAAGCAGCTTTTCCGGGTCGTCTATGGAGCCGCCGCGTGGAACGTGGGTGGTAATGCTGGACTTTCCGGCCAGCCGCGCGCCAATGCCGCTCAAATCCCACAGTCCCTTGCTGTTTTTTTGCACAAGGACCCGCAAATCGAAGGGACGGTTTTTATAAACCGACAGGGGGATTCCCTGCTGGACAATGTATTCCTCATCCCCGACAACCTGCTTCAAATTGGTCCATAGCCCGTCGAGCTCCTTATAACGAAGCGTCTGGCTGTTTTTTTCTTCCTGAATCGTCAGGCTGTACTGCGTCCGGCGCTTCAGCTTCTGGATCTCGCGGTCGATGCGCATAATTCCTTTGCCCGCCTTCCCGCGCTCCGGCTTTAAATACAAAGCGGAATGCACGCTGAGCAATGCTTTGAGGTCTCCGCGGCTGGACAGCTTCTGGGTGGTGGGAATATATTTTTTGGTGGTTTTGGCTTTATTGAGCCATTCGTAAAGCGTCCATTTGTTAAAAAAGGTCGGATTAAACAATTTAATCGATCTGTGGCGTGTGCAGGCCGTAATGATTTGCTGCACTTCCTGCTGCATTTCGTCTTTGCGCAGCGGAATCCGGTTGTAGATGACATTGGGCAGCGGCATCCATTGGGGCATCCAGCTTTTGGCGTTAAAATCGTAAACATAGCCCATCACCCGTTTTTGCGTCAGCTTCAGATGCTTGACAGTGACGACGAACACGGTGGCGCCAGATTCCTGACCTGCGCGGATCAGGTCAATGAAATTGTTATGATTGCCTCGGAATTTGCGGTTGTCATCATCCATCGTCAGGATCGCGATAACCGTTTTTTTGGCGGCGTCCGAATTGGTAAGTTCCACTTACGGCTCCCTCCTCCTGCGGAAGTTGCTCAAGTAGATGCAGTGGTCAATGATATAATTCAAGGAAGCTGCGCCTTGCGCCCGCAGGGCTGGATGGCGGAAGATAGCCCGGCCCGGCTTGGCGTTGGCTTCAAACATCCAGATGCGTTCCTTTTGGTCAATCCCGATATCGAACCCGAGCTCGCCGAGCCGGTGGCGGTAATTGCCCTCAATCGATTCAGCCAGCTTGATGGCGGCCGCTTTGGTGCTGCTGAGGACCTGATCCGCCCGTGAGCCGTAGATGCGGGTGAGCACCTGCTCCGGTGTCATTAACGACCCGCCGTTTTTCACATGTGTCGTGACGCTGCCTTTCCCGGCCTTCTTGGCGCCGATGCCGGCCACAACCCACTCATTCTGTCCGTTCTTGTTTAAGTGAAAGCGGAAGTCAATCGGGCAGTTATCGATTTCAATCAGGCGAATCCCCTGCTGTACGACATAGTTGGTCATTCGCCCGCTGCCGCGCAGCAGCCGCATCAGCAGGCTGAAGTTGGCAAAGCGCAGCAGCACATTTTTACCGCCCCGGCGGAAACGTGCGAAATAGCCCCGCTTGGGATGGTAGGTGAGCCGGTAAATTCCTTTCCCTAAACTGCCCGCCGTCGGCTTTAGATACACGAAGCGATGCTTTTCCAGCATTTCCTTGATTCGTTCGGGGCTTGGATTGGAATGGGACTCCGGCACATATTTGCTGGCTTCTGCTCCGGCAAGCAACTCATACACATCGGATTTGTCAAAAAAGCTCCAGTTAAACAGCGGGATACCCCGCCGGGTGAAGCGGGTCTTGAACTGGTTCATGGAGGAGGTTTTTTCGGCCGAGCGGTTGCCGAGCCGGTTATAGACGGCATCGGGCAGCGGCACGGTTTTGCGCGTCCATCCGCCTCCGGGCTCAGGGAAATAGCCTTGGACTGTCTCGGACTGCCAATCGACATCATTTGGAGAAAAGGCAAAGAAGTAGCCGCGCCCGTTCCCCGGCTTCAAATAGGCGCGGACGAGTCCGGTTTTGGAGCCGAACGGCGCGGTGAGTCCGCCGGTTCCGCTAGCCATCACTCCGACTAGCGGGCCGATATGAAGCAGCTTGCCGTTTTGGCAGGAGATGAGGCAGTTCCCGCTTCGGGGCAAGCGCAGCACACGGCGCAGGGTCTGCGGCACATACACAATGGGCTCCTTTCGTTTCATGCTTTTGACGGTGGCTGACGTTTCTTCGGTGCCGAGCCGCAAGGTAACGGCTTTCCCGGACGTCAGCTGCAGTGCTTTGAGCAGTGACCCCGATATATGAAGCACCTTATCCGTTTCCGGGGTGAAGCGGATCGTGCATTTAGCGAAACTCATGTAGGCTACCCTCCCAGGTGTCTATCCAGAATATAGCGGGCATATCGCAGCGGTTGAACGTGGGACAGCCAGTGGCTCTGTCGGTTGCTGAGCCGGGCGAAGGCGGACCTGCCTGGCTTCGAATTGCATTCCAGAATCCAGATGCGCCCCGTGCGGTCAATTCCAAAATCAAGCCCCAATTCGGCTATGGATGGGAAATGCTGCTCCAGATAAGGCGGAAGCAGCGCCGCCAGCTTCTTCAACCGGCGAGTCAGCTTCTCCGCTTCTTGCGCTCCAAACTGCTCTGTCAGCTGCGCTTCAGCGTCTTCGGCTGTCCCGCCGCCATGAAGATTGGAGGTGACGCTTCCGGCGGACCCGATTCGGGCGGCTATACCGCTTTCCTGCCAGCGGCCGTGCCGGTTTTTTTGAACGAGCACACGGATATCGTAGACGCGTCCGTCTGCAGCGGCGAGATCCAGATACGGCTGGATCAAGTAAGCGCGGCGCCCTGTAAATCGGGGAAGCCAGTGCGCCAGCTCAGTCTGGCTCCCAAATTGCATTTGCACCGTCCGTCCGATCCGGTCCCGTCCGCCGGCTTCGAACCGTCCGTCCGGGGTTCTGGCAATCCGCAGGGCTCCGCGTCCCTGCGAGCCTCCGGCCGGCTTTAGGAACAGGACCTGCTCCCGCTTGAGGCGCGCCAGCACCCGGGCGGCGCTGTCCAGGCGCTCGGTCGGCGGCAGATACGGCGCAAAGTGGCGATTGCGGCCAAGCAGCTGCTGAATGTCCCATTTGCCGGCCAGCCTGCCGCCCATAATCCGCACAGAGCGGGATTCAAGCCTTGCGATACAAGCACGGTGCGTCCGCAGTGCATCGGCGGTTGTGAAGAAGCCGCGGTCATACACTACGCTTGGCAGCGGATACGTCCGCCGAATCCACTGCGCCGACTTGGAATCATATTCATATCCCTCTGCATGGTGTGCAGACCAATCGATGTCCGAGGGGCGAAATACATAAATGCCCATCCCCATGGCCGCGCCTATCCGGCATAGACGCATCAGAAACCGACGGCTGCCGAAGGGCGGGCTGCCGCTCCTGGGGCTGACCAGTACCCCGACATATTGCTGCAGCATCAAATCTCTTCCTTTCTTAGAATCCGGCCAGGAAGCGTGAATACAGCAGAAGCTGCTTCACAGAAGGACGGATTTTGCTTTCGGTCAGCGGGGTATTGTCATTTTTGGACGGCTTGGAGTTCACCTCGAGCAGCCAGACCCGGCCGTTCGTATCGACAGCAAGATCGATGCCCAGCTCGCCGAAATGGCCTTTGATCTGCGTCTCAATACCGCGGGCAATATCTAGCGCTGCTTTACGAAGATGAAGGTAAACCGATTTCTTTTGGCCGGATGGCAGATTGGAGCCCTGGATAGCCTGCTTGACGGAGGTGACCGCCCCGCCGCGGGCAATATTGGACACAAAATGATTGGCGCCGGCAATCCGCCCCACGACCGAGGTGACCGCCCAGGCGCCTTGTTCGCCCCGGTGGACCAGCGCCCGGAAATCGACCGGCCTGCCGTGAACAGCAATCAGGCGAAGCCCTTGCTGGATTTGGTATTTACGCTGCCTCATTTTCCCGGAAATCAGCGCATACACTTTCGATAAACTCGGATAGCTCTGCCGGACCGTTCCGTTCACATTTGTAAAATGGCAGACGTAGCTGCCGCCCGGCAGCTTGCTGATCTTGATAATGCCCTTTCCCAAGCTCCCGGTGATAGGCTTCAAAAACACAGTGGCATATTTGCTGCACATGGAGCTGAGCATGCCTGCGTTCCGGAACAAGTGTGATTCGGGCATCAGGCGCGACAATCCGTTTGCCTGGCGCAGCGCGTCGAATACCTCCGTCTTGTTCAAATACTTCTCATTAAAGACACTCGTGTTGTACCGTGATTTCACTTCCCTCAGAAACTGCTGGACGCTGGGTTTATTATCCAGCTTGCGGGAGGTCAGGCGATTGTAGATCACATCCGGAATCGGAAACGAGCTTTTACGCCATCTGCCATGGTAGCTCCAGCCTGAGATCGTCAGCAGATTGGAAGCGGCGATATCGCTGGCGGTGAAGAAGAACACCGCGCCGCCCAGATGCCGGCAGCCGTCAGTAAGCTCATTGCAGAACGCGGTGTTATCGCTAAACGGCTTATCCGGCGAATTGGCATGTACCCTGCTGACCATGACGCCGATCAGGGGCCCGATGATGATTGTGCGTGAAGAAGGCTTGATTTGCAGACACAGTGTTTGACCGTGATGGACACCGAGCCGTGCGGCAAGCGCCTGATTCACACGCATTCCTTCCAGTTTAGCCGCAGAAATAATTTTAATCTGCTGTTTTGCGGAACCGAAATGGAGCACCATGGACGAATTTCCTGGAAGCTTCCACTTTTTCATGAACCGTTCGCCGAGAACGACCGTTTTCTCATCGAGCAGGCCGCCCGCAGGCATCACTTGAATCGTTAATTTGGTAATGGCCATGACCAGTCTCCTTATTGGCACCATCATATGGGTTCTCGTGGAGTAGACTAATGCATCATATGAGGACATATTTGCCTTGGTGCTTGACCGATAGGAGACGCTCCGGCCGTAAAGCCAGGCTGGGCGCGGGATTGGGCGGATGTCACGGGTCACAGAAACGTGTGTGGGCAGAATGTGTTTTGGAGGTGTCAAAAGTTTATGCCGTACGCTTTCATAAAAAGGCGGCGACTAACGAAGGAGGCAGGGAGGCAGGGAGTCATCGGGAAAGCGAAGGGCTTCGGGGGGAAGGGCAAGGGGCATCTAGAGGAGACGTTTCTGAAGCTGGTAAGGACAGCCGAGCATACGAAACTCCAGGCGGCCGTACTGCGCGCAGTTCCCGGCGCGGTTTTTGCTGTCGTGTCGGCGGTTGACCGGCCACATCTAGAGCTGATAACGCGAATCAGGCCTTGCTGCAGCCGACATCTGATTGACCCCTGTCATGTCACATTACACTGAGCGCAGTGTAAAAAAGTGCCGTTCTCCCGCCGATGCGGCGGGAGGCGGGCACTTTGCTTCGATCAGCGATGGACATTGGGGGATACCTAAATAACTGATTCGCCCGCAGCCGGGCGGAGCGTTCCTCAGTCGGAATGCTTCCGTTAAGATTGCTCCGCCCAGGCCCTCAGAGTGACGTAGTCGGTCTTGCCGCTGCCGAGCAGCGGAAGCTGATCCACATACAGAATACGGGCCGGGAGCAGGAGCAGGGAGTGCCCGCTTGAGTTCAAATACCCCGCCAGCTGTTCCCGGGTGAAGCTGCTGTCTGTACTGAACAGTACAATCCGTTCGCCTTTGCGGCCATCGGCTGTATTTACTGCCGCGAACCCGCCGCTGTCGCTGCGGCGCTTGGCCCGCACGGCTGTGCTGCCGCCTGAGGACTGGACGTGAGCAGCAGCACCTGCCGTGAGCTCTAGGCTTTGCGAAGCTGGCGCCGTCTCGGCGGCCTTCTGAGCCAGCTCCTCCACCAGGTTGAGGGATACCATCTCTCCCCCGATTTTGGCAAAACGCTTCAAGCGCGCTAGGATGGTCAGGAAGCCCTGCTTGTCGATTTCGACTACGTCACCGGTTGAATACCAATCGCCGGCAGGCACGAAGCCTTGGCCATGAATAAGATAGCCCTTCATGACATTCGGCCCCTTTACGAGCAGGTTTCCACCGCCGGTGATGCCCTCTACCGGCTCCAGCATAGCGGCCATTCCTGGCAGCAGCCGTCCCACGGAGCCTTTACGGTAAGCCAGTGGTGTATTCAGCGCAAGAATCGGAGCTGTCTCCGTTATGCCATAGCCCTCCATGATGCGGATTCCGAATTTATCGAACCACATGTCGCGAACCTCCGGCTTCAGCTTCTCGGCGCCTGCAAACACATACCGGAGGGAGAAGAAATCATACGGATGCGCTGTCCGGCCGTAGCCGGATAAAAAGGTGGACGTGCCGAACAGGATCGTTGTGCGGTCCTCATAGCTGAGCTCGGGAATCATTCTGTAGTGCAGCGGGCTAGGGTACAGGAACGTTTTGCATCCGCTTAGAAGCGGCAGCAGCGTCCCCGCAGTCAGGCCAAAGCTGTGGAACATCGGCAGGGCATTCAGCATCCGGTCCTTCGGTGTTAAATCAATAAGACACAAGGACTGCTGGATGTTGGCATAGATGTTATCGTGGGACAGCACCACACCTTTGGGCTTGCTTTCACTGCCGGAGGTAAACAAAATAATTTCCCTTGGCCCGTCAGCGGATCGAACGCCAAGGAGGTAGCTGGCCAAGGCTCCAAGCTGGTCACCCAGGCCGACCTCCGTCTTCACATCCTCCAAATAAACAATCCGCACTCTTAAGTCGAGCGCTTCCATGAGCGGCTGCAAGCGCCCTTTTTCTACGAACTGCCGGGATGTAAGCACTGTTTGTACACCGGCGGTTTCACAGGCATCGCATATATTTTGCGAGCCGGCGGAGAAATTGAGAATGGCCGGTGTTTTGCCGAGCCTGGCCAGTGCCAGCAGAGCGGCGACATGGGCAATCGAGCTTGGCAGGAGCAGAGCTACGGAGGTTTCTCCCTGCAGTCTTGCCTTCAGCCGGCCGGCCAGAGCATATACCGTCAGAAGCAGCTTCCGGTACGTAATGTTCCCATGGATATCCCGGCAGATGACCGTACTGCTGCCATGCTTGCGGCTGGCGGCAAGCACCTCATCAAATAGCTGGACGCCGGTTTTCAGCCGGCTGGCGGCGAGATGCTCCTGCAGCATACGCAGAATCCGGTCCGAAGCCTCTTCTTTTTGACGGCGCATCGGCATCGTCTCATCACGTCTGAGCTTGAATGAATCCCCAATATGAATGTGAATTTGCGGAAACCAGCGGCTTTTCACTTTATCCTGAATGTAGGAGAGCTTGGATCGCTCAGCCCCGTCAATAATAATCGGATACAGCGCTGCACCGGTTTTGAGCGCGATGTAGCCCGCCCCTTGATATACCTTCATCAGACCTCCGGTCACCGTAATTCGCCCTTCCGGAAACAGCACCAGCGGCACACCGCTGTTCATGGTCCGGACCATTTGCCGGACGGAATACGGGTTCAGCGGGTCCACAGTAACATGCTTGCGCAGCCCGACAAGCAGCTTGAACCGGCGGGCAATGTCCGTATTGACGACAAAGGTGACCTCTTCCGGCAAATACAAGGCCAGCAGGGCCGCATCCAGCAAAGAAACATGGTTGGGCAGCAGGAGCGTCCGCTGATCAAATCGGAGCTTTTCCAGGCCGTGAACACGCAGGCGGAACAGGGTGCCAAGCAACAATCGAGCCAGGGCGAGGATGAAACGCACACCGAACTCCTCCTTTTACATGCATCCATTAGTTACATTGTAAGGGTTTCCGAATCAAATAACATCACCATTTCGCCACATTAAGGAAAGTTTAAGATTGATCATGATTTCGAAAGAAATGGTCCTGGTCTGGCCCGGACGGCCGGATTTGTCCGACAGCAGACGTTTTATTCATATATTTCCATCCGGACTCATACCTTTGTAGAAAAGCTATGAAGCGAGGAGAGAGGCTAGTGAAACCGCTGCATCATGTTATTTATTTGCTGGTTGCGTTGGCAATGCTCGCATATGCCGTACCCAAGCTGGACTTAGGCCAAGGGGCATGGATAGTGACCTTATTCGGCATCGTCTGGATTGGGCTGGCCCTGATGGTCATTGCGGCTCATTTGCACCGCTTGCTCGGGGTGGATGAAGAGACGGCGAAGGAACTGACCCGGGTCAAAAAAATGCGCCGGCTTCGCCAGGAGCAAGTACTGGAGCAGACGGCAACACGCTTGCTGAGTAAAAAGAAGTCATCCAGCTCCTCCAGCCGTTGACGGACCCGGAGAAGGCCAATAGGGAAAAGGGCTAGCGGCGAGCTTCCGAGGGAGACGCGCTAGCCTTATATTCGTTTGCGAACCGATGGATTAGAACCAATACAGATGTAATCAAGAACGGCTCGATTCAACGGCTTCCTTTTTTCGAATCCAGGATGGAAAAGGTTTAGATCTCGATTAACACAAGGTATAATGTAGGAATAATGATTTACAACCAGATTCGAGGTGCCGGAACATCATTTTAATTACCAAACTTCATATCCCGCCATTGCGGCGCGATGGACTGATCGAACGATCGACGGTGGCGAAGCTGTTGAATGAAGGGCTCAAAAGCAAGCTCACGGTGATAACGGCTCCAGGAGGGTACGGCAAGACGACAGCCTTAAATCAATGGTTGCAGCAGACCGGCCTGGCTGCTGTTTGGGTTTCTCTGGATGCCCAGGATAATGATCTGCTCCAGTTTTGGAGTTATACGCTTGCGGCTGCAGGCAGTATACGTCCCGATTTGGCCGATGCTGTGAGTCCGTATCTATCCTCGCTTAAATCGGGAGCCTTTGCCCTGTTTATTACAGCTATGCTTCATGAGCTTAACGCTTCATCGGATGAAATGGTCATTGTGTTTGACGATTATCATTCGATTGAGCTTGCCTCCATCCACGCATCGGTGGCCTATTTTCTCGCGCATATGCCCGCTCATATTCACCTCTACATCGCGAGCCGGGCCGAAATGCCCTTTCCTGCAGCAAGGCTGCAGACGACCGGACAGCTAGTGAAACTCACGGTTCAGGATTTGCGGTTTCAGCTCGAAGAGGGAATTCGTTACTTTCAGGACTGCATGGGATTGTCACTGTCGGCAGATCAGGTAGCCAAGCTGGTCAACCGCACGGAGGGCTGGATCAGCGGACTGCATCTTGCGGCCATTTCACTTCGAAAAGGCGGCAATTATTCTGAATTTATCCGCGTGTTTGGCGGGGAACACCGCAGTATATCCGATTATCTGTTTCAGGAGGCTTTTAGTCTTCAGTCCGAAGAGATCCAGGATTTCCTCCTGAAAACCGCGATCCTGGACAGGATGAACGGTCCGTTGTGCACGGCCGTTACCGGACAGGCCGGAAGTCAGGCGCTGCTCGAAACACTGGAGCATCAGAACCTGTTTATCATCCCCCTGGATGACCGGCGGGAATGGTATCGTTATCATCATTTGTTTTCTGAGTTTCTGCGAAAGCTCTTTCGGCAGAGTAACACCATCCGGTCGAAGGAATTGCATGTCAGGGCGGCCCGTTGGCTGGAGGAACACGGATTGATAGACGAAGCGGTGGAGCAATTGTTCGGGGAAGGGCTTCATTCCGAAGCCAGCATCTTGCTGGAAAAGCATCTGCGAAGCCTTCATGTGAAGAGAGGGGTACTTTACCGCTGGTTGCGCGAGCTGCCGGAATCCTGTCTGGCAGAGAAGCCGGGAATTCAGTTTCTGTATGTCAAAGTGATGGTGGAATACAATGAAATGGAGCTGGCGGAAGCGAGACTCCGTTTCATGGAAGAACGACTTTCGGAGCCGGAGTGGAAGCCATACACGGAGAACGTTTTTTATGTGTCCGCACTGGTTTCTTTCTACAGGAGAGACTTTCGACTAGCCGATGAATACCTGGAGAAGTTTGATCGGCAAACACCGGAAGGCAGCTATATTCAGATGATTGAAGGAAATTCGTATTCCATCAATTACGATACGCTGCTGTGCTTCTTCAATGATTTACATGAGGCAGAGAGGTTCTTCTACAAATGGACGAACATATGGGGGGCAAGAGAGAATTACCCTGCTGCCGGATATCAACTCGTTACTTATGGTTTGCTGTTATATGAATGGAATCGCCTGGAAGAGGCTGAGGCTTATGTGGAAAGGGCACTGGAGTCCAATTGCATGCAGCACTATGCCATTATTCAGGTAAGGGCCGCTAGAATTGCTGCGCTGATTTGTCAGGCCAAGGGGGATTGGGCCCAAGCGTTAGCTTTGCTGGATCGGGTCAAGCTCAAGATCCATTCAGCGGACAAACGTATTTTTATGAGCATGATCGAGGCCGAGAAGGCGTATTTGTCACTTAGGAACGGCTCTTTCGACGAGCGTTGGCTGCAAACATGCGGCATCCAGTCTACCGATACGATCCCGCTCGGTTCAATCAGAGAATATCTTCATTTGGCCAGGGCGTTGACGGAGTGCGGTAGAGTGGACGAGGCGTTGCGCCTGCTCGAACAGTTGTATCGCATTGGCGATGAGAATGATTGGACATGGGATAAGGTCAAGATATCCATTTTGCAAAGTGTGGTTATGTATCGCAAGGGGGAGCTGATGAAATCTGTCGAGAAGCTGGAAACTGCGCTCCGGTTGGCTGAACCGGGGAGATACATCCGCAGCTTCGTAGATGAAGGCCCGCCAATGGCGGAGCTGCTGCGCGAATACCTCAGGCTAAGGAAGCTCAACCCGACCCGGAAGTCTGCGGAAGTATCCATGCGCTATGTCAGAGAATTGCTTCTAACCATGACAGATCACAGGAAGAAGCGCGGAAGCGCGGACTCCCTGTTGACCAAACAGGAATTAAACATTTTACGGATGATTGAAGTCGGGCTGTCGAATAAACAGATTGCCGATGAGCTTCAAATTTCAACCGAAACGGTAAAGGGCCATCTGAAAAGCACATACCGGAAATTGGATGTGAACAACAGAGTACAGGCACTGAGGCAAGGCAAGGAATTGAAATTGTTGTAGAAGCGATTATTTTATTATGAATATGGACATGGTGTCTATCCCCCCTTTTTTATTTCGATCCCCCCCAATACGGGGGATTTTTTTTTGTAGAAATCGTTCTATAGTAGTACAAGAAGCGTCAAAAACGGACAGAAAGAGCCGAAATGTGCGTTGCATGCGGTGTCCGTTGCAAAAATCGCGAAGATGGGGGAAGAGAAGTGAATAGTAATAGGAAACGCAGGCCAGTCAACAAAGTGTTCACCTTGATGTTGGCGATGTTGATGGTGTTGGGAGAGCTCTCGGGTGTTCTTGTGTCCGGGGGAGGCAAGGCATTTGCGGCTACGTTACAGGAATGGCAGGAGCTGGGGAACACGGCTTTTTCAGAAGGTGGGGCGGAATACATGTCGCTCTATGTTGACGGTGTAACTCCTTATGTGGCTTATATGGATGTGAACCGTGGCAATAAGGCCACGGTGATGAAGTATGATAGAGACAGCAATACTTGGGTCTCCGTAGGCAGCCGTGGCTTTTCGACTTATGAATCATACTACATGACGATTAAAGTTGCAGACGGTACCCCTTATGTGGCCTATTGGGAATATGGCTTTCAAAGTCGGGGCATGGTAATGAAGTATGATAGTGAAGACAATGCTTGGGAACCTGTGGGCCCCAATGGTTTCCGGGATGGGTTCATAAACAATGTATCTCTATACATTGCAGACGGCATTCCCTATGTGGCCTATTCGGATGTATCGAATAACGGCAGGCTCACGGTGATGAAATATGATAGCAACAGCGATACTTGGAACACCGTGGGCAACCCTCATTTTTCGGCGAGTTCTACATCCTACAACTCCCTGTATGTAGCCTCAGACGGCACACCCTATGTGGCCTATTCGGATCTAGGGGATTCCGGCAAGGCGACGGTGATGAAGTACGATAGCTTCATGAACACATGGGGGACGGTAGGCAATGCCAGTTTCTCAGCTAGTAATGCAGAAAGCACGTCCCTGTATGTAGCCTCAGACGGAACCCCTTATGTGGCCTATGCGGACGGTGATAATTTCAGTAAAGCCACGGTGATGAAGTATGATCGTGACAGCAATGCCTGGGTGCCTTTAGGCAACGAGAGTATTTCAACTGGCTATGCAGCAAATGTGTCCCTGGAAGTGGCGCCAAATGGCACCTTTTATGTGGGCTACCGTGACCACGGTAATAGTTCGAAGACCACGGTGATGAGGTATGATAGCGACAGCAATACCTGGGTGTACGTAGGCAAAGACGGGTTTTCGCCTAGCGCTGCATCAGTAGCATCCCTTTCCTTAGCCTCAGACGGAACCCCCTATATGGCTTATACGGATTGGGACAATAGCAATAATGTAACGGTGATGAGCTATAATAGAGTTATCGTGCCGCCGGCATTGACAGCGGATATGACGGATAATGATACGGATCACCAAATCGAGATTACATTCACGGACGATTCGGTCTGGCGAAGCAACATTACCGAGGTGAAGAGCGGCGCTGTAAGGCTGACAGAGGGGACAGATTACTCGGTTAGCGCCGGGATGATCCAGATTCGTGGCGATGCGCTAGGATCGGGCATTCACACGATTACGGTAAAAGCACAAGATTTTGCTGTAGCGACGGTCGTTCAAGAGGTGGGCAAGGTGACTGCGGAGTTTGAAGGAGGCACTGGCACATCCCTTAGCCCCTATTGGATAGCAACTGCCGATCAGCTCCATGCCGTCAGGAATTATCCGGTATCTTTTTTTAAGCTCGTAGCGGATATTGATTTGAGCGTAAGAGACTACTCGTCTGAAGAGGGGTGGTGGCCAATCGGAACGATGTTTGAGCCATTCCGGGGAGAAATGGACGGGAACGGTTATCGAATTACGGGTTTGACCATTAACGAGCCTAAGGATGTGGCCGGGTTATTCGCCTATACAAATGATGCCGTACTGACCAATATGAAATTAGAAAATGTTATGATCCGTAATATGATGGCGCCAACAGGCGGCCTGGTTGGCATCAGTACGAACAGCACGATCAGCAATAGCTACGTGTCAGGAAGTGTGAGCGGGGAGTATGTGGTCGGCGGCCTGGTAGGTATCAGTGTGAACAGCAACACGATCAGCAATAGCTATGTGTCAGGAAGTGTGAGCGGGGAGTATGCGGTCGGCGGCCTGGTTGGTAACGGTGCTCAGAGCACCATCAGCAACAGCTATGCCGCAGGAAGTGTGAGCGGGCAGGATACGGTCGGCGGCCTGATTGGTTACGGTGCTCATAGCACCATCAGCAACAGCTATGCCACAGGAGATGTAAGTGGAGATCAAACAATCGGCGGTCTGGTTGGTAACGGTGCTCAGAGTACGATCAGCAACAGCTACGCCGCAGGGGATGTGAGCGGAAGAGCAGCAGTCGGCGGCCTGGTTAGTGTAATTGAAAGCGGCACGATCAGCAACAGCTACGCCACAGGTCATGTAACAGTAAGCTATTCTTATGCAGGGGGCCTGGTTGGTTTTTATTCAGGAACGGAGACGATCGACAACAGCTTCTACGATATGGATACTACAGGGCAAAATGATGTAGGTAGAGGCGATGGCAAATCGACTGCACAGATGAAGACCCAAAGCACATATAGCGATGCAGGCTGGGACTTTGAAAACACATGGGGGATCCAGTCATCTCACAATAAGGGATATCCTTATTTGCGTGCGTTACAGCATTTTGTGACCTATGACGGGAACGGAAGCTCTGCGGGGGATGTGCCGTTTGACAGCAACACGTACAAGTCAGGTGATCAGGTTACTGTGGCAGGCAACACGGGCAGTCTGGTTAAGGAGGGCTATTCGTTCAGAGGTTGGAACACGGCGGCGGACGGCAGCGGGACGACTTATGCCGCAAACGATACATTCAGCATGAGCTCAAAGGATGTGACGCTGTACGCGCAATGGAATCTGCTGCACGTGCTAACGTATGACGGAAACGGAGAGACATCCGGAAGCGTACCGGCAGATCAGGGCTTTTATGAGCATGGAGCGACCGTTTCGGTACAGGGCAATTCGAGGAATCTGGAGAAGAACGGCTATGTGTTTGCGGGATGGAACACGGCGGCAGATGGAAGCGGGACGAGCTATAAGGCGGACGGCACGGAAACGTTCACCATGGGCGCTGCGAATGTAACGCTGTACGCGCAGTGGCTGTCAAGGAACGCATCGTTGTCCAGCTTGTCCGTGGATCAAGGCACGCTCACGCCGGTGTTTGCACCATCCGGGCTTACGTATAGCGTCGATGTGCCGAGCAGCGTTACGAGTCTCCAGGTCTCCCTGACGCCAGGAGATCCGAACCAAGCGCTTACGGTAACGGGAGCGGTATACACTGCAGTTGCGGACAAAATATATGCTTACACCGCTTCTCACTTGCGTGTCGGGCCTAATCTGATTCAGATTACGGTTACTGCGCAGGACGGAACGCATTCTACGTATAATCTTACGGTGAACCGATTAAGCAATAACGCGGACCTGAACGGAATCACATTATCGAGCGGAACATTGTCTCCCGCATTCGCAGCCGGAACGACCGACTACACCGCAAGTGTAGCTAATGATGTTTCCAGCATTACCGTAACGGCCAGCGTCTATGATAGCCGATCAGCCATGAAAGTGAACGGAACAACGATTACAAGCGGTCAAGCCAGCGGTGCTATTGCCTTGAACGTAGGCAGTAATGTAATTACCCTTGATGTAACCGCACAGGATGGAGCAACGACAAAAACGTATAAGATGACGGTAACACGTGCGTCTGCGAAACCCTCGCGATCGTCATCCTCCGGTAGGGGTGGAGGTTCATCATCAACGGCCTCAAGCGATAAAGTGACCTCGACAGACGGTCAACTAGCGCTTCCAACAGGCAAAACGGGCGAGGTTAGTCTTGGAGCTGGAATCACCCTCACGATTCCTGCGGATGCTTCCAGCCGAGAGTTGAAAGTAACGATTGAAAAAGTGGAAGACACACAGAAGCTGCTCACAAGTCGTGACGTTTTGGCCAGTCCGGTATTCGAAATTCTGAAAAACGTTCCGGAGAACTTCAATAAGCCGGTCACTCTGACGTTTACCTTTGATCAAAAAAGCATGACGAGCGGTCAAACGCCTTCCGTATTCTACTATGACGAAGCGAAGAAGGTATGGGTGGCGATCGGCGGCACGGTAAACGGGAATACCATCACCGTAAAGGTCGACCATTTTACGAAGTTTGCGGTATTCGGTGTAGGACAAGATTCGGAATCTGCGGATGACGTACATCAGCCGCTCCACTTCAACGATATTTCCGGACACTGGGCAGAGGCTAACATCAAGCAGGCGATAAGCGGCGGAATTGTCAGCGGATACGCGGATGGCACGTTCCTGCCGAACCGTACCGTCACCCGCGCGGAATTCGCAGTGATGTTGATGAATGCACTCAAACCGCAAGGAGATGTCGCGGACCTGATGTTTACCGATAAGGCGAAGATCGGTGCATGGGCGCAGAAAGCGGTCGCGCAAGCGGTGCAAGCCGGCATTATTAGCGGCTATGAGGACGGCTCTTTCCAGCCCGACGCCGAAATTACGCGTACGGAGATGGCAGCGATGATTGCCAAGGCACTGGGTCAGCCAGTCGAAGCCGACCCGGCCATGGGATTCGCCGACGACAAGGACATTCCAGCATGGGCAAAAGGGGCCGTAGCAGCAATGAAGAAGCTTGGCATTATCGAAGGTAAGGACAATAACAACTTTGCTCCGGATGACAGAACGACAAGAGCAGAAGCCATTACGGTACTGCTGAACATGCTGGCGCACAAGGAAAAGTAAGATCTAATCTAACGGGAACAAGGCTGCCTTGAAAATTCGAGGCAGCCTTGTTTTGGATCGCATTCTAAACAGTCTCCGAATAAAGGACTACTTTGTAGCCATTTCGGATAAACCTGAATTTTCCACCTTCGGAGTCGTAGGGGGGAGGAGGTGGTGTATAGACTGTGCGTTTACACAAAACTCTTGACAGATCCGGGACAGGGATTTCATGTTGACAATCCAAAAGCCCCCTTTAATCTGATGCAATGACCAGATTCAAGGGGGCTTATTGCCGTGCAACTCTATGGCCGAGCAGAGTGATGTTTTATCAGTACCCCAAAGATATGGCCGCACGTGTCCTTTTTTTGGAAGACAACGCTGTATTCGTATATAGGCTGATTTGTTTCGTATGGAAATCATCACAGGTGCCGGTGCCGATAACCGTGGTTCCTTGTATTTTATGAAAGTGGCATTTGCCATTCATCATGTCCTGGCTAACTTTGAAATATCCGCAATTGTAACAGCTGCTCCGCAGATCCGGAGCCATTGACCTGTAACCCATTCTGTACAGCCTCCACTTTTTTTATCACACTATCCGTTATAGTATCGAAGGTTTGCGCCCTCTGTATAATTTCCTTCGCCATTTTGCGCAGTAAATGGACGTTGTCCTGAGCGGACAGGGAACCTAATTCATGACGGTGTTGAAACAGTACGGTTTGAATGGCCAATTCTAATAAGGTCTGATCAATTGCTGTATGGCCAGGCATAAAAAAACCTCCTCCTTCTGTTTATATTACCAGAATAAAGGAGTTTGAGTGATTTGTGTACCTTATTAGACGTAGGTTATTTTTTGTTTACAATTGGTTTATTTTATGTTATTACCATTATTATTGCTAATCCATACTTCAATTTCCTGCCTGAGCTTTTTTTTATGTAAAAACGGAATCGTGGCGTATTTACTGGCCGGTTGAACATCAGTCTCAAAAAAGACCTTGCCGTGTTCGTCGTCAAAGGCCCGTACCTGATTTGTATTCACCAGATTGATTCTGTCTAATTTTCGAAAACCATGGCTTTCCAGATGTATGCCAATGACAGATAAGGAAGGCGCCAGATGATAATACTTGTCGTGCAGGGTGTGATACACCACATTTCGGTCTTCCATTTCAATATAGATGACCTCATTGATGTCGAGCAGCACAATGTCGGTGTTATTAAATTTGTCTTTGGTTACTGGGATATACATGGGGCTAACTCACTCCATCAACTTGGTTGGCAATTGGCTGCCAGAATGGTTTGTCCGGCAGCCCGGTCCATACATTACTTTAACAGTTCTTCCGGGGTTTCGGGACGATGGGAGAATCCCCAACATGAAATAGATACAAATAAGAGGGCAGCAATAGATAGGAAACCAGATGCATAGTATGCGAGTTTATGTTTCATTATTTATCACCTCCTTTTTTAGAATATTAAGCCAAGGAAGTAAGGTAAGTGATTGGGAAAAAAAAGCGAGAGAGACAATAGTGGACTGAAAAAAAACATTACTCAGAATTACGATAAGTGAAATGATTTTTAAATAAGGAAACAATAGTTCGGGAATGCGTGTTTTTCCCTTTAAGTCAGAAGGAGCGTACAAAAGAACGAGTAGTCCGCTTATCGCCGTGGCTATCCACATCGAGGTATCATTCATGGGAATAAATTGAATCACAACAAAATTCGTTACTGAAAATAAGATGCATCCAGTTGCGCTTTTGAAATGGAAGCCTCCAGATAAAGTTCGAAGAATAACATAAGCAATCATGGTTATGATTGTGCTGTAAAGTTTGTCCGTTAAAAAGGCAATTAGAATCGTTAAGAATGTAGTTGAACAAATCGAAATAATTCCAATAAGGGCATATTTCATGACGGGAACACTTGTTGTCTCTTCTTCATTTAATTGTTTGATTTTTATTGCGATTTTCTCGGCAATTGCATAGATCATCGTTTTTCCTCCTTCTTAAAGGTAAGGAGTAGTAAAATGACGAAGATAATAAGTTGAGCAAATGCGAATATTGGGAAGTAAATTGTATTTCCATAAACAAAAGGGAGAAATATATTCAGAAAAGCAGCGGCGATAACCATAACAATCAGGAAAAGTAAATTGTTCCCGCGAAGGGAGAGGTTATATTTTTCGGAATCTGGTATAAAAGTAAACCCAATTCTGTAACGCTTCAAAAAGATTGAAATGAGTATTGCAGCAGCAGAGTTGACAAGCTGCATTGTATAACTCAGTATTTTATTTTCTAGCATTTCTTGCATCGTTATGATATGCAGAAGTTCTCCAAAAAAGATGATTAAGATTTGAATGACAAAAACTCCGATATACCCGACAATTCCCATTATAGTTGCATAAAATAATTGAATCCGAAACATAAGCCAGAAAAACAAAAGAACCATAAACAGTTGAACAACTGGTCCGAGCCATTGAAGTGAAAAAACTTCGAAAAATAAATAGGACGTTTGTGTTAAAATGAGGGAAGTGAAGACAAGGTGCGGGAGGTACGTCCGTATAGGGAACATGAACATTGTGAGAATTAAACACAATCCGCTGAAAAATTCAATGGAAGAAAGAATAAAAAAGTATAGTGCGTTCATTGCGACCTTCCTCCTAAATTAGCCCCAGTATTAAAATCCTAAATTAAGCGAAATTTCGTGTCAACTATCGGATGAAAGCGCTAAACATTTTAATCATGAGGAATAGAATTATGGTTAATACTGGGATTGAAACCATATTACAATACAAAACGACAGTTGTCATTAAGAAAAATGAGCTTTCTGTAAAAAATTGTATCAATTTCGGCAAAATAGTATAATGGTCCTATAAAATAGGATACAGGGTGCAATACAAGGGGTGTGCAAGAGATGGAGAGAAATGAGCAAGAAGCGGGAACGAAGCATGAGCAGATTTTGAAATATATTGAAGAATTAAAGGTGGGCAGCAAAATTTCGGTCCGCCGTGTCGCCAAGGACATGAGCGTCAGCGAAGGAACCGCATACCGGGCGATTAAGGAAGCGGAGAATGTCGGTCTGGTCAGCACGAAAGAACGTATCGGCACAGTCCGTGTAGAAAAAAAGCAGCGCAACAACATCGACAAGCTGACGTTCGCGGAGGTTGTGAACATTGTCGACGGTTACGTGCTTGGCGGAGCGCTGGGGCTGGACAAAACCTTGAACAAGTTCGTGATCGGCGCGATGGAGCAGGACGCGATGCTGCGTTATATTGAACCCGGCAATCTGCTGATTGTAGGGAACCGGGACAAGGCCCACATTTGCGCGCTGGAGCTTGGGGCGGGTGTATTGATTACGGGGGGATTTAACACGACGGATGAAGTCAGGCGGCTGGCGGATGAGCTTGCGCTCCCGATTATTTCCTCCAGCTACGATACCTTTACCGTGGCCTCGCTGATTAACCGGGCGATCTATGACCGGCTCATTAAGAAAAAAATTATGCTGATTGAGGATATTTTGACGCCGGGGGCAGCGGTTCATGCTCTCAAAAGCAACAGCACGGTTTCCGATTGGCAGCAGCTGCTGGAGGAGTCCGGACACAGCCGCTTTCCGGTAGTGGACGAATGGAACCGGGTTGTCGGGATCATTACGAGCAAGGACGTTGTGGGGGCCGGCAAGGATCAGACCATTGACAAGTTCATGACTCGTAATCCGCTGTCTGTTCAGCCGAATACATCGGTTGCGTCAGCAGCGCACATGATGGTGTGGGAGGGCATTGAAATTTTGCCGGTGGTGGACAGCAAGAGCAAGCTGATTGCGGTGATCAGCCGCAAGGATGTGCTGAAGGCCATGCAGTACATCCAGAAGCAGCCGCAAATTGGGGAGACGATTGAGGATCTGATTTTGTCCGAATTTAGCGAGCAGCGCAATGAGCAGGGGCAGGTTCAGTTCCGGGGCGTCATTTCTCCGCAAATGACAAATCATTTGGGGGCTGTTTCGGAAGGGGTGCTTACTACGCTGATGACCCAGGCGGCCTTCAGCGCGGTGCGGGATTACAAAAAGGGGGATATGGTGCTTGAGAGCATGTCAGCCTATTTCCTGCGTCCGCTCCAAATCGACAACGAAATCGAGGTGCGCCCCCGGATTATAGAAGTGAGCCGCAAGTTCGCCAAAATAGATGTCGAAGTATACCATAACGGAAACCCGGTATCCAAAGCGATGTTTGCGGCCCAGGTGCTGGATCAGCAGTGAAACGGGCATCCGCCTGTGCTATCGGCGTCCAGAACGTATCGTATTTCATAAAAAAAGGCCCGCTCCCCGGCTCAAAAGACGGCTGGAGCGGGCTTGCCGCGCTTAGACGGGCATAACCCAGATGATTTGGGCAATACGGACGTAAAACAGCTTGTCATCCGATTTCAGGACAATGTGGTCCGGCTTCACCTCTTGCAGTGTCCCTCTAAGGCTGCCGCGCGCTGTTTCTACGACAAGGGATTTGCCGGTAACCGTTTGAAGCGTCTGAACCACGTAAGGGTCATATGAAAATGTCGCTTGGGGAGTCGTCATTACAGGGGACACCTCCGGTTTTGGTTTATCGGTTCAGTTTATGCGGGTCCCCGTGAATTATGACGCTCCCGCAGCTCCCGGATTAGGAATCCTTCATCCGGCTGAATGCCCCGTAGTTGCGAATGCCGGCAAATACATTGAAGGCCCCCAGCACGAGGCAAATAGCGGCAAATACGGTACGCAGGCTGGAGCCCTCAAACAGCAGGAACTGGGAGCTGGAAATAGTAACCAGCAATAATCCCATCGAAATGTTCATTCGGGCGGCATTCAAGCCTCGGGCTTTCGGCGAAGCAAGCCGCCGGTATTTGATGCTGAAGAAGACGGTCAAGCCGAGTGTAGTCACAAGAATGACGGAAATGACCGTTTGCAGTGTCGTTGTCATCGCTGATTAAATCCCTTCTGACGGTTATATTTCTCTCATTTTATCAGGCGGGGAGGTCGTTGTAAAACAAAGCGCGAATTGCAGACCGTAAGGCGAGGATTCATAAATGGCCGGCTGAGATAGACGCTTACCGTTCATGATCCGCAGAGTCCGCAACAAGACTGCTCATCGATTTCATGTCATTCCGTGCGGGTGAACGGCCGTGCCTTCACCCATATTTTGAGCTCCGAATACAGCAATACGGCAGTCCGCATTTCTACGAGATAATCCGATTGATCCAGAATGATTCGCCGGTTAATGAGCGCCCGCGTGGCGTCGATATTTTCCAATTGGACCATCGTCGAAGCCTCCTGCCCGATAAACAGCGGTTTTAAAAGCCGCTCCAGCCGTTCGCCCAGCTTCTGGGCGGTCAAATCGTCTAGCGGAAGAGCCGGATCGGCCGATTCGGTTTTTACGACAAGACTTCGGATGACGGTCTGTTTGTAAGGCTGTTTTTTTAATTCCCCGACCTCGGCCTGCAGCTTATCCCGCTCACTCTCCAGCTTCATGTTCAGCATAACCACCTGACTGAACAGGTATTGATGAATGGACATATACACTGCGCCGCCGACAATCATACCCACGGCGAACAAGCCGATTGCCCGCAGCCACGGCACAAGCCGGCTGAAATCCGGCACCCTCAAGGCTTACCGCCCCCTCCGCTAATCCAGCCTACAAGAACGGTCCCGAGATGCGCGCCGAGAAAAGCGCCGAGAATAAACAGCACCTGCTTGATGACCGGGGAGAAGTGCCAGCCGATCAGGTTGCTTTCAATAATTCGAATCGGGTCGATCGTGCCGCCAATGGCTGCGACGATGGCCCATATTTTGATTTGCCGGGAAATGCTGTCCATGGTCAATGAAGGGGGCTGCAGTGTCAGCACTGCGCCGATGCCGCCCAGCAGTGAAGCGCCGAGTACAACTCCAAGCGAAACGAAGAAATAGGAAATCAGCTTTGTCACGAAGGTTTCCATGCTGTGCCCCTTTCCGGCCGCACTGCCAAGGCCTGTCTTTACTTATTTGTATGAAAAGCGGAAAAGGATATGAATGATTTGAAGTGTTCGCTTTTTTGTTCGCAAAAATATGATAATATAGAAGAAAAGCGGGCGGATGCCCAAAGCGGCGAGGGGGCGGGGATATGAGCGGGTTTGTCCATTTGCATGTGCATAGTGAATACAGTTTGCTGGACGGCGCTTCGCGCATCACGGAGCTGACGGATCAAGCGGCCAAGCTGGGAATGCGATCGCTGGCGCTAACGGACCACGGCGTGATGTATGGGGTGGTTGCTTTTTATAAGGCGTGCCGGGAGCGGGGAATTAAGCCGATTTTGGGCTGTGAAATTTATTTCACGGCCGGGTCCATGACGGACAAAGCATCCAGACAGGACCAGCCGATTTATCATCTGATCCTGCTTGCCAAAAACGAGCAGGGCTATCGCAATCTGATGAAAATTTGCAGCGAGGCGCAGCTTAAAGGATTTCATTACAAGCCCCGTGCCGATATTGAGCTGCTGCGGCGGTATGCGGAGGGAATCATTTGCCTCAGCTCCTGCATGAGCGGGGAGGTTTCCAGGCATCTGCTGCACGGGCGTCAGGAGGAAGCGCTTGCGGCGGCGCTCAAATACCGGGAGCTGTATGGGGATGACTTTTACCTGGAGCTTCAGGATCACGGCCTGCTGGATCAGAAGAAGGTGATGCAGGGCATGATTCAATTGAGCAAGGAAACCGGTATCCCGATCGTGGCGACCAACGATGTGCATTATGTGCATCCGGGAGATCATGAAATGCAGGATTGCCTGATCTGCATCGGGACCGGTAAGACGATGGAAGAGAAGGACCGGATGAAGATCCAGACGGATCAACTGTATTTAAAAAGCGGGGAGGACATGGCGCGGTTGTTTGCCCATGTGCCCGAGGCCATAACGCGGACGGAGGAAATTGCCGCCAAGGTGACGCTGGAGCTGGAGTTCGGACGTTCGGTGCTGCCCAGCTTCCGTCCGGTTCCCGAAGGGCTGACGGCGCAGTCTTATTTGCTGCAGCTTTGTGAGACCGGCTTGCACCAGCGGTATGCGTCCAAGCCGGAATGGCAGGAGGAGCCGTTCCGCGCCGAGGTCACGGATCGCCTGCACTATGAGCTTGGTGTTATTGGCCGCATGGGCTTTGACGATTATTTCCTGATTGTATGGGATTTCGTCCGGTACGCCCACGAAAAGGGGATCGTCACCGGTCCGGGGCGGGGATCCTCGGCAGGCAGTCTCGTGGCTTATGTGCTCCGTATTACGGATGTGGATCCGATCAAATACCGTCTGCTGTTCGAACGGTTCTTGAATCCGGAGCGGATCAGCATGCCTGATATTGATATAGATTTCAGCGACGTGCGGCGGGATGAAGTCATCGAATACGTGGCGCGCAAATATGGCGCAGAGCATGTCGCGCAGATTATCACCTTCGGCACCATGGCGGCGAAGGCGGCTGTGCGGGATGTGGGGCGGGTTATGAATGTGCCGTACGGGGAGGTTGATAAGGCGGCGAAGCTGATACCGAACCATCTTGGCATTACAATTGAGGATGCGCTCAAGCTGAGTCCGGAGCTGCGACAGCAGTGCGAGCGGCAGCCCAAGACGGCCGAGCTTATCCGGATGGCGATGAAGGTGGAGGGGATGCCCCGCCACGCTTCCACTCATGCCGCCGGGGTTGTCATTTCGCGTGAGCCGCTTACGAATTATGTGCCTTTACAGGAAGGCACGGAGCAGACGGCGCTTACGCAGTATTCGATGGAGCATCTGGAAGCAATCGGACTGCTGAAGATGGATTTCCTCGGGCTGCGGTATTTGTCCATTATTGAGCGGACGCTGGATTGGGTGGAGCAGGAGAGCGGAAACCGGATTGACTTCCACCAGGTGCCGGACGATGATCCGAAAACCTACGAGCTGCTGAGCCGGGGCGATACGACCGGGATTTTCCAGCTTGAATCCGCCGGAATGCGGCGGGTGCTGAAGGAGCTGCGCCCCAGCGCTTTTGAGGACATCATTTCGGTGCTGGCCTTGTACCGGCCTGGCCCAATGGAATTTATCCCCAAGTATATTCAGGCCAAGCACGGCCTGGCGGAAGTGGAATACCCGCATCCGTCGCTGGAGCCGATACTGTCCGACACGTACGGCATTATCGTATACCAGGAGCAAATTATGCAGATTGCCTCCCGGATGGCGGGCTTTTCTCTCGGGGAAGCGGACCTGCTGCGGCGCGCCGTCAGCAAGAAGAAGCGGGAGGTTCTGGATGAGCAGCGGGCGGCATTCGTCCGCGGCAGCTTGCGGCAGGGCTACGCGGAGGCGGAGGCGAATCACGTTTACGACATGATTGTCCGGTTCGCCGATTACGGCTTTCCGCGCGCGCATGCAACCGCCTACGGTGTGCTGGCGTTTCAGACGGCGTATCTTAAGGCGCATTACCCGGTGCAGTTCATGGCGTCCATGCTGGCCTCGGTCATGGGCAATCATCGCAAGATTGCGGAATACGTTGACGAATGCCGCCGGATGAAGATTCCGGTGCTGCCTCCCGATGTGAATGAGAGCGGCATTTATTTCACCCCTGCCGCCGGCGCGGGAGCCGGGCTGGAGGAGCATGAACGTGAGTCTGCCGCCGGTCCGGCGGGAAGCGGCAAGCGGGCTATCCGTTTCGGGCTGGCCGCGATTAAGAATGTCGGCGCGCACGCGATGGAATCGATTATCCGGGAGCGGGGGGAGCGGCCGTACGAGGGACTGCTGGACTTTTGCCGCCGGGTGGACCTGCGGGTGTGCAACAAGCGTGTGCTGGAGTCCCTGATTCAAGGGGGGGCCATGGACACCTTCGAGGGACACCGCAAGCAGCTGCTGGCTGTGCTGGAGGAGACCCTGGAGGCGGCGGTCAAGTGGAAAAAGGACCGTGATGACCTGCAGCTCCATTTGTTCGGCTTCACGGAGGATGTGCACTGGAGCATGCCGCTGCCCGAGCTGACGCCTTATACGACGACCCAGCAGCTGGAGCTGGAGAAGGAGCTGCTGGGACTCTATATTTCGGGTCACCCGCTGGATGCGTATGAGGAAGCGGTTGAGCGAATGGAAACCGATCAGATTCACCTGCTGGCCGAAGCGGAGGAAGGAGCTGATGTGCTGGTACCCGGCCTGGTGCTTTCGGTGAAGTCCATTGTGACCAAGAAAGGCCAGGCTATGGCCTTCATGGAGCTGGAGAACCGGGTGGCCAAGGCCGAGGTGGTGCTGTTTCCGGAGCTGTGGAAAACGGCGGGTGCTATCGTCCAGAAGGGCGCGCTGCTTCTAGTCCGGGGCAAGCTGCAGCATCAGGAGGAGGAGGTTAAGCTGATTGCCGATCAGGTTATCCGCCTGGATGACCCTGATGCGGCACAGCTTGCCCGGCGGGCCCGCGGCAGACTGCAGCGTGCTGCTGCAGGGGGGACGCCGCAGTCCTCGCGCGGCGGTCCGCAAGGCTTGCGAAGTGGCGGCAGCAGCGCTTCAGCCGCTCCGCGTGCCGGCGCAAGTCCCGGCGTCGGAGGAGCGCGCAGTGGCGGCGGTTCCGTGCGGGCGGCGGCAGGGACAGGCTCCGGCGATTCCGGCCGCCGTGGAGGCTCACAGCCGGGAGCACAGCAGAATCGCGCCAGTGAGGGCGGATCGCGGAATAGCGGATACAAGCCGTCCCATTCAGGGAGCGTCCCGTCTGGAACGCCGAACGGTTCGGAGCCGGGCGATAGCGCCCTATCCCGCGGTCCACAAGCTCCCGCTTATCAGCAGCAGCAGCAGCAGCGTATGCCAAACAGGACAGGGGCCGGAGCAGGCGGTCCGGAGAATCCGGGCGCTTCGCGCCGCACGGACAATAGTCCGGCTCCGGTCTCGCGGGTTTATATCAAAATCACCCCTCAGCGAGAGGACCCGCTTGTGCTGCGGCAGCTCAAGGGCCTGCTGCAGCAGTATGCGGGCAAACAGGAGGTCGTCCTGTTCTATGAAGCAGAGCAAAAGCTGCTCGCTCTCAGCCAAGCCTACCGTGTTCAAGCGGGCCCGGCTTTGACCAGGGCGGTGGAGCATCTGCTTGGACAAGGGACGGTACGAGTGAAATAAACAGGCTGCCGGCTGCGCAAAAAAAGTACATCACCCTTTTATCCGGTGCATACATTGAAGTAATCGTCCGATTCGGAGACGGCCGTATTTGCCGTCTTCTTGGCTAAGAACGGTTAACCCGTCAGCCGGCCGGACAAGGTACCGGAAAGGGTGAATTGAACATGCAGGAACAAGACGTCATCGCCCTGCTTGCCAAACGAGGCGTACAAATCGCCGATATCGCGGATATCGTTCACAAGCTGCAGCTGCCCTATAACAGCAGCCTGACTAAGCTGGAATGCGAGGACAGCGTGCTGGCCGTCCTGCGTAAACGCGAGGTGCAGTACACTCTTTGCACAGGCATCGCCCTGGACGATCTGGCGGAACGCAGGCTGCTGCCGGAGCCGCTGCAGTCCATCATGGAAACGGACGAGCCGCTGTACGGTGTCGATGAGACGCTGGCTCTGGGCATCACCAGTGTATACGGTATGATTGGCTTGACCAGCTTCGGCTATCTTGACAAGGATAAGACAGGAATTATCCGTGATTTGAATAACAGCGGCACGCGGATTCATGTTTTTTTGGATGATTTGATTGCCGGCCTCGCAGCAGCGGCCTCGGCGCGGATTGCCCACAAAAGCGGATCGGCACTGCCATAATGCAGACTACGGGAAACCGTCCTGACGCCTTTGGGCGCAGGGCGGTTTTTGCTCCCGGTAAAAAACGTATGCGACGCGGGGCGCTGCCCCCCTCCCTGATGCGGGTATCTTAATTTTTTTCATCAGGAGAAGGCTGTTCAATCACAACTGCGTTATGCTTTTGCATCCGCCTTAACAAAAAAAGCGATTTTCAAAGAAGATTTACTAGAATTTCTATACAGCAAATCCCCGCCATCCCCCGGAAAACCTGCTCCTCCCGCGGTTTTTGCCGTTCTCTCTCGGTTGCGGGGAATTCGGAACGTATGCTATCATTGTTCTATTGTGGATGAATGGACATGTAATAAACGGCTGAATGAGATACTACACGATTAGCGGCCATGCCGTTTATTCCGGGGAGGTACCACGCATGTGGACGGTTATTTATATTGCGCCGACGACACGTATTGCAGAACGCATCAAGCAGAAACTGACCGAAGAAGGCTTTTTGGTCCAGACCCGTCCGGTCAGCATGTCAAAGCATCAATTTGAAATCCTCGTCCCCAAGGGTGAAGTGCAGGAGGTTCAGGAAGTGCTTAATGCCATTTTGCATAGCTAGGTGAAGCGTCACAGTGGTACTTACATCAAACTGGAGAGGTGCAAACTGTGTTAAAAGATTTTTTCCAAAAGAAACGTAAATATGCGACCATTCCTTCGGAACGCACAAAACGCGAAATTCCGGAAGGCTTGATGAACAAATGCCCGAAGTGCGGCACAATCCAATACAGCAAAGAGCTTGAGAAAAATTTGAAGGTATGTCAGGCCTGTGGCTACCATCATCGGCTTAATGCAGTGGAACGGATTCAGATGCTGGTTGACGAAGGGCGTTTTTTTGAGTATGACAGTGAGCTTGTCAGTGAAAATCCGCTGGATTTCCCGGGCTATACCGAGAAGCTGGAGCGGATTATGGAAGATACGGGGCTGAACGAAGCGGTTATTACCGGAGAAGGGGCCATTAACGGCATCAACACGGTCATTGCCGTGATGAGCTTTGACTTTTTTGTCGGCAGCATGGGCTCGGTCGTTGGGGAGAAAATCACAAGGGCCATTGAAACGGCACAGGAAAAAGGGCTGCCGCTCATTATTTTCTCCACCTCCGGGGGAGCACGGATGCAGGAAAGCATTTTGTGCCTGATGCAGATGGCCAAGACCAGCGCGGCGCTGGCTAATTTCAATGATGCCGGCGGATTGTTTATTTCTGTGATTACCGACCCGACCTATGGGGGGGTATCTGCCAGCTTCGCGATGCTGGGCGACATTATTTTGGCCGAGCCTTCGGCGAAATTCGGGTTTGCCGGGCCGCTTGTTATTGAACAGACGATCCGCCAGAAGCTGCCGGATAATTTCCAGACGGCGGAGTTTTATCAGAAGCACGGCCAGATCGATAAGGTTGTCCCGCGTAAGGATTTGCGGGCTGCACTGACGAAGCTGCTGGAATTGCACACGGTAAAGGAGGAGACGGTCTGATGGTTTCGGAATTGCCGTTTGAGCGGCCGCTCGCCGAGCTGCGCGCCAAAATCGATGAGCTCCACAAATTCAGTGTGGATAAAAAAATGGATTTTTCGGAAGAAATTGCACGTTTGGAAGAAAGATATGTTAAATTAGAGGAAGAGCTGTACAGTGATTTGACGCCGCCCCAGCGAATGCAGCTGGCGCGTCATCCGAGACGTCCGACGACGATTGATTACATCAACGCCATCTTTACGGATTTCATTGAGCTGCACGGGGATCGGCTGTTTGGCGAGGACATGGCGGTCATTGGCGGACTGGCGAAGCTGGATGGTGTTCCGGTGACGGTCATTGGTCACCAGAAGGGCAAGGATACGAAGGACAACCTGGCGCGGAACTTTGGCATGCCCCACCCGGAAGGCTTCCGGAAGGCGCTTCGCCTGATGAAGCAGGCGAATAAATTCAAGCGGCCGATAATTACCTTTGTAGATACGCCGGGGGCATATCCGGGCATTACATCGGAGGAGCGCGGCATCTCTGAGGCGATTGCCCGCAATTTGCTGGAAATGTCGGCTTTTGGCGTTCCGGTCATTTGCATCGTCATCGGCGAAGGCGGCAGCGGCGGAGCCCTGGCGCTTGGTGTCGGCAATCGGGTGCTGATGCTGGAGAATGCGATTTACTCTGTGGCGTCCCCGAACTCCGCAGCCACGATATTGTGGAAGGATGCGGGGCAGGCTGACCGTGCGGCCGAGCTGATGAAAATTACGGCGGCAGACATGCTGAAATTTGAAATTATTGAAGAAATCATCCCTGAGCCGCGAGGCGGCGCACACCGCGATCCCGAAATCCAGGCCGGACATGTCAAAGAGGCCTTGCTGCGTCACTTCAAGGAGCTGCGGAAATTGGATGCGGAGCAGCTTCGCGCGGATCGGTACCGGAAATTCCGCAAGGTCGGCCGGTTTACGACGGCGGCAGAGATGATGATGGAACCGGAAAAGCAAATTATAGCCCAGACAAATGCAGAAGGAGTTTAGAAAAATCATGCGTAAAACAAAAATCGTGTGTACCATCGGCCCGTCCAGTGAATCGCTGCCGATGCTGAAGCAGCTTATCCAGGCCGGCATGAATGTGGCGCGCCTTAACTTCTCCCATGGTGATTTCGAGGAGCATGGGAATCGGATCAAAAACATTCGCTTGGCGTGCCAGGAGCTCGGTAAAACGGTAGCGATTCTGCTCGATACCAAAGGACCGGAAATTCGTACAGGCAAGTTCGCGCAGGAGCCGGTGGAGCTGGTACAGGACCAAAAGGTTGTTCTGACCACGGAAGAAATTCTGGGCGATGCATCCCGTATTTATGTCACGTATTCGAACTTGCCGAACGATGTGTCCGTAGGTTCCACGATTTTGATTGATGACGGTTTAATTGCCCTTGAGGTGGAGGACATTAAAGGGACGGAAATCCAATGCCGTATCGTCAATGGCGGGAGCATTAAATCCAGACGCGGCGTAAACGTTCCGGGAGTGAAAATTTCCTTGCCGGGCATTACGGAAAAGGATGCGGCTGATATCGTATTCGGTATCGAGCAGGGCGTTGATTTCATCGCGGCTTCCTTCGTGCGCAAGGCAAGTGACGTGCTGGAAATCCGTGAGCTGCTGGAGCGTCACAATGCGTCCCACATCCAAATTATTTCCAAAATCGAGAACCAGGAAGGCGTCGAGAACCTGGATGAGATTTTGGAGGTTTCGGATGGCCTGATGGTTGCGCGGGGTGACCTGGGCGTGGAAATTCCGGCAGAGGAAGTCCCTCTTGTGCAAAAGCGCATGATTAAGAAATGTAATGTAGCGGGCAAGCCGGTCATTACGGCGACACAAATGCTGGATTCGATGCAGCGTAACCCGCGTCCGACCCGTGCGGAAGCAAGCGACGTGGCAAACGCCATTTTTGACGGAACGGATGCTATCATGCTGTCCGGGGAATCCGCGGCAGGGAAATACCCGACGGAATCGGTTCAAACGATGGCCCGTATTGCGGAGCGTGCGGAAGCATCGCTGGAGTACCGCGAGATTTTCACCCGCCAAAGCTCTGCCCAGCAGGTTACGGTTACGGAGGCGATTAGCCAGGCGGTAGCCAACTCTGCGCTGGATTTGGATGCAACGGCAATCATTACTCCGACGGAAAGCGGCTATACGGCCCGTATGGTGTCCAAATATCGTCCGAAATCGCCGATTATTGCGGTTACCCGCAATCCGCAGGTGATGCGCAAGCTGAGCCTGACCTGGGGCGTGCAGCCGGTGCTTGGCGTAGATGCCGGCAGCACGGATGAAATGTTCCAAATGGCTGTCGATAAAGCTGTCGAGGCGGATCTCGTGAAGCTGGGGGACATTGTGGTCATTACCGCAGGTGTGCCGGTCGGCCGCTCAGGAACCACAAACCTGATTAAGGTTCATCATATCGGTGAACTGATTGCCAAGGGCCAAGGTATCGGAACCCAATCGGCGACAGGCAAAATTGTAACGGCGCGTTCGGCGGAAGAAGCACTGCAAAAAGTAACCGAGGGCAGCATTCTCGTGACGACCAGCACCGATAAAGAGTATATGCCGGCGTTTGAAAAAGCGGCTGCAGTCATTACTTCCTCAGGCGGCATTACGTCGCATGCTGCAGTTGTAGGGCTTAGTCTTGGCATACCGGTCATTGTCGGCGTCGACAATGCCCTTGAGATTTTGCAGGACGGCATGGCTGTAAGCGTCTATGCCGAGGTCGGAGTGATTTACTCCGGCAAGGCCAGCGTGTTATAAATAGCGAGCTAACAGATAAGGTAGAGAGCGGACCAGGTGAGGCGGTTCGCTCTTTTCCATCTTTTAAGGAGGAATTTTCAACATGGCGAAGTCCAATTGGTATGTACATCCTCTGCGTGTGCGATATCAGGAGACCGATCAGATGGGGGTCGTCTACCATGCCAACTATTTGAACTTGTTTGAGATTGGGCGGACTGAGCTGATTCGGGAGCTGGGCATGACCTATCGTGAGCTGGAGGCGGCGGGACTTTTTTTGCCGGTGCTAGAAGCAAATGTCAAGTTCCGCCAGCCTGCCAAATATGATGATCTTATTCTGATTCATACGCGAATTGCGGACTTCAGCAGTGTTCGGATTGACTTCGAAAGCCAAATCCGCCGCTGGGAGGGGGACACGGAGACGAAGACAAGAGACTTGCCTCCAGAGCTTCTATCCCCGACAGCGGAGCCTCAGGGGGATTTGCTGGTTAGCGGGGGAACGATGCATATGTGGCTGAACCGGGACTGGAAGCCAGCCCGTATTGATAAGGCCGCCCCCGCGCTGCTTTCCCTTTTGAAAGCCGCCGTCACGGAAGAAGATGAAGTGGATTGTAATCGGGGCATTCCCGCGCGCCCAAAAAAAATCCTGTAAGTTTACAATCGCTTAATATTGGGATAACATTGTCGAATAATAATAGAAGCAGCGGGAAATTGGCGTAAATTGCTTTGTTTAGGCAAGCAATGAGGGGGAGCTTTCATGACGAAAGAAGAGCTGCAGATGCGGGAATCGACAGCGAAGTACATCAACCGTGATTTGAGCTGGATTGAGTTTAACCGAAGGGTGCTGGAGGAAGCTCAGGACGCGAGCACACCGCTGCTGGAGCGCATCAAATTTATATCGATTGTTTCGTCCAATCTGGATGAATTTATGAGTGTCCGGGTCGCCGGTCTGAAGGAGCAGGTGAAGGCGGGCTACACCAGAAAAGATTTCACCGGTTATACCCCGCACGGTCTGCTCAAGCGGGTGATGAAGCGGGTAGGGGCGATGGTCAGCGACCAGTACAAGGCGTATCGCGATTTGACGCGTCAGCTTGCGAAGGAAGGCATTATTTTCACAACTTATGAAGAAATGACCCAGAACCAGCGCAAAGAGATGGATCATTATTATCATGATATTGTGTTTCCGGTACTGACGCCGATGGCGGTGGATCAGAGCCGGCCGTTTCCGCTGGTGCACAGCCAAAGCAATTATTTGGCCGTCGTGCTTCACAAAGAGGGGGATGACCCGGAGGAAGAGCCGTATTTCGCCATTATTCAGCTGCCTTCCAATCTATCGCGTTGTATCCAGGTGCCTTCACGATCCAAAAGCAAAAAGCAGGAGTTTATTTTGCTGGAGGATCTGATTGAACGTCATATACATACCCTGTTCAGCGGTTATATTCCGCTTGCAGTGAATGAATTCCGGCTGACCCGGAACGCTGATTTGTCCTTGAACGAGGAGGAAGCGGAGGACCTGCTGGAGGAAATTGAGAAGGAGCTGCACCGCCGCCGCTGGGGGGTTCCTGTCCGGCTGGAGGTACAGAAGGGGATTCATCCGTATGCGATGGAGATGCTCCAGGAGGAGTTTGAGATCGGCGATGATGTGCTTGTCATTGACGGGCCTGTGGATCTCGGCTTTCTGATGAAGTTCGCCATGTCACTGACAGGGTTCGATTCCTTGCGTTATCCGCGGCTGGAGCCGGTCTATCCGAAGGAGTTCCTGGATTGCGAGAATAATGACCGTTTCGCAGTAATCCGGGAAAAGGATGTGCTGGTATACCATCCGTACGAATCGTTCGATGCGGTTAACGATTTTGTGTATCAGGCCGCGCATGACCCGGATGTGCTCGCGATTAAAATGACGCTGTACCGTGTCAGCGGGAATTCAATGCTGGTCCGTTCCCTTGTACGGGCCGCGCAGGCGGGCAAGCAGGTTACGGTCGTTGTAGAGCTGAAGGCCCGTTTTGACGAAGAACGCAATATCGCCTGGGCACGGCAGCTGGAAAAAGCAGGATGTCACGTCGTATACGGACTGGTCGGCCTGAAGACACATGCGAAGATTACGCTGGTTGTCCGGCAGGAAAATCATATGCTGCGCCGGTATGTGCATGTTGGAACCGGCAACTATAACGACAGTACGGCCCGGCTGTACACCGATATCGGATTGTTTACATGTCACCCGGTGATCGGTGAGGATGCTTCGGCACTGTTTAATGAGATTACCGGATATTCCGATCCGCATGATTGGAAGGCGTTCTCTGTGGCTCCGACGAGCCTGAAGCAGAAGCTGTTCCATCTGATTCAACGGGAAGCGGAACATGCATCAGCAGGCAGACCGGCGCGAATTATCGCCAAAATGAACTCCTTATCGCATCAGGATATGGTTGATGAATTGTATATGGCTTCCAGTGCAGGGGTTCCTATTGATTTAATTGTCCGGGGCGTGTGCTGTCTGCGTCCGGGCGTGCCGGGCTTAAGCGAGAATGTGACGGTGCGGAGCATTGTGGATCGGTTTCTGGAGCATTCGCGTATGGTTTACTTTGAAAACGGCGGCGAGCCGGAGGTGTGGATTTCCAGCGCAGACTGGATGACCCGGAATTTGACCCGCCGCGTGGAGCTCATGGTACCGGTATTTGACCAGAACCTGAGGGAAGTACTGATTCAAGTGCTCAAGCTGAGCCTGAAGGATAATGTAAAAGCCCGGGAGCTGAAGTCTACCGGCCAGTACGACCGGGTTCAGCCCGTAGAAGCGATAGCGCCGCTGCGCAGCCAGTTCGAGGCGCAGGACATTGTCAGCTGGAAGCATCTGAAACGATTAGGCGTGGAATAAGCAGCCATACCTTGGTAAATTCCTTTGCTATGGCTTGCATTTCTTTTTTCTCAATGGTAGGCTGGTGCCGGATGCTGCAGCTTACTACCAGCTCAATATCCTTGACAAGAGCGTCTACTTCAGCAATCGGTCCTGTCTCGCTGCGGTCCAGCGCAATGGCCAGCTGCAGCAGGGTGCCGAGGCGCTCTGTTTCCTCCAAGTCGGTATCGTTCAGCAGATCCTTGTAAGCCAGGGCCTGCTGCCGGTTCCGGCTTTTGCTTTTATAGGAAGCGATGAGCGCGCATTTGATAATTTCCCGGTGCGAAAGGCCGCCCAGCCGGGAATGGGCTATCAAATAAAACGTATGCTTCTGGTAATCATAGTAACTGACGCTGACACCGATACGATAGAGCAGGGCGGCGGCGCTCAGCAGGCGCAGCCCGGAAGCCGTAATACCGGATCCCTGCTTCATTAAATCGTCCGCAATTTTCAAAGCTAGACGGTTCACCTGCTGGACATGATTCAGCGGAATGGACGGATGCAGCGCCAACAGGTTGCTGACGCCGTGAGCAAGCACATCGTCTAGTACCGGCTGCTGCGGATAGAGCATCTCGAAAAACAACCCGTCGCGGAGTCCGGAGCCGCTGATGATAAAATGGGAGGCTTCGGTTTGCATAAAAATGGTATGCAAAATGACAATCCCGGGTACGATAATGTCGGCGCGTTCTGCGGACAAGCCGTCAATTTTTTTGCGCTTGGCCAGGGGCTGTGAAGCAATCCAGTGAAACAGACTGTCACCCTGCTCCCGGCTTAAATCGTAATTATGAGTCAGCGGGAGCGAATATTTGCGCTGGCGCTGATGTACCTTGGCCAGTGTGCGGAACGTCCCGCCCAGCCCGATTAACGGCAGGCCGGCATGACCGCGCAGCCATGTGTGTTCCTCCAGAGCCTGCTTGATCATGTGGCGGATGCTTGCAATATCGGTATCGGTGACATGTCCTCCCGGTGTAAACCGTTTGGCGGTATTCACGGCGCCGAAGGGCAGGGAGACGCTGTGCTGCAGCTTGCGGTCCAGAAACAGCGTAATCTCCGTGCTGCCGCCGCCGATGTCCACGAGAAAGCCGTCCTTGATGTCGAGGGTATTCATGGTTGCAATAAAGCCGAGACGGGCCTCTTCTTCTCCTGACAGCACTTCGATGGTCAGCCCTGTCGCGGCCTCCAGCTTGGCTACGATCTCGCCAGAGTTTGCGGCGTTGCGAATCGCGGCCGTGGCTACGGCGCGCAGCCGGTCGACTCTGCTGGCGCGGCACAGCAATTGGAAATGGCGAAGTATGTCTACAATATCTGCCAGCTCCTCGTCCGGCAAAATGCCCGCCTCATTGATACGTTGACTGAGGCGCGCCGATTCCTTGCTTTCGTCAATGACGCGGTAGGCGGCCTGCTCTGTTAATTCATAAATGACGAGTCGAATGGAATTCGACCCGATGTCGATAATGCCGATGTGTTTTGAGCCGTTCAATCGAGGTCCCCCAGACGAGCGAAAATGTATAGCTTATTTTACCAAAGAAATGACCGGAAAAAAATCTTTATTGTACTGATCATGCAATATAGCCTAAAAATCGATGTGTTATGCGGAAATGATGGTTTTTTCTGTTATATTCTGAACATACTGAGATAGGTGTAAATTTATCGCTGGCAAGTGATGGAAGTCATTGAAAATTTGTTATCGACATATAGCATATATTTATTGTACTGATAATGAAGTTTTATGCCATAATTTGTTCACGGATTATCTGAAATCATATATTATTAGATTGCATACATGCGGCCTGGAATTCGGAATTCATTACGAATTCATTTTTATGTAAAAAAGGAGAGAAAACACATGACTGCAACCAAAGGTCTTGAAGGAATTGTAGCAGCAACCTCCTCGATCAGCTCGATTATTGACGGCGTGCTGACATACCGCGGCATCAACATTGACGATTTGGCCGTGAATGCCAGCTTTGAAGAGGTCGTTTACCTGCTGTGGTACGGTAAATTGCCGACTCAATCCGAACTGAACGAGCTGAACCAACAGCTTAGTGACAACGCGGCGATTCCGGCTGCGGTCATTGACCAAATCAAGCTGTATCCGCAGGATACAAATTCAATGGCTGCTCTTCGCACAGCGATTTCAAGCCTCGCGCTGTATGATGCGGAAGCAGGCGATATGAGCAAGGAAGCGAACATCCGCAAAGCGATTCGTTTGCAGGCCCAACTGCCGACAGTCGTTGCCGCATTCTCCCGTATCCGTAACGGACAAGATCCGATCGCACCGAAGGCCGGCGCACGGATTGCCGAGAATTTCTTGTACATGCTGACCGGAAAAGAGCCTAATGAAGTGGCCATAAAAGCCTTGGATCAGGCGCTTGTTCTGCATGCTGACCATGAATTGAATGCTTCGACCTTCGCAGCTCGCGTAACGGTTGCGACTCTTTCCGACATTTACTCCGGCGTCACTTCGGCTATCGGCGCGCTGAAAGGACCTCTGCATGGCGGCGCCAACGAAGCGGTTATGGCTATGCTTGAGGAAATCGGAACTGCTGATAAAGCAGCAAGCTACATTAACGCCAAGCTGGAAAACAAGGAAAAAATCATGGGCTTTGGCCACCGTGTTTACAAAAACGGCGACCCGCGCGCGAAGCATCTGCAAAAAATGTCCCGTGAGCTGGGCAAAATTACCGGCAACCTGAACTGGTACGAAATGTCGATTCAAATCGAAGATATGGTAACCGGCCAAAAAGGCTTGAAGCCGAACGTAGACTTCTACTCTGCTTCCGTATACACCTCTCTGGAAATTCCGCGCGACCTGTTTACGCCGATTTTTGCCATTAGCCGCGTATCCGGATGGACAGCTCATATCTTGGAGCAATACGAGAACAACCGGCTTATCCGCCCTCGCGCTGAATATATCGGACCTGAGCATGCCGTATATGTTCCGATCACTGAACGGAAATAAGGACGGTAGCACCATGAGATATACAACAAGTGAAGCCTGTATGACCTATACCATCTCAGTTTAATTTTTAATAGGAGGAATTATTCCCATGCCACAATTTGAAAACTATGCACTTCCAACAGAAGGCGACCGCATCACAATTACGAACGGTAAATTAAATGTTCCTAACAATCCGATCATTCCTTTCATCGAAGGCGACGGAACAGGTCCGGACATCTGGGCGGCTTCCAAACGCATTCTCGATGCGGCTGTAGAAAAAGCATATAAGGGCGAGAAAAAAATCGCATGGTACGAAGTTTTTGCCGGCGAAAAAGCATTCAACCAATTCCAAAACTGGCTGCCTGCCGACACGCTGACAGCAATCCGCGAATACATCGTTGCCATCAAAGGTCCTTTGACAACCCCTATCGGCGGCGGTATCCGTTCCCTGAACGTAGCGCTTCGCCAGGAGCTTGACCTGTACGTTTGCTTGCGTCCGGTTCGTTACTTCCAAGGCGTGCCTTCCCCGGTTAAACGCCCTGAATTGGTAGACATGGTTATTTTCCGTGAAAATACAGAAGATATCTATGCAGGCGTCGAGTGGGCTGAAGGCTCTGAAGAAGTGAAAAAGGTTATCGAGTTCCTGCAAAAAGAAATGGGCGTGAAGAAAATCCGCTTCCCGGAAACCTCCGGTATCGGAATCAAGCCTGTTTCCAAGGACGGCTCCGAGCGCCTGATTCGCGCTGCAATTGAGTACGCGATTCAGCATGGCCGCAAATCCGTAACCCTCGTTCACAAAGGCAACATCATGAAATTTACAGAGGGTGCTTTCAAAAACTGGGGTTATGAGCTGGCGGAAGCTGAGTTCGGGGATAAAGTATTCACATGGTCCCAGTACGATCGCATCAAGGCTGAGCAAGGTACAGATGCAGCGAACCAGGCGCAAAAAGACGCTGAAGCTGCCGGCAAAATCATCGTGAAGGATGCCATCGCCGACATCGCGCTGCAGCAAGTGCTGACTCGTCCTACAGACTTTGACGTGATTGCTACGCTGAACCTGAACGGCGACTACTTGTCCGACGCTCTGGCTGCTCAAGTGGGCGGGATCGGTATCGCGCCAGGCGCAAACATTAACTATTTGACAGGACATGCTATTTTTGAAGCTACACACGGTACTGCTCCGAAATATGCGGGTCTTGATGTTGTAAACCCAGGCTCCGTCACGCTGTCCGGCGTTATGCTGCTGGAGCACCTCGGCTGGCAGGAAGCGGCAGACCTGATTTACAAAGGCATGGAGAAATCCATCCACAACAAAACCGTTACCTATGACTTCGCCCGTCTGATGGATGGCGCAACTGAAGTGAAATGCTCTGAGTTTGCTAACCTCGTAATTAAAAACATGGACTAATTCTGTTTCACGGGAGGAGCGCAATTAATCATGGCTATTGCACGTAACAAAATCTCTGTGATCGGCGCCGGCTTCACGGGTGCAACAACGGCGCTAATGCTGGCACAAAAGGAATTGGGAGATGTAGTTCTTCTGGATATCCCGCAGCTGGAGAACCCGACAAAGGGAAAAGCGCTGGATATGCTGGAGGCAAGTCCGGTTCAAGGCTTTGACAGCCGCATCATCGGAACTTCCAGCTACGAAGAAATTGCGGGCTCCCAAATCGTCATTATTACTGCGGGCATTGCCCGCAAGCCAGGCATGAGCCGAGATGACCTTGTGAACACCAACGCCGGCATCATGAGATCGGTTTGCGAGAACGTGAAAAAATACGCTCCAGACTCCTATGTTATTATTTTGAGCAATCCGGTTGACGCGATGACTTACGTTGCCTATCACGCTTTGGGCTTCCCCAAAAACCGTGTGATCGGTCAATCCGGGGTACTTGATACAGCTCGTTTCTGCACATTCGTTGCACAAGAGCTGAACGTGTCGGTGGAAGATGTTCGAGGCTTCGTCCTTGGCGGCCATGGCGATGACATGGTTCCGCTGGTCCGGTATTCCAATGTCGGCGGTATTCCGCTGGAAAAGCTGCTTCCGGCCGACCGGATCGAAGCCATCGTTGCCCGTACACGTACCGGCGGCGGTGAAATCGTCAACCTGCTCGGGAACGGCAGTGCATACTATGCACCGGCAGCTTCTCTTGTACAAATGGCGGAAGCGATTTTGAAAGACAAAAAACGCATCATTCCTGCGATTGCTCTTCTGGAAGGCGAGTACGGCTACGACAATTTATTCATGGGCGTCCCAACCATCCTTGGCGGCGACGGCATCGAAAAAGTTTTCGAGCTGGAGCTGACGGAATCCGAGAAAGCGGCTATGGAAAAATCGGCTAACTCCGTCCGCAGCGTCATTGCCGTCGTAGAGCAGTAAACATGAGATGAGAATGGGCGGCCCTCAAAAGCCGGTTTGGATTTGTGCGGAAGCCCCCATTCTTTAAGGAAAATCGCGAGCTCAAGGGGCTTTCCCTTGCTGCTCGCGATTTTTAATTTCGTTCCAAATTGATGTGGGGGACTGAGCGCATTTAGTTCACGGAGCTGCGCGCCGGAGTCTGGATCACATCAGCAAGTGCCAGTTTTGCTTGCAGATAAAACAGGTCCTGCCTTCAACAAGCCGATCAACGACGGCGTAATCTTAGGAGATGGGGGAAATCGTGTGGATCAGAAGGGAATTTATAAAAGGGTGCAAGAAAGTATTGGCGTAGTTCTCAATATCGCTCCTCATGAAGTAAGGTATGATGAGGATTTAAGGCGCGGCCTGGGCGCAGATCATTTGGACATGGTGGAGATTATAATGGAGCTTGATCGGGAATTTGATATCTTAATTTCCGATGAAGATGCGAACAAGTTTGAGAGAGTGAAGGATATCATCAAGTATCTTGAAAGTACATTGGAATAAAAATTTCGATGGCCACGAAAATGTGGCAACCGCTCTCTTTAGGTGTCGGTTCTGACGTCATCCCACTCGTCATTCATGTAGCGTATGAGCCAGTTCAAGGCTCTATGCCGCTCGACAACAACTCCATCATGCAATCCGCCGGGAAGGGCCCGGTTATTGATTCTGGCATCCACGCAGGCCCAATCGCAGCGATATATCAGGTCGGCCTGATCGAGAATTTCTTCCTTGGAGCGAACATTGGCCTTGGCGAAGAAGGTGTAATAATCCCCGGCATCCTTTAAAGCATGGACGGCCTTGCGGACATCACTAATATCGGTTGGAAAGCTTAGCTCTTCAACATAACCAAGCGCCCACAGAAGCACCCAATAGCATTCGTATCTCCATGAAAATTGGACCAGGGCGGTCTGATCAGGGGAGCTATCGTTCAGCAGCCCCTGTTCTTTTTCAGAAAAGAAGGCTTCGGCCCCGTATTGCCGGGCAATGCCCATGGTGAAGGCCTGCTCCTCTTCCGGATCGCGGAACGGACGGCTTTTTTATCGCTAAAAACATCAGAGATGGCCTTCATAATTTTATCGTAGCCTTGAATCGAGATATACAATGTGCAATGATTCATCTGGATTACATTCACCCCGGTACATTGATGTAAGGTATACATCGGAAATTCGGCTTTGAAAATCAAGTGATGGTTGGAAAAACATACAAAAACTTCACGCCCGAAAAATAAAAAGCGCTAAAAGTCCGGGATTTTCCGGGCTGTTGGCGCTTTTTTTATTGGATTAAATTTGAAAATGGACATCTTCTGCCGCAGCGGAGCCACAGGCTCAGAGGGCGATAACTACTCCTCAGCCAGCTCGTCGAGTGTTTTCTCAAAGCTGGGGGCGAGGTGCTCCAGAAAATAATCAAGCTCCGGCATATTCATGGCAGCAATGGCCGCTTCCGTTTGCCGTTTGGCGATACTGAATTCGTGATTGCCGGCGGACAGCTCGGAAACGCATTTCAGGTACGCATCCAGCAGATCGGCTGCTTTGACATACCGCCGCAGCTCCGGGTCTTCGGCATGCTGATGGCCTGCGATGAGCGGCTCATAAACATCCTTCAGCGGCTCCGGCACCATACCCATCAGCCGCTCCGCCGCCACATGCTCGATTTCGCGGAAGCTGCGCAAAATATCCGGGTTCTGGTGCTTGACAGGGGTGGGAATGTCGCCGGTAAATACCTCCGTCACGTCATGAAATAGCGCCAGGGTCACCAGACGGTCGGTCGGCACCTGACGGCCGAATACTTCATTGGCAATCGTGCAGAGCGTGTGCGTGAGCATCGCCACATGGAAGGAATGCTCGGCGACGTTCTCCTTCATCACATTACGCATCAGGCTCCAGCGTGTGATGTACCGAAGCCGGTACATGTAGGCGAGATAGTGATGGTTCATTGTCATCGGCTCCTTTTATACAATCATCAGGAAATGCACTCCGGTATGCCGGCGGATATAGCAAAAACAAGCCCGGGCGCGTACTGGTGCCTGCGGGCTCGAATGAGGGTTAGTTTACTTGCCGGACCGGAGTTGTCCGTACAATGTAGCGTAACGTGGCCGGATTGTATACCAGGTTATCCCCCAGTATTTTTTCCAAATCGACCAGACGAATCACATTGGCGCGTTCTTTCTTGATAATCGGCTGGCTCAGCTCGATTTGATCGCCCTGTTCATTGAGGACAATATTGCTGTCGGATTTGGCGTAGAACAGCTTGCCGTGGTAATTGATATCGATGTTGTCCCCTTCCATATGGGCGAACCCGCCAAGCTGCTTCAAGGTTTTACCGAGCGGGACTTCATCCTCCTCCGCATGTGTGGCGACTACGCGGCGAAGAATGGAATTATGCAGGGATTGCGGGGAAATGTAAGGCCCCCCCGCATTAATACGCGGAATTTGCATCAGGTCTACATCCCGGGTCGCCATTTCGGGTACGATGGTGAACGCATATTTCATGCCGGCCTGCTTCAGCAGTTCAATGGAATGCGCATCATAAATTCCGTAAGGATATGCCAAATGGTCAACCTTAATTCCGGGCGCAACGGATTGAATCTCGCGCGCGCATTGCTTGATATCATTTACGACCCGGCTGTCGTACTGCTGATGGGTCTCGGTTCCTCCGTCAGCCGTAGGCAGCCTCGTGATGAGGTAAGCGCCGTTCTGATTCGTTTTGTTATGCATGCCGTGCGTATGGCACTGCGGCTCCGCTAGCGTGGAGTCCATGGTCATGGCCGCCAAATCGCCCCGGGTCATAAACGGAATATTCCATTTGTTCGGATTGTCCAGCGTTTCGGTAATCATGAACGTGATGGAAGGGATATGGAGTCTTTTCAACACGGGATAGGCATTGGTATAGAAGCTGTTATAGCCGTCATCGAACGTGACCAGCGCAGCATTGGGCGGTACGGAGCCTCCGTTCATAAATTCATCGAACTGCTCCATGGAGATGAAATTGTACCCTTTTTCAATCAAATATTCCAGTTGGTCGGAGAATAGCTGGGTCGTAATCGTGCCGGAGCTCTTGTCCGTATCATGCACATGGTGGTACATCAGAACAGCCACTTGATCCTTGTACATGATGTTGTCCCGCGAGGCGCTCAGGGTCGGCAGCAGCAGTGCGGTACAAATGATAAACAGTATAAAAGTGCGGGTTAGTGAGGATAGCATCAGCAGTAACTCCTTGAACATGAATGAAAAGATAATGTAATCTGAATGGGTTTCAAGCAGAAAAATGCATTGCGGGTTAACATTCGCTTTTTTTCGTCAAATTCCTTCTGGAGTTGCCAGGTTCCTCAAAAATTTATATTTCTCCAAATCCCGCAGTATTCCTATCTTGTTCACGTGTGTAAAAATTCAATGAATCTGCTATGATGAAGAGTAAAGCAAGCCATCATTTTTACTGGAGAGGGGCCCTTATTTATTATGCAGCAGTTTGAACAAAGCGTATATCAATTAATTGTAGAAACCTCCACGAATTTGCCTGCCGATGTGCGCAGAACGATTCAGAAAGCACGCGAGCTGGAGGATCAGGGTACACGCTCTGCACTATCATTGACCACGATTGCCCAAAATATTGATTTGGCCGAGTGCAATGTATCGCCGATTTGCCAGGATACAGGAATGCCGACGTTTATTGTACACTGCCCGGTCGGAGCAAATCAAATCATAATGAAGCAGCAAATCCGTGAAGCCGTAAAACGGGCGACGAAGGAAGGCAAGCTCCGCACCAACTCCGTCGATTCCTTAACCGGCGCCAATACGGGGGACAACCTGGGGCCGGGTACACCCGTTATTCATTTTGAACAGTGGGAACAAGACGATATCGACGTGCGCCTCATTCTGAAGGGCGGCGGCTGTGAGAACAAAAACATCCAATACAGCCTTCCCTGTGAGCTCGAGGGACTCGGCAAAGCAGGCCGTGACCTCGACGGTATCCGCAAATGCATTCTTCATGCTGTATATCAGGCCCAAGGTCAGGGCTGCAGCGCAGGCTTCATCGGCGTAGGCATCGGCGGTGACCGGACAACCGGCTATGAGCTGGCGAAGCAGCAGCTGTTCCGTCACATTGAAGATCAGAACGAAATTCCGGAGCTTCAGCAGCTGGAAGACTATATGATGGAAAATGCGAACAAGCTGGGCATCGGCACGATGGGCTTCGGCGGACAAGTTTCCCTGCTCGGCTGTAAAATCGGCGTTATGAACCGGCTTCCGGCCAGCTTCTTCGTTTCTGTGGCCTACAATTGCTGGGCATACCGCCGTCAGGGCGTATTGCTTGACGCCGTCAGCGGGGAGATCAAGCAGTGGGTTTATGAGAGCGGCAGCGGTATAACGATGATGAAAGAAGAAGCTATGAATCGTGGTGAAGAGACGGATGAGGGGCCGCGCGAAGTGGTGCTGCAGGCGCCGATTACGGAAGAGCAGATTCGCGGGCTGCGTGTAGGCGATGTGGTGATTATTGATGGCGAAATCCATACCGGCCGTGACGCGCTGCACAGCTACCTGATGAAAAATGACTGCAAGGTGGATTTGAACGGTGGCGTTATTTACCACTGCGGCCCGGTAATGAAACAGGATCAGGACGGCCAGTGGCATGTTTTGGCGGCTGGACCGACAACCAGCATTCGCGAGGAGCCTTATCAAGGCGAGATTATGAAGAAATTCGGCCTGCGTGCAGTAATCGGCAAGGGCGGTATGGGTCCGAAGACGCTGGCTGCGCTGAAGGAGCACGGCGGCGTTTACTTGAATGCAATCGGAGGAGCGGCGCAGTATTACGCCCGTTGTATCCAGAAGGTCAATGGGGTTGACTATATGGAATTCGGCATTCCGGAAGCGATGTGGCATCTTGAGGTGAAGGGCTTCGCGGCGATTGTGACCATGGATTCCCATGGCAACAGCCTGCATGCTGATGTGGACATGACATCGAAAGAAAAGCTCGCTCAATTTAAGGAAACGGTGTTTGCGTAATGAATACCCCTGTGCCGGATTGTCAGCACGGCGGCGGTCAAGCTGCGCTGGGGCTCCGTCTGAACCAATGGTTTGAAAAATATATGTTTGCCATCATCCCGGCGGCGCTTTTGGTTGGCTTTGTGTTTCACCGGGGCTTTATGGGGTACACCGGATGGGTACCCTTTCTTTTTGCGTACATGACGTTCGTGATGGCTTTGGGCTGCAGCTCCGGACAGATGAGGCAAGCGCTGCTGGCCCCGAGGCCGATGCTCGTCACTTTTGCGCTGACGCACATGGTGGCTCCGCTCCTGGCCTTTGTCGGCGGCTCGCTTGTATTCGGGCCGGACTCCCATGTTGTTATCGGGCTTGTCCTGTTCACCGCCATTCCGCTCGGCGTGTCCTCTATCATATGGATTGGCATGGCCAAAGGGAATGTTCCGCTGGCGCTGTGTATGGTTGTACTGGATTCTGCGCTCAGTGTTTTTGTAGTGCCGGCGTTAATTTGGCTTTTTTTCGGCCATACCCTTACGTTTGATTACTTGAAGGTAATGGCGGATTTGCTGTTCATTGTCGTGATACCGACCATTTGCGGCGTACTCGTCAACGACTGGTCCCGTGGCCGCGCCAAAAGCTGGTCAGCCCCGGTAACACTGCCGCTTTCCAAATTCGTCTTCACCTTGATTATTTTAATTAACGCCGCGGCGATTGCTCCGCAGGTCGCTGCTCATAAACAGGAGATGCTGCTGATGGTTCCCGTGGTGGTGCTGCTTGTTTTCCTTTGCTACGCCATCGGGTTTGCCGGTTCGCGCCTGTTCCGCGATCCGCGGCTGACCATTACGCTGTCTTACAGCTCGGGCATGCGTAATGTGTCCCTGGGAATCGTCATCGCGATCGGGTACTTCGAGCCGCTCGCTGCGGTTCCGGTTGTTCTGGGCATCCTGATTCAACAGCCGACTGCGACGCTGTTTTATGTTGTGCTCCGCAGGTACAAGGCTGCCGTTCCGCAGTAAGTCCTTTACAAAACCTTTACTTTTCATCTCCCGGCGACCCATGTACGATGGATAAGAGCTGTTAGGAGATAATAAGAAGAAACGATCTATCCGAATACATGGGGTTGAGTCGACAATGACATTCCGCAATCGGTTGACACTATTGTTTATTTTGCTTATTGGCCTGTCGGTGCTTGCCTCCGGCTTGTACGTCGCCAAAGAACTAAAGGACTCCCATATTGCGTCGCTGCAGGACCATATGAAGCGGGAAAGTAAAATCATTTTATCCACTGTGCCCTGGGGAGCGGAAATGAATGAAACGGAGCAGCTTGGCTATTTCAGTGAAAAAGCAAGACTGCTGCATCAAAATACAGATGTGCGAGTGACGTTTGTGCGCGCGGACGGGCTGGTGCTTGGGGATACGAATCGCGATCCGGGGGACATGGATAACCATCTGAGCCGCGAGGAAATTGTGAATGCGCGCGAGCGCGGTTACGGGGATGCAATCCGGTACAGCAGCACGCTGGGCCAAAACATGATGTACTCCGCCTATCCGGTGCTTGATTCGAGCGGGAAGACAATCGGTTATATCCGTCTTGCGATTAGCTTGATGGATGTTGAGGCGACAATAGAACGCTTATGGAGGACACTGTTTCTGGGGCTGCTTGTGCTGTTTGTCGTGGCAGGCGCGATTAGCTACCGGATTGCCGGCAGCCTGACGCGTCCGCTGGAGAAAATTATCCGGGTCGCCCAGCAAATCGCCAAGATGAATTATACGGCCCGGGTTCCGATCCTAAGGAAAGACGAAATCGGGCAGCTCGGCAAAGCACTGAATGCAATGGCCGACAGCCTGGAGTTTCAAATGAACCGGATTCAGGAAAATGAAGGCCGCCTGCAAAGCGTGCTCGAGAATATGATTAGCGGTGTTGTCATGATTGACGGGGAGGGCAAAATTGTGCTGCTCAACCGATCCGCCGAGGAAATTCTCGGCTTCTCCTCGGGAGAGCTGCTCGGAAGGCCGTTTACGGAAGCGAAGCAGCAGTATGAGCTGACGCAGCTTATCAAGGAATGTATCGAGAAACGGGATCATATCCGGGATGAGATGAACTTTTATTTTCCGGAAGAGCGGATGCTCGAAATCAATCTGGTGCCGATGGTTCGCGAGGACGACGAGTGGGGCGGCGTCGTTATTGTGCTGCATGATATAACCGCAATCCGCCGGTTGGAGAAGATGCGAAGTGAATTTGTGGCGAATGTGTCCCATGAGCTGAAAACGCCGATTGCCGCCGTCAAAGGCTTTGCGGAGACGCTGCTGGCCGGAGCCATGAACGATAAGGAAACAGCCAAATCGTTCCTGCAAATTATTTTTGACGAGAGCGAACGCTTGAACCGGCTGATTGGGGATATCCTGGAGCTGTCCAAAATCGAGTCGCGTCGAATCCCGCTGCAGTTTTCCCCGGTGGACATGCAGCTGTTCATTTCCAATATGGTCGACATGATGCGTACGGAAGCGGCGAAAAAGCGGATTGAACTGGATATGCAGGTGCCGCGCGGCCTGTATGCGGAGGCGGACGAGGACCGGCTGCGGCAAATTGTAATGAATCTGCTTTCGAACGGAATTAACTACACGCCGGAAGGCGGCAAGGTCAAGGTCAAGGTCGACGTGGTTACTTCACCGGGCGCAGCCGAAGCGGACACGATGCGGATTACGATTTCCGACACCGGAATCGGCATTCCGAAAAAGGATCTCCCCCGCATCTTCGAACGGTTCTACCGTGTGGATAAGGCCCGCTCGCGTGTTTCCGGCGGAACCGGACTTGGCTTGTCCATCGTCAAGCATTTGGTGGAGCTTCATAAAGGGACGATTCGCGTGGAAAGCGAGATTGGAATGGGATCGCGCTTTATTATCGATTTGCCGCTGCTGCACTGAAACGAGAGAGCGATTGCTTTTTGTCGTGGTATTGATTTCGTCTTTACAAAAGATTAATATAAAATTTACAATTCCGTGATATGATGAGGTTAACCATTCTTTTTTTGTTGGAGGAACACCATGCCGCAATCGATTCTGGTCATCGAGGATGAACCGACGCTCGCCAGACTGCTCTCCTATAATTTGATGCAGGAAGGGTATGAGGTCCATGTGGTCGATCATGGCACGGAGGGCCTGCAGGCTGCGCTGCAGCGTGAATACAACCTGATTATTCTCGATATTATGCTGCCGGGCATGAACGGCTTTGAAATATTAACGAAGCTTCGCCAAAAGGGCAGCCGCACCCCGGTTATTATCTTGACGGCCCGCAATGCGGAAGATGAAGTCGTACAAGGGCTCAAGCATGGCGCCGACGACTACATTACGAAGCCGTTCGGCGTGGCGGAGCTGCTGGCGAGAGCCGCCGCTGTGCTGCGCCGGGCTCACCCGTCCTCGCCATTAACGGTGGAGGAAACCGAGACGGAGAAGGTTATCGCTATCGGTGAGCTCAAGATATACCCGGAAAAGTATGAGGTGCTGCTGGGCGGAGAGTACATCCCGCTGCGGCCGAAGGAATTCGAGGTGCTGTTGTACCTCGTACAGCGGCCGGGTGTTGTTGTCACACGCGATGACCTGATGAACATCGTATGGGGCTTCGATTATATCGGCGGGCAGCGCACTGTTGACGTTCATGTGAGTTCGCTTCGCAAGAAGCTGGAGCTGAACCAGCAAACGGTTCAAATTGATTCCATCCGGGGTGTCGGCTACAAGCTGGTAATCCAGCAGGTCAAACGGGGCTAGTACACATGCAAGCTGCAGGTTGATCCGGGTTTTATGCGGAATTAGCAGCTTCCCGGGTCTTGGAAAGAACCGTAAACACGAGCAGGAAAGATTAGACAGAAATTAATCTGTACGACTTGCCAGCTTACGGTGGTATTTGGTATTATATTCGTAAATATGGAAGTCAAGCCGGAAGCACCGGCGTTCAGAGACAAGCCCAGGTACAGGGCTTGTTTGAACGCAGGTGCTTTTTTTGATTTACACGAAGGTGAAGCCATCCATATATAACAAGCATGCCGGAAGAGAAGGAGCTATACGATGCAGCTATCCCTGATGAAGGAGCATGTTATCCACACCTGTGTTCTTCCGGATCAAGTCACCGGACAATACTGGGTTACTCAAGTCAATGCATCGGGCTATGAGGAACGGGTCATTAGTGTGGAAGGTATCCGGAACGAATGGATATTGAAATCCAATAAAAATGCCGTGATCGTGGACCACCGGAACCAGAAGGTAAAGGAGCTTGCTCTTGCGCCAATGGCCATCTATAACCTTTATCTGCGCAAAAGCAATACAACCGTCATTCTCTTCTCCGAGCCGTCCACAAGCGACAGGAGGACCTTCAACAAGCTGTGTCTGCCTGCCGCCGGACGGATTCGAATCGGGCGCGCCGAAGGCTGTGATATTCAATTTGTGAACCCGCTGGTCTCCTCGGTTCATGCCGAGCTGCTGATCGCCGAGCAGTCGGTTTCCATTTGCGATTGCGGCAGCTCGAACGGCACGTTTGTGAACCGGAAGCGGGTTTCCGAGCAATCGCTCTACCCGGGAGACCTTGTTTATATAGTCGGCTTACAAGTTATCATCGGCCGGGGCTTTATTGCCGTCAACAATCCCGATGGGCAAATGAGGTGCAATTCCGTCCGTCTGGCTGTGTTCCGCAAGCCGCTGCCCCAGCTTTGTGATGAGGAAGAAGAGCCGGATGAGGAGATGCTGCCAGGGCAGCTGTTCTACCGTTCGCCGCGGTTCAAACGGGAGATCGAGAAGGCGGAAATTCGGATCGACGGCCCCCCGTCCCTCGGCACGATGGAGCAGACGCCTCTTGTGCTGATGATGGGCCCTGCCATTACGATGGGGCTGGCCTCGCTATGTACCGCCCTGTTTACTGTGCAAAATGTGCTCCGGTCAGACGGGAAGCTCATGAATGCGGCGCCGACACTGGCGATGTCCGCTGGCATGCTGCTTGGCACTTTGCTGTGGCCGGTGCTGACCAGGCGTTACGAGATTAGCAAACGGAGGGGGAAAGAAAAGGCCAGGCTGAAGAAATATAAGCAGTATTTGGAGGAGGTGCGGCAGCGGATTTGGGAGCTTGGCGAGCATCAGCGCCAGCTACTGTACGAGAATGCGGTTACGGCAGAGCAGTGTATTTCGCGCATCCGGCAGCGTCAGCGAACGCTGTGGGAGCGGACACGCCGCCATAGTGATTTTTTAACCGTCCGTCTGGGCCTGGGGAATGTCCCGCTGCAGGCGGAATTAAAATATCCGGAGAAGCGGTTTTCTTTGGACGAGGATGTGCTCCAGGACGAGCTGTATAAGCTGGCGGAGGAGCCGCTGATTCTGGAGCAGGTCCCGATTTCCCTGTCGATGACGGAGGACTGGGTAATTGGAGTGATCGGGAAGCGGCAGCAGGCTGTCGAGGCGGTGAAAGGCATGGTTCTGCAGCTTGCGGCGCTGCACAGCTATGATGAGCTGAGGCTGGTGTTTGTGTATGACATGAAAGAACAGGCTACATGGGAGTTCGTGAAATGGCTCCCACATGTCTGGAGCACAGACCGGGCTGTCCGGTACGTTGCCGCCGGGGCGGACGATCTCAAGGAGCTTACGGCGCATCTTGAGCAAGAGCTGGCGAGGCAGGGACGGCGGGCAGCCGAAGCGGAGCGGGAGGAGGGAGCGCCTGCGTTCGTAGTTTTTGCCTTGGATAAGCAGCTGGCTATCCGGTCGGAGTTTCTTCATGCTGTCCTGAAGCATAAGCAGTATCGCGGCTTCAGTGTTGTTTATGCAGTGGATGAGATTAAACAGCTTCCCAAGGAATGTTCATTGGTTATTGAATATGGCTCGTCAGAAGCGAAGCTGTATGACAGGGACGATGTGTCGGGGAAGCATACGTCGCTTCGTCCGGACGTGCTTCCCGGCATGGATGGGCGTGAGCTGGCCGTGATGCTGGCCAATGTTCAATTGGACGCTCCGGGGGCATCCTACACGCTTCCGGCTGCGCTAACGTTTCTGGATTTGTTTGACGTCGGGAAGATTGAGCATCTGAATGCGCTGACCCGCTGGCGGGAGCATGACCCGGCTTTGTCGCTCCAAACTCCGATTGGCATGACTGCGGCGGGCGAACGGTTTTATTTGGATTTGCACGAGAACTATCACGGACCTCATGGCCTAGTCGCAGGCATGACCGGCTCGGGCAAAAGCGAATTCATGATCACGTTCATTTTGTCGCTGGCGGTCAATTATCATCCGCATGAGGTTGCTTTTATCCTGATTGATTATAAAGGCGGGGGAATGGCGGATGCTTTGGCAAGCCTGCCGCATCTGGCGGGAACGATTACGAATCTGGACGGCGCAGCGGTGAAGCGCTCTCTGATTTCGATCCAGAGTGAGCTGAAGCGCAGGCAGACGGTGTTCAGCGCAGCGAGCAAGAAGCTTGGCATCAGCAGCATGGATATTTATAAATACCAGCGGCTTGTCCGTGAAGGACAAGTACACGAGCCGATGCCGCAGCTGTTTATTATATCGGACGAGTTTGCGGAGCTGAAGACGCAGCAGCCTGAATTCATGGAGCAGCTAGTCAGTGCGGCCCGCATCGGCCGCAGTCTGGGAATTCATTTAATATTGGCGACCCAGAAGCCTTCGGGTGTCGTCGATGATCAAATCTGGAGCAACAGCAGATTTCGGGTTTGTCTCAAGGTTCAGGAAAAGGCGGACAGCATGGACGTGATCAAACGGCCGGATGCCGCCGAGCTGACGGTGACGGGACGTTTTTTTGTACAGGTGGGCTTTAACGAGCTGTTTGAGCTTGGGCAATCGGCTTGGAGCGGGGCTCCATACTATCCGTCCGACCGTTTGGAGGCAACCGGCGAATGCTCCGTTGCTGTGATTAATCGTGTCGGGCGCACGATCAGACAGGCGGCGTCTGGCAAGCGGGAGGGGCTTCACAGCCCGTTCAAGCAAATTGACGGCGTGATTGCCTACCTGGCGGCAACGGCCCGGGAGGAGCGAATCCAGGCGCGGACTCTTTGGCTGGACCCGATACCGGAGCTGATTCTATGGGAAGACGTTTGCAGCAGGCATCAAGCACACTTGGCGGCTCCGGCAGGGAAAGGGAGGCTCCGCCCGGTAATCGGCGAGGTGGACGATCCGGCCAATCAGCGGCAGCTACCTATGCTTTTTCCGCTGTCTGAGGAGGGCAATGCGATTGTTTACGGTTCGCCGGGAAGCGGCAAGACGACCTTTGTTTCCACACTGCTGTATGCCTTGATGAAGGAGCATACTCCTGCCGAAATCCGGTTTTATTTGCTCGATTTTGCTTCGGAGACGCTGCGGGCCTTTGCTCAGGCTCCGCATGTAGGGGATGTGGTCCTGTCCCATGAGGCGGAGAAGGTCGAGCATTTATTTAGGCTGATGGTTAAGGAGCTGGAGTCGCGAAAAAAACGGTTTGCCGACTATGGCGGGGATTTTCAGTCTTATTTGCGGTCTGGGCATGGACAGCCCGACGCGGTCGTGATCATGATTCACAACTACGCGGCCTTTGCCGAGCTGTACGACGATAAGGAGGAGCAGGTTGCCTTTTTAGCACGTGAGGGGGTGAAATACGGGCTTTACTTTATTTTGACGGCGGTTACGACGAGTGCGATCCGGTACCGGATTTTGCAGCATTTTAAACAGCTGTATGTGCTCCAGCTTCACGATTCAGCTGATTATGCCAGTGTATTGGGCAGCACGGACGGGGTGTTTCCGTCTCGAAGCAAAGGACGGGGAATCTACAAGACGGATCAGGTATATGAATTTCAAATTGCCCAGCTCCATCCCTCGGCGGAGGAGCGGTTGAATTACATCCGGTCCTTTTGCGAGGCCTATGCCGCAGGCTGGACGAAGGGAAGCGCAAGGCGTATCCCGATTTTGCCGGAGGCTGTGGATGCAGCTTTTCTGATGAAAGCTTTTAATCCGGACCGCAGCTGCTTTATCCCCGTGGGAGTTGAGAAACGCAGCCTGGAGACGGCCTATTATCGCTTCGATCAAGCCTACATCCAGCTCGTGCTGTCCCAAACGCTGGAAGAGGCGGGTATCGTACAGGGGCTGGCTGAAATGCTCAGCTTGAATACGGAGGGCGCGGTTTGGGTGCTGGACCCGGAGCAGAGGCTTAGGCCGGATGAAGCGGCCGGTTACCGCTATTTGGGCGGGGACGCAGACTGGGAGCAGGCGGTGGTGCAGCTGTTCGACATCCTGGTTCATCGCAACAACACATACAAGGATGAGGTTGCTGCGGGAGCTGAACCGCCTGTGTACGAGCAGTTGACTTATGTGCTTGTGTCGCTATCCGGACTGAATGCCAGACTGTCCGAGGACGCGAGAGACAAGCTGAGGGTGCTGCTGGAGAAGGGGGAGGCGCAGTACCGGGTAAACGTTCTTATTTGCGATCGTGCGGCTTATGTGTCATCCATCGCTTACGAAGGCTGGTTTAAAGCCCAAGTGAGCGGGAAGGACGGAATTTGGCTGGGTAACGGATTTACAGATCAGTACCTCCTTCATCCTGCCCAAATAACGCCAGCTCTGTCTCAGGACATTGGCGAGGCTTTCGGATACTTGGTGCGAAATGGAAGAGCTTCTCTGGTGAAGCTGGTGACCTCGGCTGCGTTTCGAGAAGAGGGGAGCACGGATGAAGCAAATTTTGATTGAAGTGTTCGTGCCCGCACTGGGCCGAGCCTTTGATGTTTATATTCCGTTTGCCTGCAGCATGTGCAAAATCGAGCCACTGCTTGTACATGTCATCGCCGATTTAACGGACGGGCAATTTGTGCCTTCACGGGATACGGTTCTCTGTGATCGGGTGACGGGAGCTATGCTGGATATTGACATGTCCGCCCTGGAGCTTGGTCTTCATCACGGCTCCAGGCTGATGTTAATATAAATCATTTTCATTTCAGGTGAGAGGAGCTGTAACATGGCAAGAAAAATTGTAGTTGATCCTGCAAAGCTGGAAGCGGCAGCCAGAAATATGGAGGAGCAGGCTTCCGCCTACAAACGGCTGTACGAGCAGTTATTTACGGAGGTTAAGGGAATGGGAACGGCCTGGAAGGGCCAGGACAATCAAGCCTTTGTAACTCAAATCGAGGGCTTCCGGGATGACTTTGAAAGCATGAGGGCGCTGATGGAGCAATACGCGCTGTTTTTGAAGCAAAGCGCGCAAACGTACCGGACGACACAAGCAGAAACCGTAAACGCAGCTAAAAAATTGGCCAACTGATGCGAGCGGTTTCGAATGGGCCAGGATTTCAGCGTGCAGCCTGGCAATTGTGTCACGGCAACAGGTCGGAATCCGTCCCTAGTACAGTCCGTGGATAGAAGCGTATTTGTAATAAGTCGGAAGCAGGAACAAATCGCCTTTTTACATCGGCCAGAGGGCATAGCAAAAAACATCACTGCGGGAGGAGTTTACGATGTCTATCGAAGGAATTCATATTTCACTCACCGAGGTTAGTCAAACAGCGGGTATGATCCGGAATGTAAACACCAGTCTGACGACCAAGCTGGGGGAAATCAAAAAGGAAATGAACAGCTTAACGAGCACCTGGGACAGTGATGCTTCCCGGACGATTCAGGATAAATTCAACAGCCTGGCGAGTGTATTCAGCGACTACAAGGCGGTGGTGGATGCGTACGCCATGTTTCTGGATAACACGGTCACAAATTACGACAATACGGAAACCGCCATTAACAGCAATGCGAGCCAGTTTAAATAATTGGGGCTGCGACTCGCGTAGGCCGCCGGCTGCTGCATCCATGGGCTGTTCATTGAAGCCTGAAGGCGGGGAGGAAGGATGAACTCGGCTGCAAAACGGGAGCTTCAATCGATTCTGAATGAATTAAACGTCATCCGAAAAGAGCTGGATCAGGCCGTTCAGGAGCTAACCGGCTTCAAAGGCATAGGCGCCGAATATTGTTTACGGAGGCTTGAAGCGATTTCGAAGCAGTACAGCGAGATTTACCGCTCCTTATCCCGATTGCAATAGGGGGGATTCGGCCGGTACGTGCAGTTGACCTCTATTTTGGGCTGGAACGGAGCACAGGAAGGTGAGAACGATTCAAAGGCGGGTGCTTGGGATCATGCTGCTTTTATCCTTGGTTTTACTTGGGGCTTGCGCGCCCCAAAATCGACGAGCGGCTGAACGAATCGAGGCTTATCTGCAAAGCAAGTACGGGGAACCGTTTATTGTGGAGGCCATAGGCGGCGGGTTCGGCTCCATGACGACGAATACGCTGAAGGCGGAGGTCCACCTCAAGGCTTCGCCGGATAAGCGGTTTAAAGCCGAGATCACGAAGGATTTCGAGATTGTGTGGGACAGCTATATGAACGTAATCATGGCGGAGAAGCTGGATCGGACCGTTACGGAAATGGCAGAACCGCTGTTTGGGCAAAAGGTTTGGGTGAAGTCCTTTTTTGACTCCGGGGCTTTGTCCTACCCTGCAATGGAATTAAACGATATGAATATCAGCCTCCGTGACTACCGGTATTACTCTGCTGTTATGAAGATTTTTGTTCAAAGCGATCCGCCGTTCGATGCGGATGTGCAGGCCCGCCGGCTGGATGCGTTAGTCAAAGGGCTTGTGGAGCAGGGCATGAAAAGAGCGCTCATCTCCACCCTGTTTATTTACCCGGAGCAATTTGACCGTCTCCAAACGACGCTAGCCGAGGAGGAAAATATTTATACCTATTTCAAAAATCAAAATCGGAGTCTTAACATTGTGACTACCGAAATTAAAAACTTCAACCAGGTGGATGATGTGGAACAAATCAAAGCCCGGTTTTATTTCAAATAGATGCGGGGGAGGGCCGGAACAAGGGTGAGCGCTGCTATTTCCATCTCGGAGCTTCAGCAAAAAATGCTATCGCAGCTCGTTTATTTGGATATTCCGGTGGATTCGGAATTGTATGAAAGCTATACGATTTACGGAGAAATTACAATTGGGAGACTGATTGGCTATTACCAAAGCGGAGAAGGCCAGGAGAAGCTTCGCCAGCGGTTTAAGAGCCCTGAAGAACTGCTGGAATGGAACAGCTTTATTCAAGGGGAAACCGTGGCCCGGCATCAGGACTGGAAAATTACGAATATCGTTTCGCATAATGAAAAAACGGAATCGGGCTTCGTTGCGTATACCTTTGTGCCTGAAGCTGGCCAAGCGGCGGTGGCCTTCCGGGGCAGTGAGCCGATGGAGGAACTGCTGTACCGCAACGATTGGCTGAATAACGCGACCTCCATGTATGCCGAGCTGACAGTGCAGCAGCAGGAGGCGAAGCAGTATATGGAGCGTTATATGAAGCCATATGACCCTATTACTGTAACGGGCCATTCCTTGGGCGGGAATCTGGCATTATCCGTTACGGTAACCGCCGACGAAGCGGTCCGTGCCAAAATTGCAGAAACCATAACCTTCAATGCCCCCGGCTTCAACCGGACGTTCATCGATCGCCACCAGGCAGTTATTTCCGCCATGGCGCCCAGGATGAAGGAGCTGCAAAATAAATACGATCTCGTATCCTCCATCCTAACCGGCCTGTCTCCGCCTGTTGTCATCGCTACTCAAAGCGGCAGTCAAACGACATTCGACATCGGAGCCAACCATGCGCTTTCCAATTTCAAGCTGGACGAATATGGCGGGCTGGCGAGAGAATCGTTACAGCAGAAGGCGGATGGCGGGCAGTTGATTACGGCTTTGACGCAGGCCCTGGAACAGGTGCCAAGCCCGCTTTTGCAAGGGACGGTGACGACACTGTTTGCCCTGATAGATGAACGGATCGAGCCGGTCGACATTCTGGCTGCGGGTGCGGTCGGGCTGCTTGCCCCTTCGCTGCCGGTTGTTATGACGACGGCTCCCCTGGCCGGATTTGCTGCGGCAGGCTGGGTGCTGTACCGTATCGATACCATTGCTCCGGCATTTCGGGAGGCGGCGGGGAGGATATCGAAGGCGCCGAATGTATTGTCAAATATATATCAGGAGATGGTCACGTATACCCAGGGCTTATTCCAGCAGCTTGAGAAACGGGGACTGGCACAGCTGGACGGGTTTCATGCTTTTCAGGAGCGGGTTTACGAGGAAGCTCATCGGCTGTTCAGCCGGGTTTCCACTTCGTTCAGAAATCGCGCTGCTTCCGGAGCACAATCGGTTCAAGCAGGACCAATTCAAGCTTCTGTGCCTGTCATCCGAAGCGTCGCTTCACGGTTATCTGTTTTGCAAGGGAAGCTGGCCGTCGTGCAGCAGCGGATGGACACCCTGTCAAATCTTGTGGACCTGGAGGACAAGCTGACCGTCAGACTGCTGGGCAGCAAGATCGGCAGCGGGCAGGAGCTGCGGAAATGTAAGGCTTACCTTCAGCTTGCTGCCGATGACTTGGAGCAGTGTGAACGAAGCATAATGGAACATGCGTTGTCCATATAGCTGGACCGGTTCCCATTCATTGCTATTCATTGCTGCGGCCCATGATTGTGGATTACATGCGTGATAACCATCGCAGCTAAGGATTGGGTTCCTTGACATTGCATCCCGCTCTCTCGCAGCTCATAAATGGATTGGATTCAAATGGAATTAAAGCATGCTTTGAAACCGTCTGCGGTATGCCCGCGGCGACAACCCTTCGATTTTGGTGAAGCAGGAGCTGAAATAGGAGGTGAGATGGAACCCGACGTTCTCCCCGATAAGGGCGATCGGCAAATCGGTTTGCAGCAGCAGAAGCTTGGCTTGCTCGATTCGGTACCGCATCAGGTATTCGACCGGAGAGCAGCCAAGCTCTTTTTGCATGCAGCGGGCAATATAGACCGGGTGGAAATTCAGCGCTTCTCCGAGTGTTTTGACCGTGATGTCCTCTTTATAATGCATGCGCAGGTAAGCTGCAGCTTGATCCGCGACATTGACTGCCGGCAGCACGGTATGCAAATCGAGCGAGGCATTGAGCAGCTCCAAAATTTGTTGAAAAATAAGCTGGTGCTTCCAGCGCGCCCAGTTATTATGGGCGTTCTGCTCCAAAGCAACCAGTTGGTTCAGCTTTTCGTAAACGAGCGCCGGCTGGGACAACTGAATGAATTGCGGCAGCAAAATGGTGAATGTTTGCACCGTGAAGGCATTGATGCCGTTCGGATCGGTCTGCGGCACAGCTGCTGCGTTCTGGGTCGTTCCCCATTTTCCTCCGGTTTGAAAATGCAGCCAGAAGCAGCCCGTCTCCGTACGACAGCTCTCATAGCTATAGTGATGCTGGTCCGGCCGCAGGATGAGCGCCTGACCGGCCGCCACCTCATACTTGCGGTCGTCCTCCATCATGTACAGACATCCGCTTGTGACAACCAGCAGGTCGAACACGCCGATATTGCGGCGGTTGAGGTGCTTTTGACCGGGCTGCATAAAGAAGAAGCCGCATGTAATGTAATGAGGCAGCGGTGGAGCGGTAAACTGTAGAATGGACATGATGGCCACCTCTATTGTACAGGTTTCAAAAATGAAAGTTTTAGTTCGAATACTGACACATTCGTTTTCCTATATCCGTTATAATTCATCTTGACCAGTTCGGTCAACGTGAATGCACGATAGAGAGAATGAACATCAGGAGAGCCGAGGGAAACACATGGTACAACGACAACAAAACATGTCGCTTTGGATGCTGGCATGGCCGGTTTTTTTGGAAATGCTGCTGCAATTTATGCTGGGTACTGCCGACACCTTAATGGTCAGTCACATCTCTGACGATGCTGTGGCGGTTATTGGCATTTCCACGCAATTGTTTAATGCAGTCAATATTTTTTTCACAGCCGTAGCAAGCGGAGCGGGGATTTTGGTGGCTCAGAAGCTTGGCGCGGGCAAAGAAGAGGACGCTCGGACAGTCGGTATTCTGGGCTTGAATGTATGTATCGGAATCGGTTTGCTGCTAAGCGTGCTTCTGTATGCTGGAGCGGGGCCCATTGCGTCGTGGCTTCAGCTGCCGGCGGAGCTTCAGCCGTTAGGCCAGTCGTACATTTCTATCGTCGGGGGCGGGATGGTGTTCCTCGCCATTATGACGGCGCTTAGCTCGGTGATCCGCAATACGGGGAATACACGAGCGCCGATGTATATCGGGATCGGGATGAACTTGATTCACGTGGCGATGAACTATGTTGTCATTTATGGCGCATTCGGTTTTCCAGTGCTTGGCCTGGAGGGGGTTGCCTTCTCCACGACGATTAGCCGTATAGCTGCCTGTGTTGTGATGCTGGCGATTTTCCGAAGCTCGTTTTCTAGAAAAATGGAATGGAAGGAGTTCCGCTTGTTTGAGCGGCCCTTGTTCAAAGAGACGCTAAAGCTGAGCTGGCCGCTCGGGGTGAACATGTCGACCTGGTGCTTCACACAGCTGATTATTTTTGCTTTTGTCGCCATGATTGGCGCCAAAGAGCTGAGCACCCGGACGTATATGAATACGATGGAATCATTCTGCTTTATGATCGGATTTTCGGTAGCCCTTGCCGGGCAAATCCGGATTGCCCATTTGTATGGATCAGGTGAAGGCCGCGTCGCTTACCGCAATGCTTTTCAGGTGCTGTGGGTCGGGATGGTTCTCGTGCTGGCCAATGCCCTGCTGCTCTGTATTTTCGGACGGGAAACGATTGAGCTGTTCACGGCTGATCCGGAGATTGTGGCCATGGGGGTTTCTCTGCTGGCGCTGAATCTGCTGCTGCAGCCGGCCAAGATGCTCAACATGGCTATCGGCAATGCCCTGACTGCGGTGGGGGAGACGAGATACATTATGATGACCGGTATGCCGTCGATGTGGATCATTGCGGTGGGCATGTCATATTTCCTGGCTATCGGTTTAGGCTGGGGCTTGTCTGGAATCTATGTGGCGATGATTACGGATGAAGCGATACGGGGGCTGGCCGTGCTTATCCGCTGGCGGCAAAAAAAGTTTCTGGCCTCGCCGCAGCCGGAGCTGAAGCCGAATCAGGCCGCGCCAAGCGCCGGCTGACCAAGGTATCGGAACAAGTCTGCTCTAGACAGGGCGGGCTTGTTTGATCGTGTAGCGGGTTAAATACGTTGGCGGTATCCGGCCGGGAGTAGAGTTTTCCGGTGCCGTCTGTAGGATGAGCGGACTTACCTTCGATGATACAGTTGACGGGTACTATGGACATGACGAAGTTGGCGTTTTTTTCCTCCGGAAGACATGCTAGAATAATAGAATCCAGACGGTACTCTCACCGCAGGAATTTTTGCAATCAAGGGGGAAGCATCATGACAGTAAAGCTTGGACAACCGGCACCGGATTTTACAATGCCTTCCATCAGACAAGGGGAGGGGATTCCGCGTGTGCTGAAGCTGGAGGATTACCGCGGGAAATGGCTCATTTTGTTTTTTTACCCGTTTGACTTTTCCAGTGTGTGCCCGACGGAGATTCTAAGCATGCATCACCGGCTGGACGAATTCCATAAGCTGAACACCGAGGTGATTGGCGTCAGCACGGATAGCATCTACAGTCATAAGGCATGGGTGCGCGCACCAAGAGATGCGAACGGAATCGGCGAGCTCAGCTTTCCGCTGGCATCGGATTACAGCAAGGAGACAGCCGCCGCATATGGCGTGCTGGATGAGAAGACCTCGGCGGCGCAGCGGGGGCTGTTTATTATTGATCCCGAAGGGATTGTCCAGTATATCGTCATTACGAACATGAATGTCGGCCGAAGCACGGATGAAACGCTGCGGGTGCTCGAAGCGCTGCAATCCGGCGGCTTGTGTCCGATGGACTGGAAGCCTGGTCAAGCAACCTTGAAATAAGAAGCTAAAGGACGTAGACCATTTGCAAAATAGAAAAAGGCTATTCGCCTATTAATCGTCATAAGACGACGGGCGGATAGCCTTTTTCTGTGAAAGAGCTGCTTTCATACCGGGGATGCGATAGAACGTCATGACGGTTTTTCGGTGTTCGCTGAAGGAGCAGCTGCAACTTTTTCCGGCCGGAGGAGCTGCTAAACTGCCACGGTCAAGCACACCCCTTGCCGCTTACGCGGAACGGCTTTTAAACCTTCTTATACGGGCTGCAGTTCTTTCTCTTTTTCTTTTTCTTTCTCTATTTTTTTCTCGTTTTCTTTCTCACTCGCTTTACCTTGTTCTTTCTCCGCATTTTCTTGTTTTTCCGGTTCGGTTTTGTCCGTTTTGGCAGGAGCGGCCTCCGGCGTATCTACACTATCAACCGGCTTACGTGTTTCATCCTGTATGAATGCTGCCTCACTCGTCTCTTGTCCGGCCTGGCTCAAGGGAGCCGGTGCCAAGCTGCCGCTAGCGCTTGCAGACGCCGATTCTGCGGATTTTTCCGCTTGCGGTCGCGGCTGGGTCCCGCTGCTTTCCGGAGAAGCTGTCTCGGGCGAAAGAGTCGAAGCCTCTACAGTCTCTGCTGGGAGTGAAGGCGCTGCGAATTGCTTAAGATCCTCTATATCGGAAGCAGCCTGAATATCGGCTTGATATGCGGGGTGCTCCGCGTTCTCCGTTTCCTCCAGCTTGAACTTCTCAATTTCCCCGTACAGCCGCATCGTCAAGAACAAGGCCTCATCGGCCTGCCCGGCCAGCGTCCGAATCGCTTGATCCTGCGTAATGGAGGTGGAGTTCACTTCCTCCACACCGGCAGCCGTCTGCTGCGAAATCGCCGTAACGAGCTGTATTTGGTTAGCCACTTGAGTGGTTTTGGTGTTGGCCAGCTGCATTTTGGAGAAAATCGCGTCAATCTGCCCGTTAATGCCCAGCATCGAGGCTTCGATTTGCAGGAACGCTTGACCGGTCTCATTCACTTTTGCCGTCTGCTGCTGCAGGCTGCTCCGTGCTTGTCCCAGCTGCAGCTGCACTTCCTTCATCTGCTCCTGCAGCGTATGGGTCATTCCCGATACAAGCTTTGAGGCTTCTCCGGTTTTCGTAGACAACTGGCGGACCTCATCTGCGATAACGGCAAAGCCTTTTCCCTGCGCGCCTGCCCGGGCCGCTTCAATGGTGGCGTTCAGCGCCAGCACGTTTGTTTGGCTCGCGATTTGGGTAATGGTGCCGGCGATTTTGCCGATTTGCGACGAGCTGGCGGACAAATTATCGATTGCGGCTACAACCTGGTTCATCATGCTGCCGGAGTGTTCGGCTGCTTGCTCTAAAGCCGTCACAGCGCCAGCGCCGTGCTGTGTATGCTTAATAGCGCCGCGGCTCATTTCCCGCATCGATTGCGTATAGCCGGCAATATCGCGTATTTCTTCTTCAAGCTCGCCGATGAGCAGGGTAATCTGCTCGGAATACGCCGCTTGCTCTTCGGCGCCGAATGCGATTTCGTCCATGGCTTTCAAAATATCGCTGTTTGCAGCGACCGTGCCGCCGGCAAACTGCTGGAAGGCTCTGGATTGCACAGACAACGCCCCGGCTACCTGCTTCGTGTTGGCGAGCACCTCCGTCACCCGTTCAATCATATGGTCGAAATGCTGGCTCAGCATCCCCAGCTCGTCCTTGCTGTCGGAATTGATTTTGTGCCGCAAATCGCCCTCGGCGATATGTCCGACCGATGCTTGCAGCCTGCGGATGGAGCCGCTAAGCGACTGGACGATGACGATAGAGGTAGCTGCCGCTAAAATAACCATCACGAGACTGGATATCAGAAGCAGCACCTGTGAGAGCGAAATGGATTGCTTGGACTCGGCGATGGCGGCGCCGGCTTCCTGCTCGAACACCTTGTTGAAGTTGTTGATGAGAGCATTCAGCATATCCTTCATGCCTTGTGTTTCCGAATACAGAAACTTCATATTTAATTGAATGTCTTTTTCGGTCAGGCTTCCGTTCTGGCTGTTTTTAATAACATCGACCGCCATATCAAAAGCATGGATGTATTCATTGCCGGTAGAGATGAGCTGGCTGCGCCATTTTTGCTGCTCGGGTGTCGACGCCGTGTCTCCAATCCGGTTCATCAGGTCGTAGTAGCGCGTGCGCTGCTCATTGTACTTATTAATGTAGTCATCTGTCTGCATCACCATCAGGCCGGTAGAGATGGAGTTCAGATCCGTCACAACGAGCTTTAATTCCAGCGCGGCCTGCTTCAAGTCGGTTTTTTCCAGCTGCTGTTCATTCTGTGCTCCGATGTCCTTGAGCTGCAGCCAGTGGTAGGTTCCTGCTGCTATAAAAAAGAAAATAAGCCCCCCGAAGCCAAGATACAGCTTGAGCCGAAGCGAAATCCGCTTCCATATGCTTTTCATCTTCTTGACGCCTCCTTTATTGTTTGCCAATGAATTCCTTATTCCTTTCCTCATCATAGAGGCAAATTATTAACGGACACGCCGGGTTTTATTAATGAATTGTAAAGTTTCGTCAAGCCGGGCCAGCTATGGCCTGTTTTTGCGGATTGCAGCACCGCCCAAACTTTTACTTGCAGTTTACAAAAGTAAAGATAGCATTTAACAATGCGTTGCTATGATGAGTAAGAAATCAAACAAAGCAAACAAAAAGGGAGGACATACTGGATATGTCGAAGATGTCGAAGAAAATTTTGGGGTTGGGACTTATTCTCGTCTTTATGCTTGGAGTGCTCGCAGCGTGTGCAGGCGGGAACAGCACAACAACAAACGGCAGCACGCCTGCGGATGCGCAGAAGCAGTCCGAAGCGTCGAAGCAATCGGAAGCACCCAAAACAGAGCTTAGCGGTACAGTAACTGCCTCCGGTTCCTCTGCATTGCTGCCGATGGTTCAACTGGCTGCGAAAGAATTTATGGAGAAAAATCCAAAGGTTACCGTCAACGTAACCGGCGGCGGTTCCGGTACAGGTCTGAAGCAAGTGGCTGCAGGCGAAGTCAACATCGGGAACTCCGACGTAGCGGCTGGTGACGAGTACAAAGATAAAGGCTTGGTGGATCACGTTGTTTCTATCGCGCCGTTTGCAATTATTACAAACCCTGGCGTAGGCGTAGAAAACCTGACGAAGCAGCAGGCAGCTGATATTTTTACAGGTAAAATCACGAACTGGAAAGATGTTGGCGGCAAAGACTTGAAAATTACTGTCGTCCACCGTCCGGACAGCTCCGGCTCCCGTAAGCTCGTTTCCCAAATCGTATTGGAAGGCAAAGATTTCACTAAGGAAGGCGTAACGCAAGCGGAAAGCAAAGCTATGAAAACAGCTGTTGCTGAAACTGCTGGCGCTATCGGATATGTAGATACTCCGTATATCGATAATACAGTGAAGGCTGTTCAATTCGATGGCGTATCGTACTCCAAGGAAACGATTAAAGCAGGCACATACAAGCTGTACGGTATCGAGCACATGTATACAAAAGGCGAGGCTACCGGCGCTGTAAAAGCGTTCCTGGACTACATCATGTCCAAGGATTTCCAAAGCACACAAGTAGAGAAGCTGGGCTTCCTGCAAGCGGATCTGCTCAAAAAATAAAAAGCGCCTCAGCTAAAAAACGGATAGGGAGCATGGCTCCCGTCCGTTTTTTTCATGGCCGCCTGCTTCACCGCGTTTCTAGTTTCGGGCCAATTTTTACATTAGCTTAACAATAGTCTAGCTCCCTGTTAACATACATATCCTAAAATCAAATAGACAACGCTAGTTTATTAAAGAAACAGGGGGAAACCGAATTGGAAAGAACCGCAGCAGTGGACACCAGAGGAGCGGCCTCGCATAAGCAGGGACCCGAGAAATGGTTTGTCCGTCAAAAAAACATGGATGTGACGATGCGCTGGATCTTCGTCTTAAGCGCAACGGTCGTATCCGTTGTCATCTTTTCCATCATCCTGTTCGTAGGTGTGCAAGGGGTAACGACCTTCAAGGATGTTTCCCCGATGGAATTCTTTTTCTCTACAGATTGGAATCCGGGCTCGGACAAATTCGGGGCATTCCCGTTCATTTATTCTACGCTGCTGCTTACGCTGCTGGCCGTCGTGCTGGCGCTGCCGCTGGCTATCCTGGGCGCGGTGTTCATGGCAAAGGTAGCGCCGAAATGGATGCGTGAGATATTGCGTCCGGCGACGGATTTGTTCGTGGGCATTCCATCGGTCGTATACGGCTTTATCGGGTTGACCGTCATTGTGCCGTTTCTGGCTAAGGTTACCGGCACGATCGGCTACGGCCTCCTGCCTTCCGCCATCATTCTGGCGATTATGATTATGCCGACCATCCTGTCTATCTCGGAGGATGCCATCCGCACGCTGCCGCGCAAGCTCGAAGAAGCGTCTCTGGCGCTTGGGGCGACACGCTGGCAAACGATTTGGAACATCTTGCTTCCGGCCGCGCGGCCGGGCATTATGACCGGCGTGATTCTTGGCATGGGCCGGGCGATTGGCGAAACGATGGCGGTGTTCATGGTTATCGGGAACTCCCCGAAGGTGCCGTCCTCTTTACTTGATTCCACCACGGTACTGACAACAGCCATCGTGAAGGACATGGGCAACACCTTTACCGGAACAGCCTGGAACAACGCGCTGTACCTGATGTCCCTCATCCTGCTGCTGTTATCTCTGCTGTTGATTGTACTCATCCGCATTACTGCAAAGAGGAGCGAGGCGTAATATGGTCAGAAACCGAATGCTCGACAAATTGGCCACCGCCGTGCTATGGGCGGCCGGGCTATGTATATTATTGATTCTCAGCTGGTTTTTGATTCGGATTTTGGGCAAAGGCATTCCGCATCTGACGCCCAAATTTTTGTTCGGCAAGCCAGAGGAGATTGTCGCGGGAGGCGGGATCGGGCCGCAAATTTTCAACTCCTTCTACATCTTGTTTCTGTCGATGCTGTTCTCTATGCCGATCGGGATTGGAGCAGGTATTTACCTGGCGGTATATGCCAAAGCAAATCGGTTCACGGAGCTGATTCGTATCTCCGTCGAAGCGTTATCCTCCGTTCCTTCTATCGTTTTCGGTTTGTTCGGCGCGCTGCTTTTTGTGAACCTGCTCGGGTTTAAGTTCTCGATTCTTGCGGGTGCCTGCACACTGGCGCTGCTTAACCTGCCCGTTCTGGTCAGTGTCACCGAGACAGCGCTGCGGTCGGTGCCGCGTCATTATTTCGATGCTTCTCTGGCCATGGGGTCCACCCGCTGGCAGGCCATCTGGAACGTGCTGCTGCCGGCTGCGCTGCCGGTCTTGATTACCGGGGTGACCCTGGTCGCCGGCCGGGCGCTTGGCGAGTCCGCGCTCCTCATATTTACAGCCGGAACATCGGTGTCGCGGTTCTTCCCGGATTTCAATCCGCTTGCCATGGGGGAAGCGCTGGCAGTTCACATCTGGTATGCCAATTCCATCTCGCTGGCTCCGGACGGCAAGCAGATCGCTGAGGGCAGCTCGGCAGCTCTGGTGCTTATCGTCCTGATGATTAACCTGCTGATTGCCATTCCAAGCCGCTGGCTGGAGAAAAACATGGCGGGCAAGAAATAACAGCCTCTAGGCGTACGAACGCAGCAATGCACCAACCACAAAGGAGTGTCAGCAAATATGTCCATCGTATCCATTAAGGATTTGCACTTATACTACAGCGAATTTCATGCCCTCAAAAACATTCAAATGAACATCGAGGCGAACGCCATTACGGCATTCATCGGTCCTTCCGGCTGCGGGAAATCGACGCTGCTGCGGACGCTGAACCGGATGAACGATATGATTAAAGGGGTTCGCATCGAAGGCGATATCATCATCAGCGGCAAAAACATTTACGACTCCTCCGTCAGTGTCGAGGTGCTGCGCAAAAAAATCGGCATGGTGTTCCAGCAGCCGAATCCGTTTCCGAAATCGATTTATGACAACGTAGCGTACGGTCCGCGCATCCACGGCATCAAGCAGAAGAGCGTGCTGGATGATTTGGTGGAAAAAAGCTTGCGCGGCGCTGCCTTGTGGGATGAGGTGAAGGATCACCTCAAGAAGTCCGCCTTCGGTCTCTCCGGCGGCCAGCAGCAGCGTTTGTGTATTGCCCGTGCCCTTGCTGTAGGTCCCGAGATTCTGCTTATGGACGAACCGACCTCTGCGCTGGATCCCATCTCTACCTTGAAGATCGAGGAGCTGATTCAGGAGCTGAAGGACAGCTACACGATTGTCATCGTAACGCACAACATGCAGCAGGCGGCGCGTGTGTCCAACCAGACGGCCTTTTTCCTTAACGGGGAAGTGGTGGAATTCGCCGAGACGGTGAAGCTGTTCTCGAACCCGGCTGATCAGCGCACGGAAGATTATATTACAGGACGGTTCGGCTGAGCCGAAATGCGTCCAAACCCAAGTGGAGGGAACGAAAACCTATGCCAACAAACCGTCAACATTTTGATGCTTCGCTGAAAACATTGAAGCAGGCGCTTATCGACATGGGCGCAATGGTCGAGCAGGCGATTATCGATTCGGTTATGTCGCTCAAAAACAGCAATCTGGAGCTGGCGTCCGCCGTTGTTGCGGGAGATGCGCAGATTAACGCCATGGAGGAGAAAATCGAAGCCATCGGCTCGCAGCTAATCGCGACGCAGCAGCCGGTAGCCAAGGATTTGCGGCGCATTCTGATTGCGTTCCGGATGGCGAGTGATTTGGAGCGGATGGCGGATTTGGCTGTCGATATTGCCAAGGTAACGCTGCGCATCGGCGAAGAGCCGCTCATTAAGCCGCTGCTGGACATTCCGCGGATGGCTGAAATCGCCCAGCTCATGACCAATGAAAGCATCACGGCATATGTTGAGGAGAACGTGGATCTGGCATACAAGATGGCCAAAATGGACGATGATGTCGACTCGCTGCACAGTCAAATTTTGCGCGAATTGTTCGTGCTGATGGTGGAAAATCCGAAGACAATTAACCAGGCGCTGCTTATTTGCTTCGTCTCCCGTTATTTGGAGCGTATGGCTGACCACGCAACAAACATCGGCGAAAGCGTCGTCTATCTGGTGAGCGGCCAGCGTCCTGACTTAAACAGCTAAAACTCAGCGCGCAGCTTTGTGCCGGTGAGCGGAGATAAGGCTGACGAAGGACAGGACATGCCGGAGCAGCGGCGGCCGCCGCTGGCATAGACAAGCTTTTCCGGCTGCTCTGTAGGAATAGAAGCTTGCGACCCGCAAATTACCCCACGGCAAAAGAGTGATTCCCATGTTTCATGTTAAACTAAACCAAGGGGATTGGACCCGCCATGTAGCCCGGCAAATGCAGCTCGGCGAGGTCGGGCTAATCTATGTGGACATCATCCGGCTTGGTGAGCTGAAGGCGGCCGAGGGCCGGGCTTACGGCCAGCAAATTTTGCGCGCCCTCCAGCAGCTGATGACCGGTATAGACGAGGAGTTTCCGGCTGTCTTTCATAAAAATAAGATGGGCGACGATTTTTTCCTGTTCGCGAGGCTCGGTCCGGGCGATTTGTCCTCATGCATCGATATGCTTCACCATCTGAGCATGCGCATCAAGCTGCATCTGGAGCAGCACCTCAATCGGCTGTTTCCGCGAAGTATTCCGCTTGGCCTGTACGTCGGAAGCGCGGTGCTTGTCGGCTCCGCCGGCCGGGAGCTGGATGCCATCGTCTATTCAGCGATGAAGCAGGCGATCGGGGAAGCGAAGCACTGGGAGCATAACCGCGAGCATATGCTGAAGCAGAAGGAATTCGACGGCATATTGAATCGGGAGGAAATCCGCACCGTCTACCAGCCGATTATCTCGCTGGAGGACAGTGCCGTGTTCGGCTATGAGGCGCTGACACGGGGCCCGTCCGGCAGTATTTTTCAATCGCCCGTGGCGCTGTTCGATTTCGCCGCAGAAGAGGATTGCTTGTACCGGCTGGACAAGCTGGCCCGGGAGAAGGCGATTGCCGGCTTTCACCGGCAAAAGGATCAAAAGATTTTCATCAACATCCCCGCCCAGGTCATACACGACAGCGAATTTACACCCGGGAATACACAGAAATTGCTTCAGCAGTTTGGGCTGCAGCCAAGCAATGTCGTTTTTGAAATTACGGAGCGCAGCTCCATCGAGGATTTCACGACCACCAAAAAAATATTGCAGCATTATCGCAGCCAGGGCTATCAAATTGCTATTGACGATGCAGGCGCGGGATATTCGTCGCTTCAGGCGATTGCCGAGCTGCAGCCGGACTATATCAAGGTGGACCGTTCGCTGATCACCAATATTCATCAGGACCGGATGAAGGAAACGATTCTGGACACGTTCGTGTCCTTTGCCCGCAAAATGAATATTTCAATCGTTGCCGAAGGCATCGAGCATCCGGAGGAGCTGTTCAAGCTGATTCGGATGGGGGTTCACTACGCGCAGGGGTATTTGCTCGGCCGTCCGTCCGACACGTTCGGGCTACTGGATAGTGGGCTGGAGGAGCAGATTGATTTGCAGCGGCGCATCGGTCTGCTTACCGGCGGCACGTGGTGCGTCGGGGACCTGGTGAATTCGGCCGTCAGCTTCGATGAGGCCGCGCCGGTTTCGGAGGTATCGAATTATTTCCGCCGCAATGAGAATGAGACCGGCTGCGTGATTGTGCGGGATGAGATGCCCGTAGGAATGGTAATGAAGGAGAAGCTGTTCCAGCAGTTGTCCGCCCAGTATGGTCTGCCGTTGTTCTGGAGCCGCCCGATTGCCCAAATTATGGACAAGCAGCCGTTAATTGTGGATGAGAGCAAGCCCGTGGAGCTGGTTTCCCAGCTGGCGATGGGACGGGAGCATGCCAAGCTGTACGATTTTGTCATTGTCACGAAGCAGGGAAAGCTGAGCGGGATTGCCACAGTCCGTTCTATCCTGGAATGGATTACAAATGTCCGGATGGAAAGCGCCAAGGTTGCGAGTCCCTTGACCGGCCTGCCGGGAAATCTGGAGATTCACCGGCAGCTGAACAAGCGGCTGAAGGGAGGGCAGCCCTTTTCGGTCATTTATGCCGATTTGGATTATTTCAAATGGTATAACGATCAGTACGGCTTCCAAAAAGGTGATCAGGTGATTCAGTTTACAGCCGATATTTTGCAGCACGGATCGGCGCTCTGCGGACACCCTAATGACTTTCTCGGGCATATTGGCGGGGATGATTTTATTATCCTGACGGATGCGGCGGAGCCGCAGCATTTATGCCAGGAGGTCATAAGGCGCTTTGACCACGGGGTCACATCGTTCTATGAAGGGGAAGAGGTCAAATTCGTGGAGGACCGGTTCGGCAACCGCATCGATCATAGCGGAGTCAGCATCTCGCTCTCCCTGGTGGTATGCCAGTATGCCAGCGGCTTGACCGCAGAACAAATTACAGGGGCCGCCGCCCAGCTGAAAAAAGAAGCCAAACGCCAGAAGGGCAGCATCTGGATGGAGCACCGCTTCGAGATCGAAGCATCTCACGCCGCGGATACATAACCTTGAACAAAGGAATGACTAGCGGCGGAGTACGAATTCATCCAGCTTGCGGCCATCGGCATCATACGCTTCATAGGTTAAAGCATCTTGACCGACTCGAATGCCGGCAAACATTTGTTTATTATTTTGAAAATGGACGCGATGGTAAAACTGGTCGTCCTTTTTTTCGTTGAACTTGGGCCCGGACGTATTGGCGACCACATACACGGTTCCTTCCTTGTCGCCTGTTATACGGTTATTGGTCATCGGGTAGGACCGGGAATATTCGTGATTGTGCCCTTGGAGCACGAGATCCACGCCGAATTCGTCAAAAACGGGCGCCCATCGCTTCAGCACCTTTTCGTCCTGGCTGCCGCCATAGGCGGGGCGGTGAATAGCGACAAGCTTCCAAGGCTGGCGCGTGGCGGACAAATCCTTGCGAAGCCATTCGGCCCGTCTGCAAAGGCGACCGCTATCGCTGCTCCACCCAATCCTGCTCTCCGGCTAGATTGTCACCAGACTTCTAAAGCTTACCAGTCAAGCTAGAGGGAGTCAAAATGAGCGCGGCTGCGGCAAGGCTTGACAAGATAGATGGATTGTAACTATAATTGTTACAACAGGGAGGGGAACACGATGAAAATTAGCAGCCGCTTTTCTGTCGGTGTTCATATTTTGTCCCTGGTGTCCATGGAAAACAGCGCGCTCTGTACTTCGGAATGGATCGCGGGGAGTGTAAATACGAACCCGGTCGTTATCCGCAGAATCATGGGAATGCTGAAGAAGGCGGGTTTAATCCACATTCCGCCCGGAACCGGAGGAGCTTCGCTTCGAAAAGGGCTGGACGAAATTACACTACTGGATGTGTACCGCGCGGTTGATGCGGTTGGAGAAGGCGAGCTGTTTCAAATCCATGGCAATCCGAATCCAGACTGCGAGATTGGAGCGAACATCCAGACGGTTCTGGAAATTCTGCTCAAGCGGGCACAGGAAGCGATGGAGCAGGTGCTTGCCGATATTACGTTGGAAGAGCTGGTCATGGTATTAGGCAGACAAATTCGCGGGTAACCGGGACTAGTGCTACCGCGGCTGACTAAGCCGATTTATTTTGTGAAGTAAACGGGCCTCGTCTAGAGAAATGGACGAAGCTGTTTATTTGATATACATGTAACTGTAACAGTTACAATTACAACAATGAGGATACAATCCATAGTACAGGGAGGAGCTGAGCACGCATGTCATTAAAAATCCGGGTCTACTCCGATTTTGTATGCCCCTTCTGTTTTTTGGCCAAGACGCCGTTTGAAGAGGCTATTCAGGGGAAAGATGTGGAAGTGGAATGGATGCCCTTCGAGCTGAGGCCGAGTCCGTCCCCCAAGCTGGACCCCTGGAACGACCCGTCCAAGCTGCAGGGCTGGGAGTCTTACATCCGGCCTGCAGCAAGCAGGCTGGGGATCGAGATGAAGCTGCCGCGCATTTCCCCGCATCCGTACACGGGGCTTGCTTTCGAAGGCTTTCACTTTGCTAAGGAGCACGGGAAAGGCAATGAGTATACAAGCCGGGTGCTGAAGGCTTTTTTCCAGGAAGAGCTTCATATCGGGGAAGTTGACGTATTGACGAAGCTGGCCGGGGAGCTTGGCTTGCCGCAGGAGGCGTTCCGCGCTGCTTTGGAAACGGGCGCTTACCGGCAAACGCAGCGTGAAGCCTTGGCGCATGCTTACGAGGAAGCGGGCATTACCGCGGTTCCTACGTTCATTATCGGCAGCGAGCGAATCCAAGGGGTAGCCGGCCGGGACGTATTTGAACGAGTGCTGGCACAGGAGCTGCAAGCTGCGGAAGCCGCGCCTGTGGAAGGCTTGCAATGTGATGTAAATGGGAACGGCTGTTAATTCATGATACGGAGGGAAAAACAAATGAAAATCGCAGTGATTGGCGCAACCGGAAAAGCAGGAAGTCTGATTGTAAACGAAGCGGTGAGCCGCGGGCATGAGGTAACAGCCGTTGTGCGTGATGCTTCCAAGGCAGCCGGCTACAAGACGGCGGTGCTGGAGAAGGATGTATTTGCGCTGCAAAGCAGTGATCTGGAGGGCTTTGACGCGGTCGTTAATGCTTTTGGAGCGCCGATGGGACAAGAGCATTTGCATGTGGAGGCTGGCAGAGCGCTGATCGAAGCGCTCAAGGGCGCGCCGGATACCCGTTTGCTGGTCGTTGGCGGGGCCGGGAGCCTGTTTGTAGATGAAGCCAAAACGATTCGTGTAATGGACACTCCTGAATTTCCGGAGGAATATGTCGCGACGGCGTCGAACCAGAGCCAGAACCTGAAGGATTTGCAGACCTCCAGTGGCATAAAGTGGACGTTCATCAGCCCGGCCGGCTTCTTCAATCCCGAAGGCAGACGTACAGGCGCTTACCAAAAAGGCAAAGATAACCTGATTCTGAACAGCAAGGGCCACAGCTATATCAGCTATGCGGATTATGCAATTGCCGTTGTCGATGAGATTGAACGGCCGCAGCACTTGAATGAGCGTTTTACTGTCATTGGTGAAGCTTAATTCGGTCAACTGCGCCGCTGAATATACACTGGCGTTCAACCGGAGACACGCAATCAAGCAGGCGCTGAGCCCTGAATGACCCAGGGCCGCTTGCTGTAAAGGTTCAGTTGTTTGCCGGCTGCAGCAGCCCGACTATGAAATTCTGATAAAGAGGACCTCGATCCCGGCTGAAGCCGGGAATGGAGGTCCTCTCGTTTCATATTAGGCATGTCTTGCCATCGCGCCGCTCTGATCAGCGGGTCAGGCAACAACAGCTGTGCAGCCGGGCACCGCGCAAACCGGAGCTATGAATGGCCGTTCCCATCTCCTATCAGCCGCCGGGCAGAAACAAATTCCGTAGCTGCCGGAATTCCTGAATGACCGCCACCCGGGTTTTGCCGATTCGGCGCAGGCCGGGGCGGGCGGCCGATGTCTGAAGCCATACGGTGTCGATGCCCAGCTTGACACTTCCGGAAATGTCATTTTTCCAGCTGTCCCCCACCATAACCGCTTCGCCGGGCTTCAGCTTGAGCTGGGACAGGACATGATGGAACATGGCCGGCTGAGGCTTGCGGTAAGCTCCCTTTTTGGAGCAAAAAACGCGGTCCGGCGGGAAAACATCGGTTAAACGCAGCTTCTCAAGCTGGGCCTGCACGTTGCGGCGGGGCGAATTGCTAACGATGCCGAGCATATAATGCTTGACCAGCTCTCGCAGCGTATCCCGCACGTGAGGATATAAAGCGGCAGGCCGGGCACGGGATTTGCGCCATTCCTGAAAAAACTGCTTCATCCAGCGGTCTGTGACAGGAAAGCCATATGGCGTCAGCGCAGCCTTGAGGCACGCCTGCTTGTCTTGCAGCGTAATGCTTTTGCCGGCCCGTTTCTTCTGTTCCGCCATATACCGGGCGTACACATGCTCCGGACTGAACTCTGGCGGGGCGGACCATCGTCCCGTATAATCCCGCAATAATTCGGTAAAATGCAGCTCCCGGGACTGCTGCCGGTCAACCAGCGTATCGTTCATATCGAACAAAATGGCTTTTTTATGATCCGGGAAAAAAAGACGATTCATGCTGCCACCCCCAGCTTCTCCATAATTCAGCGTATGCGCGTACGACGCCACTTCATGCCTCGCCGGCCGCTTCCGGCAGATCAAGCAGGGACGGCGCCCTGAAATTCGTGAATAAGCCGCAAATTATGGTATGATGGTGGTATAGGTCACGACTATGGAAGATGAGGTGCAATCCGTGTCCAAATTATTATTGTTTGACGGAAACAGCTTGGCGTACCGCGCTTTTTTTGCGCTGCCGCCGTTGACGAATTCCAGCGGGCTGCATACGAATGCCGTATATGGCTTTACGACGATGCTGCTCCGGCTGCTGGAGGAAGAGAAGCCGACCCATGTTATGGTCGCGTTTGATGCAGGCAAAACGACCTTTCGTCATGAAGGGTATGAACAATATAAGGCAGGCCGCGAGAAAACCCCGTCCGAGCTGTCGGAGCAGTTCCCGCTGCTCAGAGAGCTGCTGACAGGGTTCGGCATTACCCATTTTGAGCTGCCGGGGTATGAAGCGGACGATATTATCGGAACGGTGTCCCGCCAAGCGGAGGAGCAGGGGGCCGAGGTGCTGGTCGTGTCCGGGGACAAGGACATGCTGCAGCTGGCTTCCCCCCGGGTCACTGTCGCCGTTACCCGGAAAGGCATCAGTGAAGTAGAGCGATACGGCCCCGAACAAATTCAGGAAAAATACGGCCTGAAGCCGGAGCAAATCATCGATTTGAAAGGGCTGATGGGCGACGCCTCCGATAACATTCCCGGTGTGCCGGGCGTCGGGGAAAAAACGGCGCTGAAGCTGCTTCATGAGCACGGCAGCGTGGAAGAGGTGCTGGCCCGCGTGGAGGACATGAAGGGCAAGCTGCAGGAAAACCTGCGCAGCCATGCGGAGGATGCGCGGATGAGCAAGCGCCTGGCCACCATTTACCGCGAGGTGCCGATCGGGAAGGAGCTGGACGAGCTGGCTTATAGCGGGTATGAAGGCTCTTCGCTGGGACCGGTTCTCCGCAAGCTGGAATTCAAGTCGCTGATGGAGCGGCTTGAATTGAGCGGCGCGGCCGGAGCAGGACCCGAAGACGGACAGGCAGCTCCCGAAGGGGCGCCGGCGCCTCCGTTCAGGCTCGTTGGCGAGGCGGAGCTGGACGAGCTGGAAGCGGTGCTGTCCCGGGTAGAGACCGTTTATCTGGAAGCCACGGGGGACAATCCGCATCATGCTCTTGTATCCGGGCTTGCTTTTTATACAGAGGAAGCTTGTTATTATTTGCCCTTTGCTCTGGTGGAGGCCGGGAAGGCCGAATTTGTTAAATTGTGGCTGGAGGATGAGAGAAAGGCCAAGCAGGTGTACGATCTGCACAAAATGATCGTGGCCCTTGCGTGGAATGGCATCCAGGTGCGCGGGGTGCGCGCGGATGTTATGCTGGCCGCCTATTTGCTGGACCCGACGGAATCGGGACTGTCGCTCCATGCCCTTACGGACAAGTACAGCTTGCCGCGGGTAGCCCACGAAGAGGACGTATACGGCAAGGGCGCCAGGTTTCAAGTGCCGCCGCTGGAGAAGCTGGCGGAATTCGCCTCCCGGAAGGCGGATGCGGTGCACCGGCTTATTCCGCTGCTGGCGGGCCAACTGGAAGAAAAGGAAATGAACCATCTGTACTACGATCTGGAGCTGCCGCTGGCCGGAGTGCTGTCGACGCTGGAGCTGAGAGGGATTACGGTTGACGGGGCCGAGCTGAGAGAGTACGGGGAGAAGCTGGCCGAGGATTTGGCAACCTTGACCCGGGAGGTGTACGCGCTGGCCGGGACTGAGTTCAATATCGGATCGCCGAAGCAGCTGGGTGAGGTGCTGTTTGAGAAGCTCGGCCTGCCTCCGGACAAAAAGACCAAAACCGGTTATTCTACCGGCGCTGAGGTGCTGGAGAAGCTGGAGCCGTATCATCCGGTCATTAGCAAGATACTTCACTACCGTCAAGTGTCCAAGCTGCAGTCGACTTACGTGGAAGGCCTGCTGAAGGAGATTCGTCCGCAGACGGGCAAGGTGCATACGTATTATCAGCAAACGATTGCCGCTACAGGCCGGCTCAGCAGCCAGTTCCCCAATTTGCAAAATATTCCGATCCGGCTTGAAGAAGGCCGCCGCATCCGCAAGGTATTCAAGCCTTCGCAGCCGGGCTGGCGTATTCTCGCGGCGGATTATTCTCAAATCGAGCTGCGCGTGCTTGCGCACATCTCCGGGGACGAGAAGCTGAAGGAAGCGTTCGTGCACGATCTGGACATCCATACCAAGACAGCCATGGATGTGTTCGGAGTTACGGCGGATCAGGTGGATTCCAATATGCGCCGCCAAGCGAAGGCTGTTAATTTCGGGATTGTTTATGGAATCAGCGGCTTCGGACTGTCGGTCAATTTAAATATTAGCGTTAAGGAAGCGGAGAGATTTAAAGAGCAGTATTTTGCCGTATTCCAAGGGGTTCAGCGGTATATGGAGGAGATTGTGAAGGAAGCGCGCGAGGCAGGCTATGTTACGACGCTGCTTCACCGCCGCCGGTACTTGCCGGAAATTAAGGCGTCCAATTTCAACCTTCGTTCATTTGCGGAGCGTACGGCGATGAATACGCCGATCCAGGGCACGGCCGCCGATATTATTAAGCTGGCCATGGTGCAAATGGCCGCGCGCCTGTCGGAGGAGAAGCTGCAAAGCCGCATGCTGCTGCAGGTGCATGACGAGCTTGTGTTCGAGGTGCCGGAGGAGGAGCTGGACCTGATGCGCCGAATCGTGCCGGAAGTGATGGAGAATGCAATCAAGCTGGACGTGCCGCTGAAGGTGGATGCCAGTGACGGCAGCAATTGGTATGAGGCGAAGTAGCTCCCTTGGTAGGCATGAAGCCGGGGACAAGATATAATGTAGAGCATAAGAAACCATTTCAAACAGCTTCGGGCTTCATGGAGAGGGGAAGACAGGTTATGCCGGAATTACCGGAAGTGGAAACGGTCCGCCGCACGCTGGAGCAGCTTGTCGTCGGCAAGCAAATCAGACAGGTTCAGGTGCATCTGAACCGGATTATTCAGCGCCCGCAGGAGCCGGGACATTTCTGCGCGCTTCTTGAAGGGGAAACGATTCGCGGCATGGAGCGGCGCGGCAAATTTATCCGTTTTGTGATGGATAATATCGTCATGGTGTCTCATTTGCGGATGGAAGGCCGCTACGGGCTTTACCGGCAGGATGAAGCGGTGGAGAAGCATACCCATGTCGTATTTCAATTCACGGACGGCACCGAGCTTCGTTATAAGGATGTAAGGCAGTTTGGGACCATGCATTTGTTCACGCCCGGCGAGGAATTTCTCCAGCCGCCTCTGAAGAAGCTGGGACTGGAGCCGCTGGATGAAGCCTTCACGCTGGATGCGTTCAAGCGCGTGCTGCGGGGCAAATCGGGCAAAATTAAGCCGCTGCTTTTGAATCAGGAATATGTGGTCGGGCTCGGCAATATTTATGTAGATGAGTCCTTGTTCAGCGCGGGGATTCACCCGGAACGGACCGCCGCTTCGCTGAGCGGGGAAGAGCTGGCCCGGCTGCACGAATCGATCTGCACTACACTGCGGGAAGCGGTGGAGCTTGGCGGGTCGTCCATTAAATCGTATGTCAACGGCCAGGGCGAGATGGGAATGTTCCAGATGCGGCTGAAGGTTTACGGACGCAAGGGCGAAGCTTGCGCAGCCTGCGGACAGCCTGTGGAAAAAAGCATTGTAGGCGGACGGGGAACTCATATTTGCCCGGCCTGCCAGCCGCTACGGGTGACGAGGAAAAAAAGCGCATCCGCCAAGTAAGCTTTTTTCATGACACGCGTTCCTGCTTTGCTCCATATGATGGGATAGTGATGCATATGGCAAAGGAAGGTGATGCGGATGCTGCCGGTGTTTTCTCTGCTGCTGCTTGCCCTTGCGGTGAGCCTGGACGGTCTCGGGGTGGGCGTGGCGTACGGTATGCGTCAGATTCGGATTCCGCTGCGCTCTGTAGCGATTATCTCCTGCTGCTCCGGCTTGATTATTTATGTATCGATGCAGCTTGGCGGGGCGCTGAGCCAGTTCTTGTCCCCCCGTACGGCCGGCTGGCTCGGGGCGCTGATTCTGATTGCAATCGGAATGTGGGCGCTACTCCAGATGGCGAGGCAGAAGGAAGGGGATGCTGCTTCAACGGAAGCTGCGGCCTTGGCGGATGGGCCGCCGGAGGCCGGGCTGCATCAGAGCCCGGAGGAGTTCCGTCTTGAAGATGCAGGAACAGGCCAGCGTACACCGAAGATTCTGTCTATTGAACTCAAGCGGCTCGGCATTGTAATCCAAATCTTGCGGACACCGGCGGCGGCGGACCTAGACCGCTCCGGTAGCATCTCGGCCGACGAGGCGCTGTGGCTTGGCGTGGCTTTAAGCCTGGACGCATTCGGGGCGGGGATTGGGGCGGCTTTTATCGGTCTGCCGGCCCTGTGGACGTCGATCGTAATCGCCCTCGCCAGCGGCGCCTTCCTGACGGCGGGCCTGCGGCTTGGACTGCTCTTTGCAGGCTCCAGCTGGATGAGAAGGCTGTCTCTTGTACCTGGCTTTTTGTTAATCATCATTGGATTATTTAAGTTAATGTGAGGTGTGACCATGAACATCGGGCTGACGGGCGGTATTGCCTGCGGAAAAAGCACAGTGGCTTCCTTGCTGGTCGGCAAGGGCGCGATTCTCATCGATGCTGACCGGATTGCCCGTGAAGTCGTGGAACCGGGCACTCCGGGCTTGGCGGACATTGCCGCCAAGTTTGGACAAGCCGTACTTCAGCCGGACGGCAGTCTGAATCGCAAAGCACTCGGCGCGATCGTGTTCCAGGAGGCGGAGAAGCGGAAGGCGCTGGAAGCGATTCTTCATCCGCGAATCCGTGAACGGATGCGGCTTTTATTGGAGGAGGCGGAAGCGGCTCATCCGGACAGGCTTGTGGTGGTGGATATACCGCTTTTGTATGAGTCCGGCCTGCAGGACAATTATGAGCAGATCATGGTTGTCTACGTGCCGGAAGCGGTTCAAATACAGCGTCTTATTCAGCGGGATCAGATCGATGAAGCGGAAGCACGCCGCCGCATTCAGTCGCAAATGCCGATTGAGGAGAAACGGCAGCGGGCCGATATTCTCATCGACAACAGCGGAACACTGGCTGAAACCGAGCGGCAGGTGCTGGCTTTCTGGTCTGGAAAGGGGCTGCCATGACGGTCATGACAAAGCCGGGGGTGTATGTGCTGCTGGTAGTAGGATTCATCGGTGTACTGTTCTTACAGTCGGACTGGCTAGGCAAACGGATGTACCCGGTACAGTATCCGGAGGATATTAAGCGTCTGGCGGACAAGTACAAGCAGGACCCCTATCTGATTGCGGCGATTATTCGTACGGAAAGCAATTTCGACCCTGGTGTGGAGTCTCATAAAGGCGCGTTCGGCGCGATGCAGCTGATGCCGGATACGGCGGAATGGATTGTGGAAACCGGGAATTTCCCCAAAGACATGCTGAGCTCGCTGGATCAGGCGGAGGTTAATGTGGAGCTTGGCTCCTGGTACCTGCGCTGGCTGCATGATCAGTTCGGGGGCAATGTCACGGCTGTAGTGGCTGCCTACAATGCGGGTCCGGGGAACGTCAAGCGATGGATGCAGGATGGCCGCTGGAACGGGCAGCCGGAGACGGTAAACGACATCCCGTTCGGGGAAACACGGCACTATGTACAGAAGGTTACATACTTTTATAAGAAGTATAAAAAGCTTTACCCGGAAGGGCTGCAAACGACGATGCTCAATGTCTCGTCTGTCTTCGGCTTCATCCGCCAGTATGCCAAAATCTTGTAATCAATGCGCGCTGTTTTACCGATGAATGAGGTAGCTGCAGAAAAAGAAAGGAAGCATTGGATCTGCTCCTGATTGGAGCGGGTCCAATACTTCCTCTTGCATCAAGGCTTATCGGAATTGACCGGCGAGCTGCTGCTCGGCGATTTGCACCAGTTTACGAGTGATGTGACCACCAATCGCACCTGTGTCACGAGTAGCCATGTTGCCATAGTAACCATCTTGTGGAATGGCAATACCAAGCTCCTGAGCTACTTCGTATTTCATTTGATCCAACGCTGCATTTGCTTGAGGAACAACTAGCGTATTGGAGTTACTGGATTGTCCTGTACCCATGTTTGTTCACCTCCTTGTCGTTGGTGATTGTATTATGTGCGCTTTTGGCGGGAACCAATCAGGAAAGCACTGGCAATTTTTTTAGCCTTGATTTCGCCCCGGGCCGGGGCGTGAAACGAAGCTGCATACATAGACGAACTCAAGAAGGGGGCCTTATCATGAAATGTCCATACTGCGAGCATAGCGGAACGAAGGTGTTGGATTCCCGTCCGGCCAATGACAACAAATCGATTCGCCGCAGGCGGGAATGCGAGAAATGCCAGCGCCGCTTCACTACATTCGAGATGGTGGAAGAAGCGCCGCTCATCGTCATCAAAAAGGACGGCAGCCGGGAAGAGTTCAGCCGGGATAAAATGCTTCGCGGGTTAATTCGCGCCTGCGAGAAGAGACCGGTATCCGTTGAGAAGCTGGATGAAATTGTATCGGAGGTTGAACGCCAAATCCGCAGTCATGCCTATGCGGAGGTAGACAGCCGGCAAATTGGGGAATTGGTGATGGAGCAGCTGTATCCGGTGGATGAGGTGGCGTATATCCGGTTTGCCTCGGTATACCGCCAGTTCAAGGATATTAACATGTTTATGAAGGAGCTGACGGAAATTCTCGGCAAGCATCAGCACGAGAATTAAGAAACGGGCAAGAGCAGATGGGGGATAGCGGCCGATTCAGCAAAAAAGAGGATACGCTGCAGGTTAGTACAGCATTCTCCTCTTGACAACCACGTTGGCGCCGTAGGCCTTGCGGATTCTGTCCATCTGGTCCGCCACGTATCGGTAAATGTCCTTCAGCCTGCGGTTCAGCGGCGTTATCGTTTCGATGACTTTTCCGTTTACAATAACATCAAAAACAACCATTATCATCAGTTCCTTTCGCGACGGAAATTCCGTGCTGAGTTTGTGCGGCGGCGGCAGGGAAATGTTCAGAGTAGTCCTAGGACCGGGCTGCTTTTTTGCTATATCCAAGGGATAGCCTGCCTGTATAACCGCTCATTTGTATTGTATCGGTCATTTGTTTTTCCAGTGTATGCGCATATCATGAGTTTTATTAAAATAAACAGCAAATGATAACAGAATAACACCGGATGCGATCTTGCAGGAAACGGCAGCGCAATAAGCAGGCAAGAACAAGAGCAAGAACAAGAACAAGAACAAGAGCAAGAGCAAGAGCAAGAGCAAGAGCAAGAGCAAGAGCAAGAACGAGCAAGAGCAAGAACAAGAGCAAGAGCAAGAGCAAGAGCAAGAGCAAGAGCAAGGGCAAGAACAAGAACAAGAACAAGAACAAGAACAAGGGCAAGGGCAAGAACAAGAGCAAGAGCAAGAGCAAGAGCTTCATGCCCCGCCTGCCGCTACCGCGCGAAGCTCCCGGCGCGCAGTGTGGCGTCGCATGACGGTCGTCAACCACATGCCGCCGATGAAGAAGCTGGGCCCAGTCCTGCGGGCAGCTGTATGTACCAGCCGGACTGGGCTTATTTATGCGGAGCTTTCCGCGCGAGGCGTTGTTTTTAAGGAAGAGGCTTGGTTAAGGAATAGTAACCGCTGCCCGAGGCCAGAGTGAGCAAGTTTTTGGCATAGGCGCCTGCCCAGGAATAGCCAAGCCTCCGCTCCTCGCTGATATCCATAATGTTGTAGTACTTCAAGCCGTCCCGATCGGAGAAGAAGTGGTTGTTGTTGTCCAAATTGTAGAATCGGTACCACATCACGCTGGCCGGATCGGATACGAAAAAGTCCGGTCCGCTTCTCACATACCGCGTTCCGTCCACCCGGACGGTGTCGAACCAGGTGAGCGCGCTTTTGGCGGCTGCCCGGATTTCCGGCGTTTGGGGCCTGGACATCAGGAAGGCGGTAATGCCTACTGATTCACTGCCGGACTTGGACGGCAGCTCGTAGGCGCGAGCGCCCAGGGCGGCAAAGGTGACGGGATCGTGCTGGGCGCACCAGACCGTCCGTTTCCCGCTCATCACGATTTGGGCATTCAACATGTATTGAACGCCTTTGTTCAGGGCTGTGGTCAGATTGGTCCGGTAAGTACTGGTCAGAATGTCGCCGTCGAAGGCATACCGCTGGTTAATCATATCATCAATGAGGACCATCACCCGCACCATGGCGTCATCGTTAAAGGTCACATAGTCGGAATAATTCCCGCGCTGCGGATATACCTGCGGCCAGCCGCCGGAGCTGTACTGCGAATTGAGGATGAAATCAACTGCCTTGCGCACGCTTGTTTTGAAGGCGGCATTGCCTGTTTTTTTGTACATATCCGCCAGGAAACGGATTTCCTTCACAGTGGCCTCGTTGTCGAACGTGCCAAGCTCGACCCCGGAGGAGCTTTTCCAATCCGAGCGGGCATCCGTCCCGTTCCAGGCGCTGCTGTACTTCGTTTCCATGCTTTTGAAGAAGCCGCCGTGCGGCATTTGCCAGCTGACGATATTGGACGCGTAGGCGGTATCCGTCGTCAGGCTGCCGGTGACGAAATCGCTGAAATCGCGGTAGCCGCTAAACAGGGAATCGGTATTGATGGCGGAGAAGTCATTCACCGCGACATCGTCAAATTTGGCTACGGCACCCGAGTGTGTGAGCAGCCCGATAGCGCCGGTGGCGATGCTGCTGTCGGTTGCAGATAGCTGAAGCACACCGTTGACGTACATGTTCAGGGCGGTGCCCTCCACCTCAAGCTTAACCGTATACCACGTTCCGGTTGTTAAAGCATACGACTTGCTGACCAGTGTCGTGGAGGTGCCGCCCACTTTTTTGCGAAGCTCAAGCGTTCCGCCGTTATTGTTGTATAAGGAGGCGGCATAGTAATTGTTGCCGTCCTGGTACCGGGCCGCCAGCAGCACGCGGTTGCCGGCATTGAAGGTGTCCATTTTGATCCGCGACTGGACGGTATAATCCTTCCATGACGAGGTGCCCGCGTACGTTCGTCCCTCGACGGAGCTTGTCTGGCGGTAAACCGGGGTGCCGTCAGTCACTACGTCCCAAGTGCCGTGAGTGACAGTCCAGCCGTTTGCATTGCCGTCATTGAAATCATCGGAGAAGACAGAGGCGGCCGACGCGGATTGCGGGAAGCAGGCGTAAAGCAGAATTACCGCGGCGGCACAAAAGACGAGCAGCCTTGTACGGAGCCAACACGTATACATCATAATCCCTCCTTGGTTTGCATCCCCTACGGATGGTTCTGCTGACTGACAGGCTGAATGAAAGCCAGACTGCCGGCTAGCGCCGCTGCTTTCCGGGTCCTTCTGAATCCCGGTTCTTCTGGGTGCAGGAGCGTGATTGTCGCTGGATGCCATTGTTTAACAGCGGCGGGGAAGCGACCTGTAGAACGGAACGAAAAGGAGCGGCAGCAATGATCGCCTCCTCTCAATGGAAATAAAGCATCACCCCGTAAGTAAGCGTTTACAATAAATAAATTGATATAAATGGAAAATATGGGGATAAAACGATTTTCTCATATTTTGCGGGGAGATACAACCTATGTGTTGCCAAATAGGGAGGCGAAGCAGCTATGGAAGCTGAATGGAAAATTTCCCAAGGCATTTGCAGTGCGGGACGGCGATAAAGAGTTCCGTAATAAAGCTGAGATGACGAGAACGAGAGTGAAAAAACAGCCCTGACCGATTCCTTGAGCAAGGACCGGCAGGGCTGCTGCGGGTTGCTTTTATTTGGAGGCCAAAGTCGGCTCCGTGGCGATAAGCTTGAAGGGCTGCCCGTTGTTCACGGTAATTTCCTGCAAAATATTCGCGGAGAAGTTGGTATTTCTTCGAGCGGAATACAGCGAGCCTCGCGCCATGAACACGGCTTCACCGGAATTCACCACAATTTCCCCCGAGAACGGTCTTCCCGTTGTGCAGTAGCCGGTAGAGCTGGTGGAATCCGCATAGTAGAGGGCGGCTGCATGAGCAGCGAGCGTTTTTTTCGTGCCCGGCACAATATTGGTCTGCGCGCTATCTGCCGATCCAGGCAATCCCGGCGCTGTAATGCTCGCACCGTTCACATTGTAAAAATATAATGTGAACGTCACCGGCTGATCGGACGTGTTCACAATTTCAAAATCAAAGTCCCCGCTCTCGGAGTTGGAGCAGAAGTTATTATAAGGAATCTGAAACGGCATGGAGGAGCTTGAAGGGGCGTTCGCCTCCGTCTCCAGTCCTTCGGGCGCGGTTGCGGATACAGGAACAGTCAGGCATAAGCCAACGACCGTGCTAATGAGGGCGAAGCGTTTTATCATCGTTTTCATGGAATAACCTCCAAAGTAAGAAATCCGGCTGTTCTCGTGCTGCATCAGGACAATTCATGTTACCATGCGCCGGGAAAGCGCTGTAAACCTGTGATGGACAAACGGTTTTGCAGGCTGGCAAGCAGTCCCGAGGTTTAGATTTTACTCAAAAAATGGTATGGTTAACGTGTGCGTATGAAAAGAAGGTACAAGGGAGAATACGGGATGATGACACAATATCAGATGGAGCAGTTAAAGGACCTCAAAAATAAAATTACCCGCTTTATGATGGTTTACAAGTTCGCGCTTGATGAGATGGAGACCAAAATCGAAATTCTGAAAGAGGAGTTTCATCTATTACACGATTACAATCCGATTGAGCATACCAAATCCAGAATTAAATCCCCGGAAAGTATTATGAAAAAGCTGTTCCGCAAAGGCTGCGACATTTCCTTGCCCAGCATCAAGCACAACATTAAAGACATTGCGGGCCTGCGGATTACGTGTTCCTTTATCTCCGATATTTACCGGATTTACGATATGCTGAGCCGCCAGCACGATTTGAAAATCCTGGAAGTGAAGGACTACATCAAGAGCCCGAAGCCAAACGGCTATCAAAGCCTGCACTTATTGATTGAAGTGCCAATCTACATGTCCGACGGGCAGGAGCTTGTATGCATCGAGGTCCAAATCCGGACGATCGCAATGGACTTCTGGGCCAGCCTGGAGCACAAAATCTTCTACAAATACAATCAGGAGATTCCGGCTCATTTGCTCCAGGAATTGAAGGCGGCTGCCGATTCCGCGTCAGCGCTGGACCATCAGATGGAACGGCTGAACCGGGAGATTAGCGCGATTAAGAGCGCTCAGTCCGAGAATGCTGCCGAGGAACTAAGACGCATTATTATCAGCAAGGAGCAGTTCTCCATTCCCGCCGCGCTGCTTGAGCTTATGAGTAGCGAAGGGCAGAACGAATCCTAACGTCTGCCGCCGGCGGATGCCTTTACTCTTGAGTTTTTGCCATTCACACCTTTCATTCATCAGACCGTCCCGCACCGGGAGCGGTCTTTTTTCTTGTTTAACAGACAGCTTTGTATCTCCGTTCTTATAGACGTGCCGAACCCGAAAAAGGTTGTAGACAAACTTCATGCCCGTGCTGCGATTCTGCTACCCATCTAACAAAGGTTGTATACATAGAGCATATGTGGGGAAAGGGCAGTGACGGGACTAATTTGGAAGTGAATTATCGGCAAGTTAAGCTTGTGAAGGGCGCAGCATTCCCGCTTAAGCAGTGCGTTTGCACTGCAAGCCCGTTTGCACTGCAAGCCGTACCACGCGCAGCTCCAGCGCGCGGTGTTTCACTGCATGACGGCGGTCGAACGACCACACAGAAGACCCCCGGGAATATCCACTATCCCCGGGGGTCTTCTGCTTGCAGCGGAAAGGAATGAAGCTGTACAGCCAAGGAGCTGCTGGTTCGTACCTTGCGAACGCCGGAACATACGCCGTCAATACGCGTCTGTTAGTCGGACCTGGCTGTATCCTCGTCTGAAGTAAAAGCATGTTCAAGGTTCTCCATAACGGCCTCGACGATTTCACTTAACGGTCCGGTCGGATCAACACTCCGCTGCTTCGGATCGGTAAGAACGGAGAACGAATCAAAGCCGATTCGGCCTTCTTCCATGTCTTTTTCGCTCATGAATTCAGGGTCACCTCTCAGGAACATCAGATTGGTAAGATCCAGCCTGAAAGTTACCCTTCCCGGCGAAGGGGGTTCTTATTCATCCAAGACTGCACGAAGAAGCGGCTCGGTCCAGACAAGGCCCGCAGGGCAAGGGATAAGCTGCATTCTGGCGCTATGTGATAAGCCCCGGTTCCGCCACCTCTGGCGATACAGGACGGCGGTCGCCATCTTCAAGCGGCTCGGATACGGCTTATTACTGCTGCTGCACTGAAGCGGGGTCCATATAAACGAATTCCCACATGTGGCCGTCAAGGTCAAGAAAGCTTCGGCTGTACATGAAGCCATGGTCCATCGGCTCACTGGCAGCTTGTCCGCCGGCGGCGATCGCTTTGTTGACAAGCCCATCGACCTCTGTCCGGCTATCCGCAGATAGGGCCATAATTACCTCGGCGGTTTTGCTCGTATCGGCGATTTCTTTTTTGGTGAAGGAGTTGAAAAACGGCTCAACCAGCAGCATGACGAAAATATGGTCGCTGACGATCATACACGTGGCATTTTCATTCGTGAACTGCGGATTGAAGCTGAAGCCGATTTCAGTAAAGAATGCCACGGCTTTATCCAAATCCTTGACTGGCAAATTCACAAAGATGTTACTTGCTTGAATCCCCATCCCTACATCACCTCATCGTAAAAGTATCCTTCCGGCAGCGACAGTCTGTATAACGGCCTTCCCCGGTTATGGACATTAAGTATTGTAGCATGCCGGTCTCATTTACATTTCTCATGAATTGCTATGATATATTCATCGGAAAGTCCATTCACCCTGCACAGGCTTGTCCGAAAGAAGGCCTTCATACAAGCCGATCAAGACCTTCCCGGCCGGGAAGACCTGAGGGATGTTATTGCTTGCGGGTTCGGTTTTCTTTGGGGACGGAAAACGAAACCCGCGTACCCTGAGCGGGCTTGCTGTCAATCCGCAGTCCTTTGCCGTACAGCTGCTTCAACCGCAAATTCGTATTGCGCAGCCCGATGCCTAAGCTTTTGTCCGGACGGCCGCTCAGAATGCGCTGCAGCTTCTCCTCGTTCATGCCGGGGCCGTTGTCGGCAACACTGATGCGGACGGCCTGTCCTTCATCGATAATTCGAATATGCAAGCTGCCGTGCTCGATGCGTTTCAAGGCGCCGTGGATGACGGCATTTTCTACGAGCGGCTGTATCGACAGCGGGGGAATGTTCAGATCAATCGCCTCATCCATTTCCCACATGACCGTCAGACGCTCGCCGAAGCGTTCCTTCTCAATGCTCAGGTACGAGCGAACCATATGCAGCTCCTGCTCAAGCGGGATGACGCGGTCTGAATTGTGAAAGTCGAAGCTGGCGCGCAAATAGCTGGAGAACTGTCCGACCAGAGCCCGGGTTCTATCCATGTCGAATTTGCTGAGCGCCACCACAGCATTAAAGGTGTTAAAAATAAAATGCGGCTTAATCTGGGCTTGATGCCAGGCGGCTTCCAGGCTCAGCCGATCCTCGACGGATCGTTTAAAGCCCGTTAACGCTTTGGATCTGGTCCGAAGCTCAATAGCATTCACCGGTTTGGTTACATAATCGTTCGCCCCCGATAAAAAGCCGGCTTCAATATCCTCCGGGCGGACGCGGGCGGTCAGCAGCAGGATCGGAAGCTCGTAGACCTTAAAGCGTTCCCTGATGCGCTGTGTTAATTCCAGGCCGGACATATACGGCATCATAACGTCCGTAATGACCAAATCCCATTCGCCGGCTTCCAGCAAGGATAATGCTTCTTTGGCACTACCGGCCCGGACAATCTCATACAGGGGCTCCACCGAGAATACATGAGAGAGCACATTCAGATTAACGGGGTCATCGTCTACCGCCAAAATGCGGATTGTATCGGCTTCAGGCACCGGTCTGGGCGCCGGTGCGGGCACGGTCCCGATATCTGTAGAGGCGGCGGCTTGCGTGGCGCCGGTGACAAGCGCCTCCTCCGTCTCATCGGCCTGACTGCAGCTTGACGCGGGGGCGAGCGGGAGGCTGAAACGGAATTCAGAGCCTTGGCCCGGAGCAGATTGGCCCTCCAGTGTTCCGCCATGAAGCTCAATCAGCTGCTTGCAAATGCCCAGTCCCAGGCCGAAGCCGCCGCTGGCGGTTTCCCCGCCGGGATAGGCCTGCTCATACGGCTCGAATACCCGCTGCAGAGTCTCTTCATCCATACCAATACCGGTATCCGTGATGAAGATGCGCGCCCTGCCGTCGTCGATCTCAGCACGGATTGTTACTTCTCCTCGATTTGTAAATTTCACTGCATTGTGCAGCAAATTAAATAAGATTTGAATGAGCCTGTTTTCATCCGCAAGGACAAGGGGAAAGCCGGACGGAATATGATTGTTCAACTGGACCGGCTTGCTTTCCGTCATAAATTCCAGCGACGCAATCACACCGGAGGCAATCCGCTTGAGGGAATGACTGGCGGTTTGCAGCTGAATGCCGCTTTCCTTCAGGCGCATCATGTCCAGCAAATCATTCAGCATGAACGACATCCGGCGTCCGATAGTAAGCACCATCTCCAAATCCCGGATGGTTCTGTCCTTTAGCGAAGCCTGCTCTCTTTCGAGCACAGCTTGAGAAATGTTCAGTATGCCATGCAGCGGATTGCGCAGCTCGTGAGAGGTATTCGCCAGAAACGTGTCCTTCAGCTTGTCCGCCCGCTGCAGCTTGCCGGCCAGCTTCTCTGTTTCCGCAAAGACGCGGAAATAATTCTTGAACCAGACGGAGGCAAAGGCAATCATGGCCACCATCAAATCAAACGGATAAAAGAGGGCCTTCGTGCCGGTGCCGGTAAGAATGAATTCCCACAGCATGCTGTGGGCGAACGCGATGATGGCCAGGAGCCAGAAGAAATGGTTCTCCACCCGCTGCAGGGTAAACCGGATCATGACTCCCATCGCAACGACTAAAGAGAAGCCGACCATTAGCGTAAACAGCAGCCTGATGTTCATGATGATCGCCAGCGGCATGAGCAGCGTGAGAAGCAGGCATGCCGCAATGACCGCCGAATAGAGGGCGAAGCCTCTGTCTCGCAGGAAGGCGGGCAGCTGGTGGCGGAGGCACTGCAGCAGCGAGTACGCGCCAATAAGCATGGCAATGCCTTTAAGCTTGAAGCTCCAAACGTATGGAAGCGACAGCCAGCTCTCGAGCACCTTGTCGCCATTGCCTGCAATAGCGAAGATGGAGGAGAAGGTCAGCAAAGCAAAAAAGATTAACCGGCTGTCACGCTTCCCGATAGCAAATACGATTAACGCGTATACAGCATGAATCAGCAGAGCCATGCCGATCATCTGCTGCATGGCATTGGACAGCTGGGCTTCGCGCTGGACGGTCTGCTCCGTCCCCAGCTTGACGGAGCGGATAATACCGCTATTGCGGCTGTCCGTAAAATTCGAGGCTTGAAGGACAAGATCGATGATTCCCTTGGAATCGGATGTGAAGGATGCGGAATAAGGAAAGTTCCTCGGCAATGCTTCTTCCTCCGAGGCGGCGGGACGTCCTGACTGGGCCAGCAGCCGGCCGTTCACATATAGCTCGGACGAGCTGCGGACACTTGAAACGTAGAGGGCGAACGTATCCTGCCGATCGGGATTGGTCAATATGCGCAGACGGTATGACCCGTAGCCGAAGGAGCTTCCGGACTCCGGCATAGCCGTATTCCAGCCGCCGGGGACAGGAAGCAGCGTTCTGCCTTGCTCGGGAGCAAGCTTCAAATCCCCGCCGTCCATCAGCCACGTATGGGGGTAAAATTCCCAATCGCCGTCAAGTGTGATAGGGGGGCTTGAGGCCGCGTCCCATTCGCGTAAATCGATCTGGCCGTTCACCGCCTTATAATGCCCGGGATTGACAAAGAAGCTCATCCAAAGTAATCGCATGCCGGTAAGCACGAGGAGAAACAAAACCATCCATAGCATTATCGCTTTCGGTTTCCATAAAAGGCGCAAAATAGACAAAATAGCAGTCTTCCTCACTTGATTGGTATAAATGTCATTATACGCCCATATTCATCCAATTTCTATGCTAGCGGTCCTGGTTTCTCCTGTCAGCGACCATCCGCTTCTCCGCTTCTCCGCTTCTCCGCGCGCAGCGCCCAGCGCGCGGTGTTTCGCTGCATGACGGCGGCCGGTCTACCATATCTCGTCCGTTTGTGTGCTGCTAATCAAACAGGACTCCTTGAATAAGGAGTCCCGTTTTGCCGCCTGCTGTCAGTTCTGTGCCGAATCCAGCAAGGCCGCGTTAATGCCGTTCAGGAAAGCATGTGCGCTGGCTTTGATAATATCGGTGTCCATTGCACGGCCTGAGTAGGTTTTGCCTTGATATTCCAAGCGGATATTGACTCGCCCGACGGCTTCCTTGCCCCGCGACAGGCTGTTGATTTTGTAATCCTTGAGCTGTACATCCAGTCCGGCCAGGGACTTGATGACACTGTACAGCGCATCGATAGGACCGTCCCCAACGGCGCTGCCCTTCAGGGTCTCCGCACCCATTCTGAGCTCTACCGCCGCTGTCGGATGCTGATCGTTGCTGATGACCTGGAACGATGCGAGCTCGTATAACCGCGTGCTGCTCGGAGCGATGGTCCGGTGGCTTGTGACCAGATAGAACACATCGTGATCGTATACTTCTTTTTTGGCATCGGCCAAGGCGAGAAACTGACCGAACAGCTTTTCGAAGTCTTCCGCATCCCTGGTGTCGAAGCCCATTTTCTCTACGGCATTCTTGAACGCGTGGCGGCCGGAGCGCGCGGTCAGGATTAACTCCATGCTATCCGCGCCGACATCCTCCGGCGACATCACCTCGTACACCTGCTTATCCTTCAGCAGACCGTCCTGATGGATGCCGGAGGAGTGGGCAAAGGCGTTGTCGCCCGTAATCGCCTTGTTTACCTGAACATCGAGTCCGGTCAAGTGGCTGACCAGCCGGGAGGTTCTGAGCAGCTCGCTCGTTTGAATGCCTGTATAGCACTGGTAGGCGTTTTCCCGCACCTTGAGAGCCATGACGACTTCCTCCAGCGCTGCGTTGCCGGCCCGTTCGCCAAGACCGTTCATCGTACACTCGATTTTATCGGCGCCATTCCTGACAGCGCACAGGGTGTTGGCGGTGGCAAGCCCGAGGTCATTGTGACAGTGTACACTCAGGACAACGCGATCATCGAGGTTCTTCAGGCGATCGTTCAGGCGGCGAATCATATCGCCGAATTCCTCAGGGACCGCGTAGCCGACAGTATCCGGCACGTTAATCATGGTGGCCCCGGCTTTTACGACCGCTTCGATCGTGCTCCACAAATACTCGAAATCGGAGCGGGATGCATCTTCGGTGGAATACTGCACGTGAGGCAGCAGCGTTTTGGCGAATTTGACCGCGTCTACGCCCATCTGCAGAATGGCTTCCTTCGAGCGGTTGAACTTCTTCTCCACATGAATGTTGGAGGTGCCCAGCACGATATGGATGAGCGGATTTTGCGCCAGCTTGATGCTTTCGTAGACCGCTTCAATGTCGCTCTTGACCGCGCGCGCCAGCGCCGTGATGGAGACGGTGTCTCCGACGCTGCGCACGATCTCCTGCACGGCCTGGAAATCGCCTGCGGAAGAGGCGGGAAAGCCGGCTTCAATAATATCGACCTGCAGGCGTTTCAGCTGCTGGGCGATCTCGATTTTTTGCTGTACATTTAATTTGGCGCCGGGGACTTGTTCCCCGTCACGCAAGGTGGTATCCAACACAATAATTTTGCGGCTCATGTATACATTCCTCCTCAGATTTGAATGAAGGCTTAGGCGTTGTATGTTGTATTTGTATGTTGTATATAGGAAGCGGGGCTGGCTAAACCCGGTCTTTAGCCAACAAAAAAACCCCGTCTCTACGTATAGAGACGAGGTTGAACCCGCGGTACCACTCTAATTCATTTCACTGTGAAATGATCTTCTTCGATGGCCATCACCATCTATCCCTGTAACGGTGGAATTCCGGCTTACCCTACATGTCAGGCAGCTGTTCATAGAGGAGTTCGAACTGAACGACACTGCCGTTTTGCACCAACCAACGGCTCTCTGAAAGGTCATTTCACTTCTACTGGTTCTATTCATAACATTTGGATGTGAAGTTATTGGCTAGTATATGGCATTTAAATAGCGTTGTCAACCTGGAATCTTTACGGGCTGCGCCCGATTTCGAGCCGGGCGGACTGCTGCCGCGGATTGCTGCGGGCGGATAGCCTGATTCAAATCTCAGTGCGTTTGCTTAAATAAACACACTCAGCAGCATGACGATACCGAACGAGGCGAAGCCGAGAATCGTCTCCATGACGGTCCAGGTTTTAAGTGTTTCCGGTACGGACAGGTTCAAGTACTCCTTTACAATCCAGAACCCGGAATCGTTAACATGGGACAGTACGATAGACCCGGCTCCTGTCGCAAGCACAAGCAGCTCGGGGCTGACGCCCGGCATCGTTGCCGCAATTGGCGCTACGATGCCTGCCGCCGTCGTCATGGCCACGGTAGCGGACCCGACCGCTGCCCGGATGAGACCGGCAATGACGAATGCAAGCACCAGCGGCGACATGTGGGCATCCTTGGCAAAGGCGGCGATTGCTTCACCTACTCCGCTGGCGGTCAAAATTTTGTTGAATCCGCCGCCTGCGCCAATCAGCAAAATGATGGAGGCGACCGGACCGAGGCAGTCGTTCGTAAATTTCAGAAGCTCTTTGCTGCTGAAGCCGCGCGCGTAGCCGAAGGAATAAAGCGAGAACAGCAGCGCGATAAGCAGGGCGATAATCGGGCTGCCGATGAAATCGATAGCCATTCGGAAGCTGTTCGTCTCTGGCAGCAGCAAATCAACGACAGTGGCCAGCAGCATCAAAATAACCGGAAGCAAAATGGTGAAGAGCGTAATGCCGAAGCCCGGCAGCTCTCTTTCCTTCGTTTCGGTAAACTGCGCCATCAGATCGCCGGACGCTTCCGACTTGATGCGCTTCGAAATCCACGTGCCGTAGAGCGGGCCTGCGATAGCCGCGGCAGGCACAGCTACGATAAGGGCCAAAAAGATCGTTTTCCCGATATTGGCGTTGAAGATGCCGACCGCCAGCATGGCCGCCGGATGAGGCGGAATCAGACTGTGTACAACGGCAAGGCCTGCAACGAGGGAAATCCCGATTTTAACCAGTGAGGTTCCGGTATGCTTGGCAATAACGAATACAAGCGGAAACAGCAGCACGATACCGACCTGAATGAATACCGGAATCCCGCAAATAACGGCTACGATCATCATCGCCCAGTGGACATTTTTCTCGCCGAACACGCCAACGAGGGTTCTGGCGATACGCTCGGCGCCTCCGGATTCGGCCATCAGCTTGCCGAGCATGGTTCCGAGACCAAGCACAATGGCGATAAATCCGAGTACGCTGGCGACTCCTTCCTGATAAGCCTTCACGATGCTGTTCAGCGGCATGCCCGCGATGAGTCCCATGAATACGGCGCCGATAATCAGCGCGACGAACGGATTCATCTTGACCTTGGCGATTAGCAGGATTAACCCAAGGATGGAAATAACGGCATATAACAGCAGACTGGCTTCATGACTCAGTCCAAATACGGAGTACATCGGTAATAACCTCCTAATGATTTAGGTAAACGCTTTCTCAAATTATGGAAGAGAACAGGGTTACTCCCTGTTCGCAAACAGTGCAACAAAACGGCTCATGGCTGGCACAATTGCATTCTCCAGCTCCGCCATCATAACGGACAAATGAGCGTCGGGCTTGACATTCACCAATTGCTTCAGAAAGTCCGTAGCGGCAAGTGAAATTTCGGTGTTGACATTGATTTTGCAAATGCCGCGCTTAATTGTCTCGGTAATGATGGCATCCGGTGTGCCCGATCCGCCGTGCAGGACGAGCGGGATATCGATCGCCGAACGGATTTGCTCCAGCAGCGGAAGATTGATGTTTGGCTCCCCGCTGTACATCCCATGTACGGTGCCGATGGCGGCCGCGAGGAAATCAACGCCTGTTTCGGCGACGAATTGCTTGGCATCGGAAGGGCTTGTCAGCGTACCGTCGCCTTCCTCCTCGTCGGAGAAAGCGCCTCTGGCCAGCGATCCGATTTCGGCTTCGACAGATACGCCTGACGCGTGCGCCATGGCAACGATTTCTTTCGTATGATGAACATTTTGCTCCAAGTTATACCTGGAGCCGTCATACATGACCGAAGAGAATCCGGCGGCAATTGCGCGCTCAATGGATTCCTTTTCATACGCGTGGTCGAGGTGAAGCGCCACCGGCACGGACGATTTGGCTGCAAGGACCTTCACCATAGCGGCAAAGCCTTCGACATCAACGGTTGGAAAATAACGCTCTCCCAGCGCGATAATGACCGGCTGGTCCAAGCCTTCGGCCGCACGTACGGAGGCCCGGGCGGTTTCCTGGTTGTATACGTTAAAGGCGGCTACGGCGTAATTCCCTTCCCGGGCTGCTGTCAGTATCGCTTTGGTATTCCCAATCATGAATGGTTTCACTCTTTTCTTTGTTAGCCTTAGCTTTCGATCTTTTGTACGGTTTCAAGCAGCGTCCGCTCTCCGCCCACGTTGCCGGGGAAAACGATGTAAGGGATGCCGCTGAATTTGGCCTCATTTCCGGTCAGCCATACCGGGATACCGGCTGCTACCTGGCCGAGAACGAGAGCCTTGCGGATGCCCAGACCCTTGGTGGCCACATCGCTGGAGGTAATGCCGCCTTTGGCGATAATAAACTTCGGCATCACCTTCAGCGATTGAACGACTTCAACGAGGGCCTGGGATACGGTCTGGCTGATTTTGAAATTGTCCGCTTTGTTATCGACGGCAATCAGCTTGCGGCTGCTGTACACGACAACGCTGCTTCCGACGGCGATATGCTTGTTGGCCTCCGCGATAACCCGTTCCAGCTCCTGCTTATACCCTGCCGGGTCAAGAACCTGCTCGACATGAATCTCCAGGCTGATGAGTCCCGGATGGGTAAGCAGCTGCTCCAGCTGACGTGTCGTTTTCTGCACATATGAACCGACGACCACGATACCGCCATGGCCTTCCTGGCCGTTTGCAATGAGCTTGTTTTTCGGCAAAAAATCCTGATCGGAAATGCCGGCATACGACTTCACGAAGGACGCCGCTGTCCGGAAAATAAACGACTTTCCTTCCGCTTCGGCCTGCAGCAGTGCAAGCGACAAAACGTCCATGTCAGCATAAGAAAGGGCGTTGACGACGATCGGCACATTGTTTTGGGCCTGCAGCAGCACTGCTTTTACCGCGTCCGGACCGCGCCGGATATCCTCCAGCGAAATAACGAGGCATTCGGCGGCTGTGCGGCGGCCGTTTGTTTTCTCCTCAACCCAGGCTGTCAGATCGCCATGCTTGTAGCCGAATACTTTATCCTTGGCAAACTCGGTTTCATTTACCGGGATTAGCTGTTCTCCTTCAAGCATAAAATGTGTGTTTCCGTACGTTACCCGTCCGCCCTCGAAGAAGGCGGGAATAATGAGATGGCCGTCAAAGCCGTGACCGCTCAGGCGGACAATCTCTTCGGACAGCACATCGGTCTCCAGCGGGTAATAGCCGCGCAGCATGGAATCGCTGCGGCTCACAAATGTATAGGCTTGTCCGCTCTCGGCAGCCGTTTCATGCACATGACGCGCAATTTCACGGTTTATCCGCTCTGCCGCTTCGGCATCAAGACCGCGGGTATTGGTCAGTATATAGAAAAGTGATTCGGGCGCCTCGAACGCTTCCCGGAGCAGCTCTTTGTCCCACTGGGTCAGCACATGAATGTCATGTACGGTTTGGACTCCGGTCGGGTCATCGTCCAGCACAATAATTTTACGGCTCTGGGAGTCGTTCATTCGCTTGATTTCTTGACGCAGCCCCTGATCGTTCCATTCGGAAGGCAATGCTGCCCGTAGAGCGTCAAGCGTCTTTGGTTTGGCTTCAGTCATTTTGCTGCACCTGCCTGTTTACATGATGGTGAACGGGCCGCTGCTTGCGGCCGACGGGTATATGAAGTGGCATGGAATCGGTCAACTGCCAAGAAGGCCTTACTTTGCCTGGACTTGAACGCCGGCCAGCTTTTCGAAATATTGCACGATGCCGCCGTGGTCGTCCGCAGCTTTGCCGTCAATTTTAAGCGCGTGGAAAATTTCCAGCAGCTGGCTGCTGAGCGGCAAAGGCACGCCGATATCATGAGCGGTCTCCATGACATTGGTCATATCCTTCAGGTTAATGTCGATACGTCCGCCGGCGACGAAATTTCGCTTCAGGATGAGAGGGACCTTAGCGTCCAGCACTGCGCTTCCGGCCAATCCGCCGCGGATCGCCTGATACATCTTGTCGATGTCGATGCCCGCTTTGGCGGCAAATACGAGCGCCTCGGACATCGCGGCAATGTTCAAATTAACGATAATCTGATTCGCCAGCTTGGCGGTTGTGCCGCAGCCGTTGTCCCCGACCAGCGTGACATCCTGACCGACCGTTTGAAGCACATCCAGCACCTGCTCAAAAACACTCTGGCTGCCGCCGACCATAATCGCAAGGGTGCCGTCAATTGCTTTCGGCTCGCCGCCGCTAACCGGCGCATCCAGCATGAACAGTCCTGCTTCGGCTGCTTTGTCCGCAAGCTCTTTGGAAGCAACGGGCGTAATCGAGCTCATGTCGATAATGACACTGCCTTGGCGCGCGCCCTTCAGTATACCGTTCTCGCCGGTAATGACCTCCGTCACATGCCTTGAGTTCGGCAGCATGGTAATGATGACATCGCTGTTTTCCGCAACTTCCTTCGGCGTTGCTGCCGGCTGGGCGCCTTGCGCCGCGAGAAGGTCGACAGCCTCTCTATTAATATCGAAGACGGTCAGGGCGTATCCGGCTTTCAACAGGTTCATTGACATAGGCCGGCCCATGATGCCCAGCCCGATAAATCCGATTTTCTTGTTCACGTGGGGTCCCTCCATAGGAAAATCTTGTTGTAAACGCTACCAACATGTTACTCATTCATTATTGTACACAAATAAATATATTTTGTATACATTTTTTTAATTATCGTATCCATAAATGCAGATCCAATGGTAAAATCCCGTTGTGTCTCCCGGAACTTTTCGCTAAAGTAGATGATAGAGGTGAATGAGAGATGGAGGATAGCAGCAGCAAGTCGCGTTCGGCGTACCAGCATTGCTATGAAGCGCTGCGGGATATGATTTTGAATGGGACCATTGCGCAGGGGACGAAGCTGGTGGAGGAGAAGCTTGCGGCCGAGCTCGGGGTCAGCCGTACGCCGATCCGGGAGTCCATCCGCAAGCTGGAGCAGGAGGGGCTTATCGTCAATAAACGGGTGGTGCGGCTTTCGCAGACCGACCTGCGCAACACCTTTGAGCTGCGAAAGCTGCTCGAGGGGCATGCCGCCCGGAGCGCGGCCGCTTATTTATCCGCAGAGGAGCTGCAGCGGCTGGAGCGCTGTGTGGAAATCGGACGAACCGGGACCCGGGAAGAAATTATGGAAGCCAATCGGGAGTTCCACGAAATTATTATGGGCGCCAGCAACAACGCGCTGATGATTGATTTGTTCGACCGCATGCAGTCGGTCATTTATTTGTTTCGGCAAACGGTCGTTTATTCGAATCGTCCGTTCCTTATTGACGAGCATCAGCGGATTTGCGAAGCGATCCGGGCCCATGACGGGGACACCGCCGAGCAGCTGATGAAGGAGCATTTGCAGTCGGATTTGGAGTTTTGCCTGCATCTTATTCGATAAAGCCTCCCTTCCTTAAGCATTCCTTAAGGCTCGCGGACAGAAGCTTTCTTGCGGCCATCGGCTGTCAAGAAAGCTTCTTTTTTCCGAACAGGCACACCGCAAGGATATAGGCACATATGATATGGCATATGTCCAGAGCCTAAGGAAAAGGAGGCGTACGGGAATTCATGGCCGTTTCCTATATGGATTTCACATCCCCAGCCGTGCAGTTTACGTATGATCTGAGCAGCAATACGTTTTTCAAAAAGGACCCTCAAAATTATATAAATACGTTATCGATTCATCAGCTGAACACACTTGGAAATGTGTCTCTGCTGGATATTTACTTAAGCAAGGGCAATGTGGTGGAGCCCCATTTCCACCAAAATGCATCCGAGCTGGTGTACTGCATTTCCGGGGGGGCCATTGTGTCTATCGTAAATCCGTTTACGAAGCAGCTGCTTCATTTTACGATTCAGCCGGGTCAGGTCGCGAATGTGCCGCAAGGCTGGTGGCACTATGAGATGGCGACTATGGATAACACGCATTTGCTGGCTATTTTTGACGCTCCGGTTCCCGAATTTATTGGCGGCTCCGATTTGTTGAGGCTGACGCCGGCAAGCGTGCTGGCCTACACATATTGTCTGAACGAAGCCAAGGTGAAGGATGCGCTCGCGCCGATTACGGAGACGGTCGTGATCGGCCCGCCGTCCGATTGCAAGCGGGAGCAGCCGCCAGGCTTCGACGCGAATGATTCGGCCTGCGCCTACCCGATCGGCTATAATCCGGGGAACGGCCATATGCAGCGGCAGGCATGGGGAGGACCCCGGCAGCGGCCGATAATTGGCAACGGCTGGGGCTATCCGCCCCGTCCCGGCTGCTGATAAGTGAGCTGGACGCCGTCATGCGGCGGGGCGCCGGGGGATTCGCCGGGGGATTGCAGCAGCGCGCCGGCGGCTGGAGCGATGGCGGCCATGAACAGACGATATGGCTGGAGCATACACTTCAGGACTTGGGCGGCCTGCGCTGTTTTTGCCGTGACGGGAACGGAAGTGATTTGTCCAGCGGGCCGGGTATCGTGGAGGATGTCTGCGCGATGGCCAGCTGATTGTCGATGTGCGCTCCCTCCGCTGGCGCTTCGATCGCGGGTTAGCGGGGGGTTCCCCGCCGATGTTCTTCATTGGTAACATTGTTACCGGATAGGGTCATTGTATCCTGGCGATTTTTGTTATAGTCAACTGTTTTTTCCTGCTGCTACGCAAGATTGACACTGGACCTGCAGCCGTTTAAAATTTGGATAAAAATCATTGGAAACTTTGTTGCCGAAAAATAACGAGAGAATCGCAGGTGATGAGCAATGAGCGACAAACCGTTTCCCAGCCCTGATCATGGTGCCGGTGTGAACACAAATGTGCCGAAAACCTACAAAGAAGCCCGCTTGCAGAACACGGAGAACCTGCGCAATCTTGTCGTTGAAGCAGCAGCAGCGATTTTGCAGGAAGAGGGGCCGGAGGCTGTAACGGTACGCAGGGTGGCGCAGCAAATGGACTGCTCGACCAAAATCATATACAGCTTGTTTGTGAACAAGGAGGGGCTGGCGCAGCAATTGTATTTGCACGGCTGCAGGCTGCTGGCTTATGAGCTGGATAGAGCAGGGAGCCAGGCGGCGGCTCCGGCGCAGCATTTGTTGCATTTGGGGGAGGCCATTGGCATTTTGGACAGCGTTACACGAATTACTATAAGCTCATGTTCGGAGGCGCCTTTACGGACTTCAAACCGGACGAGGCGAGCATGAACGGTACGGTGACTGCGATGCGGCAAGTATTGAATGTCGTATCCAAGGCGCAAGAGGAGGGGCTGCTTGCAGGCCTGCTTGATACGGAAGCGGTCGTGCATGTATTCTGGGCCTCGCTTCACGGAGTGATTCATCTATACATGGGCGGTCACATTGGGGACGCTCAGTCTGCCCATGCTGTTTACAGACAGTCGCTGACTTTAATGGTGGGCGCGTTGCTTCCGCAGCAGCCTGCGTAAGGATGCTTAACCGGGGCTTCGGGGTTTAACGAAACGAAAGCCGGAGGAGGGCTTTCCGGCGAGCGTGCTAGCTGATGAATAAATGATTCGCCTTGCCTGCTGCAGGCAGGGCTTTTTCTGTGAAAGAGCTGCTTTCATACCGGGGATGCGACAGAAAGTCATGACGGTTTTTTGGGGATTAGAAATCATGCCGGACGACAGGTGGTATGAACGTTTGCAGGAGCTATCCGAAATGCGCAGCTTCGATTCGGTCCTGCCTGATACAATGGCTAGATGTAACATTGTGATTTTAATCACATAATGATCAAGGGATTTATTTTACAATGAAAGGGAACCATTGGCAGGCATTTTGATAGACTAAGGAGTGAGCGCAATGCTGTCTGTCCGGACTATTTATTGGCCTTCTATTAATTTGATCGGTCCCGGTTGTGTCAAACAAATCGGCGGGGAAATTCGCAAGCTGGGAGGAACCAAGGCACTGCTTGTGACGGATCAAGTGCTGAATCAGCTTGGTGTGGTCAAGCGGGTAACGGATGTGCTGGAGGAGAGCGGCATCCCGTATGCCGTCTTCGATGATGTGAAGCCGAATCCGACAACCCGCAACGTATATGACGGCTTGGAGGCTTTTCAGCGAGAGGCGTGCGACTTTATTATTTCACTGGGCGGCGGGTCGCCCCAGGACGCGGCCAAGGCAATTGGACTGCTGTTTACAAACGGCGGGAACATTGTGGATTACGAAGGTATCGGCAAATCCGTGTATAAATCGGTGCCCATTATGGCTGTCAACACGACCGCTGGAACCGCCTCGGAGGTGACCATCAATTATGTCATTACCGATGAGCATCGAAAAATCAAAATGGTCATGGTCGATCCGAACTCGCTGGCGGCCATTGCAATTAATGATCCCGAGCTGATGCTTCAAAAGCCCGCCTCCCTGACTGCAGCGACCGGGATGGACGCATTAACGCATGCCATCGAATCTTATATTACAAAAGGCAGCTTCGCGCTGTCGGATGCGCTATCGCTGAAGGCGATTGAGTTTATCGCGGCCTCGCTCCCGGATGCGGTCGCCGATGGGCAGAACCTGGAAGCGAGATCTGGTATGGCATGGGGCTCGTATGTCGCCGGGCTGTCCTTCTCTAACAGCGGCCTCGGCATTGTACACAGCATGGCCCATCAGCTCGGCTCCGAGTACGATTTGCCGCACGGCGTGGCCAACGCCATTTTGCTCCCTTACGTGATGGACTTTAATCTGGACGCCTGCCCGCACAAATTCGCGGATATTGCCAAAGCGCTTGGGACGGACCCCGGAGAAACGGCATCGGTACAGGAAGCAGCTCAAGCCGCGCTGCGGGCCGTACAGGAGCTGTCGGCCAAGGTGGGCATCCCTGCGCTGGAAGAGACGGCTTTCCGGCTGGAGGATATCGACCGGCTGGCCGATCAGGCGATGAAGGATGTTTGTACTGGCGGAAATCCGAAGGAAGTAAGCAAGGAGCAAATCAAGGAAATTTACCGAAGGGCATACTACAAGCAATATTATCCGCGGGACTGAGCTGCACCCGAATGAAATAAAAGAACCTTCCCGTGTGACAGGATCATCGCGATAAATAGGGCTTGCTGAACAATGAATAAACGGTAGAAATCATGAGATAATCCACTATGGGAAATCGTGGTTTAATAATTGATGACCTGCACGGTTTGTGCGGGAATTCTTTAAAAAACCTTGTACCTGCAGTAAAGTGAACAGTTTAGAATGTTCCGATTGAACCCAAATGGATGGCGAAAAGAGCATATTATGCATGATTTCTTGTATATCTTGTATTCGTTCAGCAAGCCCAAAATAAAAGCCCCGGCACCAAGTCAGAGATAGCCATTCTGATTCGGTGCCGGGGTTCTATTTCATCCGGGGTTCCGCTGCACAGATACTTCCTGGATCGGCTGCACTAAGCTTGGAAAGAAAGGGCGGACGGTTGGTGTTTGCCGTATTTTCCGAAAAACGATTCTGTCTACAATTCGGTGTTTCCGGATTATCCGCGGCTGTTCCAATCCTCTGTCAGCAGCTCGTTGTTTATGCCCACGGCGGAGAGCGCTCCTAACGACGCGGCAGTGATAACCTGGTACATCTCCGACGCTGCATCGCCGGCGCTATAGACGCCCGGTACGCTTGTTTTGCCGAAAGCATCCACCACGACGGTTCCCGATTCTGTCGTTCGGCAGCCTAATGCTTGCGGCAGATCGGAGCCTGCGGCCAGCCTCGGAGCGAAGAAAATGCCCGTGCAGGGCACGCTTGTGCCATCCGACAGCACCACCCGTTCCACCATGCCGCCGTTTGCTTCAATGCGGTCAATCGGTGACTGAAGCACAGGGATATCCCGCTGCTCCAGCTCCGCGCCCTGCTCCTCCGTCCATCCCGCCGGGCCATTGGTGCAAATCGTAAACCGGCTTGTCCAGCCGGACAGCGTTTTGGCGGCGTGCAGCGCTTGTGCGCCGTTTACAATCAAGACAAGCGGCTGGTCTCTTAATTCCCAGCCATCGCAATAAGGGCATACGAAGGCGCTTTTGCCGTAGACGTCCGCCAAGCCGTTAATCTCCAGCGGCACATCCTTTTTTCCGACGGCAAAAAGAAGCTTTTTACTCCGGTAGACCGCTCCTTGTGCCGTTGTAATCTGGAAATGCCCATCTGTTCCGGCAGCCGCTGCCGCCGTGTCCTCCACAAACCGGACGGAAGGGTAGGCGCTTATTTGTTCCCGGGCAATGCGCCTGAATTCACCCGGACTGATGCCGTCCCGGGTAAGGAAGCCGTGGGATTCACGAGTAACCCGATTGCGCGGGAGCCCTTCATCAATGACCACTACGGTTTTTCTGGCTCTGCCCAGCACTAGCGCCGTATTCATCCCCGCCGGCCCGCCCCCAATAATGATGGTGTCAAGCAGCTTCTCCATAAATCAATCGTCCTCCCTGAATTTGAATGATAGCTGAAACCCAGAATAGATCAGCTTGGCTTGTCAGCGAAAGAAATTTTTTTAAAGGATTTTAAAGACTCTTTATATCTGTAATATATTAAAAAAATAAACGAGGCTCAAAGAACCTGCGTTATTTTTTTGGCCAGATCAGCAATGGTTTGGTTCCGCAAATGCTCTTCCATCTTCGTCTCGGCTTCCACGACAACCTGTTGAATCAGGCATTCGGGGCCATGGTTCAGGCTGCAGTCGAACAATGAAGCCGTGCCTTCAATGGCATGAATAATATCCAGAAACGAAATCTGCTCCCAGTTCCGCTTTAGCCGATACCCGCCATTGGCGCCGGAAGTTGATTCGATCATGTCCGCCTTAACTAGCTTGGTCAATATTTTGGACAAATACGTGGGCGACACGGATTGACGCTCGGCCAGTTGCTGAACGCCAATCAGCTTATCCGGGCTGAGCGCGGCAAGAAAGAGCATCGTATGAAGCGCATAATTCGTTGCTTTGGAGTATTTCATACCGATCGTCCACCTCAATTAAAGACTTTACCTGTCTATAATAGCTTGATAATGCGCCGGGCGTCAAGCTTGATGCCTCCAAGCGTGCGAAGGTTACAGCAAGAGGAGAAGCAGGAGGAGCGGCATTGGCAGCAATGGCAATGGTTGACTCCTGGTGTCCCTGCATCGTTTGGGAGCTATTCCCGATGCAAGCGGCTTGGGATTCGTGCGCACTGGAATCTTAAGCTCTGCCGTTAATGCCTGCGCCAGAAATACGAATGCACCGGGCCCGTGGCTATTTGCCGGGGGCCGAACGGATTCCGGTGAAGGCTCCCCGTACGAGATCCTGCACATAAGTATCGTTCAGCTCGCCGCCTGTGAGCAGCAGCCGGTAAAATATCGGCCCATAGATGAGATCGATGCTCAGCTCGATGTCAAGCGCCTGATCCAATTCGCCGCGCTTCACCGCGCGCTCCAGCATCAGGCGGGCTTCAAGCCGCCGGGGACGGAAGTACCGCGTCCGGCATGCTTCGCCGAGGACCGGGTCAAGCTGTCCTTCCCCGATAATTTCCGAAATCACGGCGCCCTCCCGGCTTCTTAGAAATCGGGTCAAGTTTGTGGCATGAATCAAAATATCCTCATAAACGGAGCCCGTATCCGGCACAGGCAGCCGTTCGTTCGCAGCCGACAGGAAGCCGTCGATGACGACAGCAGCCTTGTTCGGCCACCATTTATAAATCGTCGCCTTGCTAACCTTGGCGTGCTCGGCGATTTTCTCGACCGTAACCGCCTCAAAGCCTTGCTCCAGCAATAGTGCATAGGAGGCGGAAAGGATGGACTTCTGAGTTTCTACATTCCGCGGCCGACCTCGTTTGCCCTGCATCCGATTCATTCCTCTCGCAAGTATGATTGTTTACGATACGTTCAGTATACAAAAGATAAAATCAAAGTGGAAATCATAATCCCATACGGAATGCCGGTTTAAATAAAAAGAATAAAAGCTGAAAAGCTGAAAAACTGCCTAAAAGCTGAAAAGCCTAAAAGCTGAAAAGCGTAAAAGCTGAAAAGCGTAAAAGCTGAAAAGCGTAAAAGCGTAAAAGCGTAAAAGCTGAAAAGCTGAAAAGCGTAAAAGCTGAAAAGCCTAAAAGCGTAAAAAGCGTAAAAGCAGAAAAGCAGAAAAGCAGAAAAGCATAAAAGCTGAAAAACTGAAAAACCTAAAAACCTAAAAACCTAAAAGCCGAAAAGCCGAAAAGCCGAAAAGCCGAAAAGCCGAAAAGCAAGAAAAACTGCAAAGCCTATTTACAAAACTATACGTTCAGTATATGATAAAACCAATGATTAATGAACGATACGTTCAGAATTTGATTTCAAAAAGCTTTGCTGAACCGGTATGTTCATGCGAATGAGAGGGAAGAGGTGGATTACGATGTCAAGTAAACCAGAAAACCGGATTTCGGGCTGGCTCATTTTTATGCTGGCCGCGGCTTGCGGTATCATTGTGGCGAATCTGTATTATTCACAAACGCTGGTCGGACCGATCCGGGAAGCAACCGGATTATCCGAGGCTGCATCAGGATTTATCGTGACGGTTACCCAGCTTGGCTATGTGGCCGGGCTGCTGTTTATCGTCCCGCTTAGTGACAAGATCGAGAACCGCCGCCTTACCGTTGTGTCGCTCGTCGTTGCAGCTGCCGCTTTGCTTGGGGCTGCATTCGCTCCTAACGCGGCGCTGTTCCTGACGGCTTCTCTGCTGATTGGGATCGGGTCCGTGGTCGCCCAAATTTTGGTGCCGTATGCGACGTATTTGGCATCTGAAGAGCAGCGCGGCCGGGTTGTCGGCAATGTAATGAGCGGACTTTTAATCGGCATTATGTTTGCCCGGCCTCTTGCGAGCTTCGTCGCCAGTCTGTGGGGCTGGCAGGCCATCTATATTTTGTCCGCTGCGGTTATCACGGTGCTTATTTTTGTGTTGTGGCGTGCTCTACCGGAGCGCAAAGTTCAGAGCCCGGCCTCATACGGCCAGCTGATATTTTCTTTGGGCTCCCTTCTGAAGCAGACGCCGGTGCTGCGCCGCAGAGCTTTGTATCAAGCCTGCTTGTTCGGCTCGTTCAGCCTGTTCTGGACAGTGGCGCCGCTGCATCTGGCGGACGAATTCGGCATGTCCCAGAAGGGCATTGCCTGGTTTGCGCTCGTCGGTGTCGGCGGAGCCATAGCGGCGCCGATTGCCGGACGGCTGGCGGATAGGGGCTGGACCCGGCTGCTTACCGGGCTGGCGCTCCTGATAGCCGCTTTATCTTTCCTTATCGTCTTCGTGTTGCCGAGCCACTCGACCGTGAGCCTCGTTCTGCTCTTCGTTGCCGCGCTCACCCTGGATATGGCGGTTTCCGGCAATCTCGTACTCGGCCAGCGCGCGATTTACTCCTTGGGCTCGGAAGCCAGAGGACGTCTGAACGGACTGTTTATGTCCATCTTTTTCATCGGCGGTGCAATTGGTTCGTCGCTGGGCGGCTGGGCTTACGCCTATGGCGGCTGGAGCTTCAGCTCCCTTCTGGGTACGGCCTTGCCGGTCCTTGCGCTGCTGTACTTCTTCACCGAGCGGCAGCCCGAGCCCCGCAGCAAGGGCTCCGTCGGGCAGGGTGCAAGCTCCAAGTGAGCCCTGTACAGATGGACTGATGTGACGTGAAGTTGGAGCCAGAACCAAGTGAGCCCTGTGCAGATGGACTAATGTGACGTGAAGTGTGGAGCCAGAACCAAGTGAGCCCTGTGCAGATGGACTTGATGTGACGTGAAGTTGGAGCCAGAACCAAGTGAGCCCTGTACAGATGGACTGATGTGACGTGAAGTTGGAGCCAGAACCAAGTGAGCCCTGTGCAGATGGACTGATGTGACGTGAAATTGGAGCCAGAACCAAGTGAGCCCTGTGCAGATGGACTGATGTGACGTGAAGTTGGAGCCAGAACCAAGTGAGCCCCTGTGCAGATGGACTGATGTGACCTGAAGTTGGAGCCAGAACCAAGTGAGCCCTGTACAGATGGACTTGATGTGACGTGAAACGTGGTGCAGTATGTTCATAGAATGAGGGATGCGAAGGCGGATTGTTATCTAGGATGAGATATACTGTGAGTTGTGCAGTGTGGAAATTACTTGAGCAGAAACAGGCAGGGTGAGTGTGTTTACAGGGTTACATGTGCATGTGTTGAGCATGGCGTCTCATTCTACCGTTATCGCGGAAAACACTACTGTAATGGAACTGAGCGACCTTATTTGTTTGAATACGAGCCAAATTACAATGTAACGGAACTGAGCGCCGTTATTTGAGCAATTTGTTGTAAAAAGCGCTTAAACTGCATCAATAACGCTTCTGAGTTCCGTTACAATTTATTCCCGGCTATTTTTGGCTCAATAAGGGCTCCCAGTTCCGTTAGCCCCAACTATGCTTCGGAGGCTCTCGCCAACATTTAGCTGATAAGTCCGGTACCGTACATTTCCACCTGCAACAACGATGTAATTCTCGTCTACCAAACGATGTAATACAATACGTGCGTATCGATCAGTAACCCGAAGATGTGACGCAAGTTCATTCGGTGTAAAAGGCCTGAGTAATCTGCGTGCATATCGAACCGTTTCGGCTTCAATACAGTTCAGCCGGGCATCTGCCTCGAATGACAGCAGCTTTCCAACGAACGATAAAATTAATTGCTTGCAAAATTCTGGTTCATCCCGAATCGACAAGTAAGCGATCGGCAAAAAGATCCAATCATCGAGAGACAATAAGCTTTGTCTACGGCACAGATCTTTAAATCTGCGTGTATCCAAATCTCGGGCATGCGACCGGTAATCATGAATTTCAATATCGCCTTTCATACTTCCTGGTAAAAAAGCCAAGTCGAGATACCTGAACCCGTTATTAAAATCACGCACCTCCCATTCGGGATGTAAATGGTCGAAATTACCGACGACAGGATACCATATGGAACGCAACATCTCCACAGTGCCATGGCTTAATCCTTTTTGCAATAACTCGCGTCTTCGATGATTTTTTTCCTGTCCTATCTGCTTCTGCATCCACGATTCGTAATCTTTCTTAAACATGTAGTACCCCTCCTTTCATCAAGAAAAATAGAAAAGCCGCCTCGATACATTAAGTATCGAAGCGGCATGTGCTTCATGACCGTTCTCGTTTGAGTATAGCATTGCAGTTAGTTCAAATTCAAGGCGAGAGTTAGATAGCGAATCTACTTCGTTGATAAAGCTTCGTCAGCCGATGATCAGGATTTGGATCTCCCATGACAGCTAGGTGAGTATGGACGAGTCTTATCCCCTCGGCTCACCATGAAGACGTATTCCTAAAATTAGTTTCTTTTCATATGTGTTGTTTATTAGAGCGATCGATCGTCGTAGTCTGTGCTGTGACATCATGATCTGGTTCACCGAATCCCATCGTCACAAGAGTGGTGCCCATCATCATAAGTATGGATCTGTTGGAAATAGTAAAGGTCACTCATGATCGGAATGAGTGGGGGTACGCGGATAGCCGCAAAACAATTGTTATGAGCTGGGCAGTTCGGCAGACAACGGATTATAAATGAATTGCTGGCTGCGGTTACACAGAGCTGATATCCGGGCAAGGCATAACATGCGGGTCCGTACATGCTTGGACCAGCACAAATGTATCACGTTAAAATAGGCAAGAACACCCCGGACACACGAGTAAGGGGTGGTGTTCTTGCCTTTAAGCCCAAGCAACAGCTTCGCCCTCCGAGGCGTATCTGGTTATCGGGTGATTAGACCGAAACTTGAACCTGCAGACGGTACTCGAAAATCCTCTCACGACACCAGCCCAGCCGGCGTTCGGCTTGCCGTTTGTGCTTTGTACGCTATTCCCACGAAAGCTTCATGGCTGTGCAGCGGATCTGTCTCATTGGCGGACATATAACAAGCTGTTCGAATGGTCGTTTCTTTTTAACCGCGCTTCGTCCCCCTGGTACCGAACTCCTGTATGTCCACCTTCACGTCGATGGCGACAGGCATCCGGCTGAACCGTTCCTCCCAATCCTCCTGGACCTGCTTCCATACCTTCGGATGGGTTATGCTGAGGCGCTTGCCGAAGCCTGCAACGTCCGCCTTGTACTGCTGCTGCGTGCGGGCAAGCGCTTTTTCCGCCATTTGCTTAATTTGGGCCGCCGCAGCCTCCTCGGTCCGCTCAACAAACGCCGTATCGAAGGCGTCCCCCGGAATCGCCCAATCCTCACGCAGCTTTCCTGATGTTTTGATCTTCACCCGGAAGGAAATTTGTTCTCCATCGACGAGAGGCTCAATCCGGGACGACATATTCCGGACCTCGTAGCCAAACATTGCTCCGCTCTGCGGCTCAGTCCCCTCAACGATACCATTGGACCGTTCCTTTTCCACAATCCAGTTCAGTCCTATGGTTTCCGTTTCATTCAGCCAGCCGATCATCCGGGAGCTTCGTCCGCTGATTACCGCTGCTCCGGTAAGCTTGGACTCTTCTTTTAGGCCGGCTACGCCCTGTATCACAAAGCTCCTTTCCCCGGTCAAATGCTCCGACATATTCCCAAGTGTAAGGCCGGGGGGAATCCGCAAGGATTTTCGGTAGTTGTCCGTCAGCTCGCGCAGCTCCATGGCGGGATTTTTCATGCTTTTCGCTTTGGTGAAAACTTGACTCGCCTTGCCGTGCGAAAGGACGACCCGAATGGAACGCCTTGTTTCCGTGTTGCGCAGAAAGAAATTAATGACCTTCTTCAGATCAAACGCCCGCGCCGCTTCATCGCTAATCACGATTATCCGCAAATGCTCATAGCTGGGAGGGCGGGCCGATCGGGTAGACAGCTCCCGGATATTGTCGAAGATGATGGGGCCGGAGCTGGACATATTGATATAATCCTTCTGCGCTTTGCTGCTGGCGCTCTCGGAGAATTGATTCGGAAGGGCGAAGTGATGCACCATGGCGAGCTGAGGAGAGGCATCCTTCGTTCCTTCCAGTAAATCAATGCCGATCCCGAGCACGATGCCGGTTTCTTCGATTTCATTGCGATCCCAGCAGCCGGCCAGCAGTAGCAGACTGTATAAAAGCAGCGGAATGAGACGTTTACGGGCGTTTTTTCGCATGCCCGATCCTCCTTACAGACGTCAGAATAAACAGGAGAAGCGGAATAACGCCGAACATGAGAAATGAGAAATAACCGATATAATCCCCGATTTTGAACACCAGGTTCAGGTTTTCCGGCCATATCGCAATCATATAAATGACTGGCAGAGAGCCGTAGGCGAACCATTGAAATTTTTTATTCGTAATTTGTCCCAGCCCCAGACATGCTCCATAATGGTACAGCACAAAAGCCGTAAACATCGAAATCACCCACAACACGGTAAACAAGGATTCGAAGCGCTCAAAAAAGCCGCCGGGCAGTTCAATGTTCATCGCTACGGACATGGTCGGCCAGGTGACCGTTTTCACTTCCTCCACGGTTAAGGAACCAACCGCTACAGCGACGACCAGCGTGTATAATATCGTCGTGATGCTGATGCCCGTTAGCGTCGCTTTGATAGCCATGCGCGGATTCGCCATAAATGCCGTTATGAACAGCATCGACTCGAAGCCGCTGTAGGATAGAAGAGAGGGCAGGACGCCCTTGACTACAGGCTTCAGGCCATCCCCCAGTACAGGGCGAATATTGTCAAGCTCAAAGTCACGCAGGCTGAACAAAATGAACACGACCAGAATCAGAACAATGATCGGCATAAACAGCTCAATTAGCTGGGCAATGGCATTCATGCCGGCGGTAGTCAAGTAAACCGCAACTCCCATGAAGGTGATCATAATAATTGCAAGCGGGGTCTTATCCAGCAAATACATCCGCACCACCTCGCCCATGACCCGCAGCAAATAACCGGAGGAATAGAGGTAGTACATGCACAAGGTTAGGGCAATCGGAATGCCGAGCCATCTGCCGACGATTTCCTGACTGTAAACATAAAAGGTCCGGCCGGGAAAGCGCCGGCTCAAATTCGCAACCACCCACCCGAACATGAGCGTCAGGATACCGCTGATGATAGCCGAAATCCACCCGTCCGGGGTGCCTACACTTTTCCCGATGCTTTGAGGCAGGACCAGGATGCCTGTGCCAATCATCGCCTTCGAGGTCATCATCGCCGCTTGCGCCGAGGAAATGGTTGGTTTGGTCTGATCATCGCTCATGGCTTCATTTCCCCTTGTGTATTATTTCTGCCGACGGCTGTCCTTCGGTCTGACCATAGCCGGACGCCGTTTCAGCATCTGGAGCGGGAAGCGGAGGAGAAGATCCTTCCACCGCGACGGGCGTGCCGGGATAAATGGAGACAAATAGGGGACACCAAAGCTTTTGAGCCGGACCAGATGAACCGAAATCAGCAAATAAAACAGGATTACGCCGTACAGCCCGAAGACCGCCGCCGCCATCATCATGCCGAAGCGCAGAATACGAATCGCCAGGCCTGCGCTGTATTGCGGCAGGGCAAAGGAGGATATCGCGGTCAGGGCGACCACGATGACCATAATCGGACTGACGATAGCGGCTTGTACAGCCGCTTCTCCGATGACCAGGCCGCCAACGATGCCGACGGCCTGACCGATCGGCTTGGGCAGCCGGAGACCGGCTTCACGCAATATTTCCAGCGTAATCTCCATAATGAGCGCCTCGACAATAGAAGGGAAGGGCACGCCCTCCCTGCCTGATGCAACCGAGATCGCCAGCTTGGTCGGGATAAGCCCGTGATTATACGAGATGAGAGCGATATATAAGGAAGGCAGGAACAATGCAATACAAGCTGCGACATACCGAAGCAGCCGGATAAGAGATGACGGCAGCCAGCGTTCATAATAATCTTCAGGCGAGTTCATCAGCATGGAGAAGCTTACCGGCACGATGAGAGCAATAGGCGTGCTGTCCATCAAAATAGCCGCCCGGCCCTCCAGCAAGGAACCGGCTACCCGATCCGGGCGTTCGGTATTTTGAATCTGGGCGAAGGGCGACATTGGATGATCTTCAATGAACTGCTCGATGTAGCCGGATTCCAGCACATCGTCGATATCGATATTTTCCAGACGCCTTCTTGCTTCCTGTACCAGTGCGTCATTGGTCAAGCCTTTTATGTAGACCAAGGCGACCTTCGTCCTGGAGCGGCGGCCGATAGTGAACATTTCCATCGTAAAGCCCGGGTCCTTGATACGGCGGCGCAGCATGGCTATATTCGTGCGAAGGGTTTCCGTAAAACCGTCCCGCGGACCGCGAACCACCGCCTCGGACACAGGCTCCTCTATGGAGCGGGTTTCCCAGCCATGCGTATCGACTGCAAGCGCGGTACCCGTCCCTTCCATAAACAGCACCGTGCTGCCAGACAGCACCTCGTGAATACAGCGATCGAGCCGGTCCAGCTCCATGACCTCGGTCACCGACATCATCGCCTCTGCCACGGCGTTCTTTATGTCCGGCAGCTCGGCGGCGGCCGGGTCGGCGATCCGTTCCGCATGCATAAGCGGCATCATGATTTGATCCTGGATGGTTTGCTTGTCAACAAGCCCCTCCACATATACAAGCACCGCCCGCCATTGCAGGCTCCCGATAAGAAACGGGCGGAACATCACGTCCGGACTATGCCCGATTGCGGTTTTCATCGCTTTTATATTTTCCTGAAGCTCCCGGGATAGCATTGTGTTTGCCGGCATATTTGCAAGCTCCTTCGGCTCCCATAGTCTCAGTTAGTCATTCCCCAAAAGTGGGGTTTCATGCAATGTCATCAACGGATCGCCGGGAGTTGTTCTTAAATGAAGGACCGCCTTTTTGAATATAGAATGGGGCATAGACGAAGACAACTGACGGGGCAGAGGGAGGTGATACCGAAGCCCGAAGCCCCCATCAACGCCATTACAAAAATTTAAAAATTACACTTGCGCTTCTCCAGCACCTCGTGTATAATTCTAAATTGTGAGCAAGAGAAATTACAAAACATACGGGGCCTTAGCTCAGCTGGGAGAGCGCATCGCTGGCAGCGATGAGGTCAGGGGTTCGATCCCCCTAGGCTCCATAAAAGTTTGACAAAAAAACGGCAGAAATGCCGTTTTTTTTGTTGAAATTAATGGTAATGTGAAATTTCTAATATAGTGAAATGGGCGAGGGTTGTGTTATGCCGAAAAAGGATAATATGTTAGCCATTTTATGGATGTTGAATTCGGGAGAGAAATGGACTGCAAAACAAATATCCGAAAAGTTAGAAGTAAATATAAGAACAGTTTATCGGTACATGGATGCACTATGTTTTAGTGGAGTGCCTATAGTTTCAGACCCAGGTCATCATGGTGGCTATAGCCTGCTGAATAATTTTATCAGAGCGCCTCTGTTATTTGATATGGAAGAAAAAAAGACACTCCTTCACGCTGCTGTTTTTGCAAAAGAAGCTGGATACCCCTTGAGTGAGACATTAGAGAATGCGACATCCAAGTTAAAAATGTATTCGAATGAGAAGCAGGAAAGCACACTAAACCAACATTTAGCTGGATTTGAAGTTATAAACCGCATGATCAGCTCTTCTAATCAGTTAATACTAGCGGAATTGGAGCATGCTGTAGAGAAAGAATTCTCTGTAGAAATGGATTATCGCACAAACCATGAAGAGAAACCAAAGAAAAGGAAAATAGACCCTTATGGGATCGTTTACTGGAACAACAGATGGTATACTGTTGCATTCTGCCACCTAAGGAATGAAATACGAAGTTTTCGGGTAGATCGGATATTACTAATCAAGCGTACTCAAATCATATTTAAGCGTCCTGAAGCTTTTTCTAGCCGTGAATTTTTTATGAAAAACCTGTTACCTGATCTTGTGGGTAAGGAAGGATTAATTAGTTTAATTATCGAAGGCAGGCCAGAGGCAATAGATGAACTAAGCATGCATTGGTTTTTAGGGCATCATCTGAAAGAGCGAGCATCTAATCAAGCCATCTTTTTATTCGAGGAAAAATCAATTCATCATTCTGTCCCTTATTTCCTCCTATCTTATGGTAAATCCATTCGAATAATCGAACCCCAGAGTGTGAAAGAAAGACTTGTTGCTATTGCAACAGAGTTAATGGAATATTATCAACTTTAACAGCTTCACTGACAGCAGATGTCAGTGAAGCTGTTTTATAATGAGATAGTCACTGATTACCGATGAATCGTAGTCCTTGATAGACAAAAAAAAGGAGGAAAACCAACATGGAAAATACAGTATATCTTTATGTTTTTGACAGCATGTCCGATTGGGAAATAGGTTATTTAACGGCCGAGCTAAACTCAGGAAGATACTTTAGAAAGGGGCTGGCTCCTGCACAAATAGTCACCGTTGGGATCGAAAAGGCTCCAGTAACTACAATGGGCGGATTGAAAATAACGCCTGACATGAAAGTGGATGAGTGCAGCATTACAAGCGTAGATGCACTGATTTTACCTGGTGGAAATACATGGACAGAGGCTATTCACAGGCCCATATTGGAAGTTGCTGAGATGTGTTTACAGGAAGGAATCGTAGTAGGGGCAATTTGCGGTGCTTCCATAGGACTTGCTCAAGCAGGGTTGTTAGATTCCCGTTGGCATACAAGCAATGATCTGGCGTACCTTAAAATGATTTGTCAGTCTTACACGGGCGAAAAATATTACAAATTGGAATCTGCTGTTACCGATGGAAAACTGATCACGGCTTCCGGAGTAGCTCCTCTAGAATTTTCTGTTCATGTTTTAAGAGCGCTAGATGTATTTTCTCCAGAAACATTAGACGCTTGGTATCATCTTAATAAAACTCATGAACCTCAATATTATTACGAATTAATGAATTCAGTTCAATAACAGTAAGGTTATAAGGTATGTGGAGAGCTGCGATAATCTCAAAAGACCGGAAGCGATAGCTATACTAAAGAAAGAGAAGCTGTGACAGATTAACACAGAGCACGATCCGATAACTTATATGAAATGTTTATCATGACTATCCGTGGTAGAGCGCATCGCTGGCAGCGATGAGGTCAGGGGTTCGATCCCCCTAGGCTCCATACAAAAAGAAACGTCATCGCATTATGTGATGGCGTTTTTTGTATGGATTACCCAAGGGGCGAACCCCGGGTTCCGTCCGCGCGCAGGAATAATGTAACGGAACTGAGCGACCTTATTTGTTTGAATACGAGCCAAATTACAATCTAACGGAACTGAGCGCCGTTATTTGAGCAATTTGTTGTAAAAAGCGCTCAAACTGCATCAATAACGCTTCTGAGTTCCGTTACAATTTATTCCCGGCCATTTTTGGCCCAATAAGGGCTCCCAGTTCCGTTAGCTCCACTTCGATACATTAAGCATCAAAGCGGCATGTGCTTCAGACCGTTCTCGTATAAGTATATAGAGATCGAGATTTCGGGTTCCGGCTGGCAAGGCGTACGAAGGGTTACATGTTTTGTTCCGACTAAGGGGTGTTAAATGGTATTTCATTTGAGGGATGCGCCGGTAAGTTCGGAAAAATCGACATAACCTGTAACCGGTATGTGTTGACCCTATTACGGCATTGGTCAAGGTTTGCACCTGTTTCCGCTTCAGACACAGTATCGTTATTCGTGCTTGGCGTTAATTCAATACAAACGTTGTGACACTTTGGGCAGGCGACTGCGCGGCAAAAGCATTTCCCGTTACCTGAATTGGCGATTGGGCAGCCAGGTTTCGGTTGCGATCCGTTATCCAGGAGGACGCTGTAGCAGCTGTTCCGCCTTGCAGGGTGAAGTTTTGACTGCTTGCGCTGGTTCCTCTATTCATGGCAACGATGACAATCTTGCCGTCTCCCTTGTAGGCAGAAACATATACGTTGGAATCCGGGTTTCTAGTCGCCTCAACTCTTGGTATAGCCGGGTCGGACAAGCTTCAAGAAATGAGCCATATTGTAGCCGCGCTTGCTGATTGTGCCGTCCTCATTCATAGGGCTGTACTGTCTGCGAATATACCACCATACATAAGCCTGAAAATTACCCTCAACCATAGCATTATGAATCGGATAAGTTATGCGTTGCGCCTGATCGTAACGACAGAATCAGCAGGTGGGAATTGACAGCTGCGGTAAAAAGGTATATACTCATTTTGTACCGAACGATATAGAAAGAGTGAGCGCATATGGCAAGACCACGCGAATTTGATGAGCAGCAAGCTCTGCTGAAGGCTATGCATGTGTTCTGGCAGAAAGGCTACGAAGCGACATCCATCAGTGACCTGACCACGGCGATGGGCATACAACGGCCGAGCATGTACGGTACGTTCGGCAGCAAGGAAGAGCTGTTTAACGCCGCGCTTCGCAAATATGCCGATCTCAGCCTCACTTATATCAGGAGTAAGCTGAGCCAAGCGCCTTCCGCGCGAGAGGCTGTACGTCTCTATTTGTTGGGAATCACGAATACCGAGGGTGGAAAGCAGCCTGAATGGGGTTGCTTATGTGTGAACACGCTCACCGAAATGGCGTCGCGAAACGCAAGCCTGACCCGGTTCACATCGGAGTTTCAAGGGCATCTAGCGGGTCTTTTGCGCGAGACGATTGAAGCTGGTATGCTTCGCGGGGAGTTATCAGCTGAATTGAACGCAGCAAGCGTTGCATCCGCGTTAACGATCGCGGCTGTCGGCCTATCGGTGATCATGAAAGGACAGCCTGATCGCGCAGCTGTTGAGAAAGCGATAGAACAACTGGTTTATTTACTGGGGTGAGCCAAATTTTTTTGACAATTATGTACTAATCAATACAAAATAAATGGCAAGTGGAGGAAAAGACAATGAATAAGAAAGTGGCATTGATTACAGGAGCGTACAAAGGAATAGGCTTGGAGATCGCCAGACAGTTAGGCCAGCAAGGGATCATCGTGCTTCTTGGAGCACGTTCGATTTCCAAAGCTCAGGAAGCTGCGGACGTACTGCGCAAGGAGCAAATTGAGGCGTGCGGCGTCGAACTGGACGTCACGGATGGCAATCATATTCGCTCCGTCGCGGATCTAATCAAGCTGGAATATGGCAGGCTGGACATTCTCGTGAACAACGCGGGCGTTTATTTGGATCATTTGGGCAATACGCCGGATGTTATGCGAAGCTCCTTTGAAGTGAATGTTTTCGGGCCACAGGCCTTGTCGGAGGCGCTGCTGCCTTTGTTGAAGGCGAGCCCGGCAGGCAGAATCGTAAACCAATCGAGTATTCTCGCTTCACTCGGCACGCTTCTTTCAAACGAGATGTACGGAAGTCGGTCTGCGCCAGCGTATACGACATCCAAGGCGGCCATGAATGCATGGACCGTGCAGCTTTCAATCAGCTTGAGGGATACGAACGTGAAGGTGAATGCCTGCCACCCTGGATGGGTGAAGACGGACATGGGCGGCGAAAGCGCTCCGATGGAAGTAAGCGAAGGAGCAGAAACAGCGGTATGGCTCGCCACGCTTCCAGCCGACGGCCCAACGGGCGGGTTCTACCATAAGCAAGAAGCGCTGCCTTGGTAGAACTAGTGCGGAAGAACGCATCGCTGGCAGCGATGAGGTCAGGGGTTCGATCCCCCTAGGGTCCACCAACATCTAACGGACATGACCTATAGTTCAACAAGCGAAGGCTGGTTGTATTTGGCGAGCGTAATGAACCTCTACTCACGTAAAATCGTGGGCTGGCACAGGAGTGAAAGGATGACCAAAGAGCTTGTTCTAAAGGCCTTACAACAAGCTTACGGGCGGCAGCATCCAGACAAAGGCTTACTCCATCACTCGGACCGCGGCAGCCAATATGCCTCCCTGGATTACCAAAAGCAACTTCAGATCTACGAAATGACAGGCAGTATGAGCCGAAAAGGGAACTGTCACGACAACGCCTGTATCGAGTCCTTTCACAGTGTCTTGAAGAAGGAATTGATTTACCTTACGAAATACGAGACGCGAGATGAAGCGAAGAAAAGCATCTTTGAATACATCGAAGTATTTTACAACAACCAACTACGAAGACAGGCCTGGCAATCGGATCGGCCGCGCCACTCAATCTGGCGGACACAAGGCTGATCCCGATGCCTGAAATGTAAATCCGGGTCGTTGAATGGAAAACCCCTGTAAACACAAGAGTCTCCCGGTGTTTACAGGGGTTTTCCATTGACTTAATAAATTCGATTGAATGAAAGGTTTTTTACAGGCTCTCCTGCAAATACCTGCAAATCCATAGGCGCAGCCATGAAAGAAGAGGCTTGCTGGACGAATGCCTGGAAATGAGCGCTCGTATTATGCGCAGCTATTGCAGCTTGATCCTGCCATAGCTCTACCATGGTGTAACGGTGCTGCTGCTCTGTGCTTTTTAGCAGAGTGTACGCGATGTTTCCTTCCTCGGCGCGGCTTGCCGAAACCAGAGCTTGGGCAGCTTGAAGGAAGTCCTCTTCTTTGGAGGGGTTGACCTGTAGATGGGCGTGAATAATAAGCATGGCTATCTGCCTCTCTTTCGTAAATTAACGTAATCATCGTACATTAGAGTAACAATTTATTTCCAATCGGCTACGGTCTCAATAGGGAGACGGTAAGAAGGGTAGCCTTCTTTGGCTGCCTGGCCTATACTGATCAGCATGATGGGCTGGTAACGATCCTTGTCCAAATCGAAGGCTTCAGCAATTTTGTCTTTTTCATAACCCCCGATTGGGTTGGTGTCATAGCCGTGTGCACGGGCAACCAGCATGAGTTGCATGGAGACGAGACCGGCATCGATCAAGTTGACATCACGCAGGTCAGCCGCCGAGATCGTATTGTAATAGGGTTTGACAAAATTCAATTGCATATCCATAACATCCTGCGGCATATAGCCAAGCTTAACCGCATTTTCAAAAATTTCATCGAGATACTCCACATTTTTCATATCGGCGAATACGGCTATCACGGCGGAGGAGGTAAGCACCTGGGTTTGATTAAATTTAGCCAGCGAAGCAAGCTTTTCTTTGCCCTCCTTGCTTTCGATAACTAAAAAACGCCAAGGCTGCATGTTGATGGAGGAAGGAGCCCGCGTTGCTCCCATAAGAATATCGGTCATTTCCTCTTTGCTAATTTTCACTTCAGGGTTATAAGCCTTCACAGAACGACGGCCGTAGGTGATTTCGCGAAAATCATTTGTTTTTTGAAATTTGCTTTTGCTCATGAGGTGAACAGCTCCTTGTTGAGTTAGATATTGTTTTGCATCCGCTCAAGATAATCGGCGAGGAGAGTCATTTCTTCTTTACTAAAGCCTTCCAACATCTGGCGTATAAAAAGTTCTTTCTCGATTTTGTAGCCTTCTATTCGCTGATGGCCTTCCTCAGATAAAGAAACAAAGGTTTCGCGATTATCGCCGGGATTTTTGCGCCGCGTAACCATGCCGTCAGCTTCGAGCTGCTTCAGGTGTCGGGTAATGGCGGCATTGTCAATCTGAATGCGCTTTTGCAGCATGGACTGGTTAATCTCGTCGACCTCGCATAGCTCATGCAGAATCGCCAGACGGGACGAGCTAATTCCGGTACAATGCTCGAATTTGGGACGGATTTTGTTGCTCACGCCATGCAGCAGATTCAAGATTTGCTCCTCTTTGGAATGGTTGCGTGTCATGATTACGGGCCTCCCGGGGGAAATTAAACAGGAATTCATCTGCAAGCAATTGCGGGTATTCCTTGATTGCTCAATGGTTGATGTATCAATTATTGATGACTCAATCAATATAACACGCGTATTTCTAATTTGCAACCCTGCAATGAACAATTCTAATCACTATCGGTATACCGGGATAGGGGAAGACACGTTTAGAACAGTAGATTCATGTATAATAGGGTTGAAAAAATAAATGAGAATCAGCGCACGCAGAAAGGAGCTGACAGCTTGAATCGTCGTGTAGCTCTCTATGATTGCGACAGCCTCGAACGGATTGACTGGCCGGACACAGAGGATGGCCGCTATGCCAAGGCTTATCTGGAGCCGCTTATGCGCGAAGGGAGCAGGCGGTTCCTGCGTAATGTGGAAACAACACTGGTTGTTGCGCGGATAGACGATTTGGTTCTGCCCTTGACGATCAACGAAGGCGAATACAATAACGCTTATGTTTGTTCTCCGTACACGCATTATGTTACTTATGCGAAGCAAGAGCTGGCTTTATTGAACCGTCCGACGGTGGAGAGAAGCTTGTCTGTGCTGCTCGATGCCTTGGGTTACTTGATGAAAAAATCGCATCTGAACCGGGTTGTGCACGTCAATAATTGGCTGTTGTCGACGAATCTGTACCCCCGGATTTCAGGCAGCCAGGCCAGGGCCGTTTTGAATGCGGTGCGGGATGCGTTTCCCGGGCACGCGATCGTGTTCCGCTCTGTATGTCCTTCGCTTCATCCGGAGATGACTGCCGCCTTGCGGGAGGCAGGCTGCAAGCTGGTGCCCAGCCGGCAAATTTATTTGTACCGGTCCAACGATCCGGCCTTCGGAAACGCCAAGGCACGCTGGCTCCTGAAGCGGGATTACGAGCTGCTCGCCCAAAACGGGTATGCCTTTGTTGCCGCGGCGGACATGACGGACGAGGACATATCCCGAATTGCCGAGCTGTACAGGCTGCTCTATTTGGACAAATACTCCTATGACAACCCGCAATTCGATGAAGCGTTTATCCGTTTAGCCCTTCAAGCCGGGACGCTGACGCTGAACGGACTGCGCAAGGACGGGCGGCTCGATGCGGTGATGGGCTATTTTTATCGTAATGGGGTAATGACGACGCCTGTGTTCGGCTACGATACGGCGATGCCGCAATCTCTCGGGCTGTATCGTATGCTGTCGGCCTGCCTGATCCATCAGGCCCGCGAAAGCGGCAATCTGCTCCATGAGAGTGCAGGCGCCGCCCAATTCAAACGAAATCGCGGGGCTATAGCCGATATGGAATATTCTGCGGTTTTCGACCGGCATTTGCCGCTTGGAAGACGCTGGTGCTGGTCGCTTCTGGAGCGGCTTTTGAACGGTATCGGTGTGCCGCTGATGCGCAAGCTTAAGCTATAGCCGGGCGAGCAGCCGGTAATGAAGACGGGGATTTTTGATGTAAACAGCAGCCGGGACCACTTAAAATGACCTCAGCATCCGCAGTCGGGCGCGGGACGAGGTCGTTTTTTTTGCAGCCGGATTCCTGTTCGAAAGCGGCTCTCTATCGGCCATATTGCCCCGGTGCAGATGCATCCATCCTGCAAAATTCGGTGCCGAATTGCAGGGTAAGCTGCTGTATCGCTTCCCCTACCGGAATTAGGGCAAGGGTACCATCATTTGACTCGTCATTTGACTCGGGACTCCAAAACAGAGGCGGACTTAAAAAACAGCTGACCGGATTCCTTCGGCATCGATATTGACATGAAATAGGAACAATGATATAAAAGTTACGAATAGCACTCGAAGGTCGAGAGTGCTAATATACCAGGATCAATGGCATCCGTCTTCAAACTGAAAGGAGCGTTCCGAGTGGAAAAGAAACAGTTTCAGGCAGAATCCAAACGATTATTGGAGATGATGATTAATTCCATCTACACGCAGAAGGAAATTTTTTTACGAGAGCTGATCTCGAATGCTAGCGATGCAATCGATAAAATTTACTACAAAGCATTGACGGACGATAAGCTTGTTTTTGACAAGGACAATTACTATATTAAGGTCGTTGCCGACAAGGAGAACCGGACACTGACACTTAAGGACACCGGGATCGGGATGACGAAGGAGGAGCTGGAAAGCCATCTGGGCGTCATCGCCAAGAGCGGCTCGCTAGCCTTCAAGAAGGAGAACGAAGTACAGGATGGGCACACCATCATCGGCCAATTCGGCGTTGGCTTCTACTCGGCGTTTATGGTTGCTGACGTGGTGACGGTAATCAGTAAGCCGCTGGAAGGGGAAGGTGCCTACAAATGGGAGTCGACCGGCGCGGACGGCTATACCCTGGAGCCGGCAGAGAAGGATTCCGTGGGTACGGACATTATTCTCAAAATCAAAGCCAATACGGAAGAGGAGAGCTACGACGAGTTTCTGGAGGAATACCGCCTCAAAAGCATCATCAAAAAGTATTCCGACTTCATCCGTTATCCGATCAAAATGGATGTGTCCGGCAAGCGCCTGAAGGAAGGCAGCGAGAGCGAGTTCGAGGACTACACGGAAGAGCAGCGCGTCAACAGCATGGTGCCGATTTGGCGCAAAAACAAAAACGAGCTGAAAACCGAAGACTATGAAAACTTCTATGCCGAGAAGCGCTACGGCTTCGACAAGCCGCTGAAGCACATTCATATCAGTGCGGACGGTACGGTTGTTTATCAGGCGATTTTGTTTGTTCCGGAAAGCATGCCCTTTGACTACTACACCAAGGAGTTCGAAAAGGGGCTTGAGCTGTACGCCAACGGCGTCCTGATTATGGACAAATGCGCCGATCTGCTCCCGGATTATTTCAGCTTTGTCAAAGGGATGGTCGATTCGGAGAGCCTGTCGCTCAACATCTCCCGGGAAATGCTGCAGCATGACCGCCAGCTGAAGCTGATTGCCAAAAACATCGAGAGCAAAATCAAAAGCCAGCTGCTCAGCCTGCTGAAGGACGAGCGTGAGAAATACGAGAAGTTCTACGGCTCGTTCGGCAGACAGCTCAAATTCGGGGTGTACAGCGATTACGGCACGCATAAGGACACGCTGCAGGATCTCCTCCTGTTCACCTCCTCCAAGGAAAAGAAGCTGGTGACGCTGGCGGAGTATGTCGCAGCCATGCCGGAGGATCAAAAATACATTTACTACGCGACCGGTCCGTCCCATGAGCGCATCGAGAAGCTGCCGCAGACCGAGCTGGTGGCGGAAAAAGGCTATGAGATTCTGTACTTAACCGACGATATTGACGAGTTCGCCATCAAAATGCTGATGAGCTACAAGGAGAAGGAATTCAAGTCGGTTTCCAGCAGCGATCTGGGCATCGAAACGGACGAGTCCGAGAATAAAGAGGATGCGGAGCAGAACGCGCATCAGGAGCTTTTTGACCATATGAAAGCTCAGCTGGCCGACAAGGTGACGAAGGTCAAAGCGTCCAAGCGCCTGAGATCTCATCCGGTCTGCCTGTCCACAGACGGCGAGCTGACGATTGAAATGGAGAAAATCCTGAACGCCATGCCGAACAATCCGAACGTCAAGGCGGAGAAGGTGCTGGAAATCAACGTTCAGCACAGCGTATTCCAGTCGCTGCTGGATGCATACGCGAAGGATAAAGAGAAGCTGAACCTGTACACGGCGCTTCTGTACAACCAGGCGCTGCTGATTGAAGGCTTGCCGCTGCAGGATCCGGTTGAATTTACGAACGATATTTGCAAAATCATGGTGTAAGCCGGGAAACAGGCCTCCTGGTCGAAACGAAGCTGCAGTCCCCTGGGGGGCCGCAGCTTTTTTTGTGCGAATTGACTTTATATGACAGGCTTTGTACCCTCAATAGAGGGATAGAAATCCGAGCTTAGGCAAGTGAAATAAGCTTAAAACATGGAGGCATGAATATGGATCGCAAAGCCAGGAAAATTTTGCTCGACACCTTCTGGAGCAGTGCGGGCTGGAAAAGCGGGGTCCAGTTCTCAGGGGAAGCCTTCGAATATGCCAAAAGCCAGGGGGTCATGTTCGATCCCCTTACCATCAGTCACGATGATGCGGTCCGGCAGCTGGTGGAGCTGCACCGGACGATTCCGAGGCGCCGTGTGGCCCGGGCTTTTCTGCACAGCCTGTCGACCCGGAAGGTGTATCTGCGCAGCGCGCTGTCGAGCTGGGTCCTGACGCAGCATTTGGCGGCGCATGCTTTTGAAAGCAATGTCGGCCGTCCGGGGAACGGGCCGGGACTTCCGCAGGCGATGTATGGCGACTGTTACGTTTGTGACCGCTGCCGGGTAGCGTCCCGTCAGGCGTATAACGGCGAAGACCTTAATGTGCTTCAGTTCGAACGGGTCAAATGGGGCGGCATCCGGCTGAACATGCTGCTGTACTGCCTGCTGGACCTGCAGTTCCTGCCTGAAGAGGAGCCCGAGGTTACGGCGGAGGACATTGGGCTGCTGCAGGCGATTCTGGATACCATTGCAAGCAGCAGTCCGGAGGACACACCGCGTAAGCTGGAAAAGCGTTTAAACGGTGTTTTCCCGAGCAGCAAGCAGGAGCGGGATGTGCTGCTGGAGATACTCGCGTATGCCGGCATACTGGTTCCCGCCCCGGAGCCGCGAAAAGGCGGCGGGAACTCGGATTTTTTTGCGGTTATAAACTGGCGCGGAATAGATGGCTATTCGGAGCAGGCTGTACAGGAATTGTTTGCTGATTAGGGAGCGGCAGCGGCTGCTTCCTGTCTTACAGCCGGGGAGGAAAGCAGCTGCCTTCGGCAGAGCTGATCTCCAAGGCGAGCCTGAGCTAACTGAGGAGCGAGCGGCCGTTACCGTTGGTGCAGCGCTGCTCTCCCACGGCTCTCTGTAGGTCTTCCAGCTGCTTCGGCCAAGCAAGCTATAGCTTCTATATGAAATGAATAAAGAGCCCTTCATCCTCCCGTAACATGCGGACGCAGGATGAAGGGGCTCTTTGTGCGGGCCGGGTCGCTTCTCTTTCCGCACCGCGCGCAGCTCCCGGCGCGCGGTGTTTCGCTGCATGACGGCGGTCGGTCGACCACAAGCGGCCTAGGTCACCGCGCAGGAGGCGAACTGCTCGCGGAACCAGGCTTCATCCAGGCGCCGGCCGATGATGACGAATTCGCTGCGGCGGGGCTCGCTGTCGCGCCATTCCCGATCCGCATGGGCATGGAACAGCATGTGGATTCCTTGGAATACGACACGCTGCTCTACACCGTGAATATTCAGGACTCCCTTGTACCGGAACGTGTCCGGGCCATGCTCCGTAAGCCATTGCCCGATAAACTGCTCCATTTTTTTCAAATCCAGCGCACGATCCTCCCGGAGAACCAGCGAAAATACGTCATCGTGATGGTGATGATGGCTGTCCTTCAGGAAATTCGGCTCCAGCACCAGCTTTTGCTCCAGATCAAAGGCATGGAGACCGAGCACTTTGTCAAGGTCAATCGCAGACTGCTGCGTGCGGTAGATCGCGCTGGCGGGATTGATTGCCCGCAGCCGCTGCTCCAGCCGGTCCAGCTCGTTCGCTTCGGCCAAATCTGTCTTATTCAGCAAAATAACATCGGCAAAAGCGACCTGCTCCAGCGCCTCGTGACCGTCATCCAGGTGTATGCCGGCATGTCTTGCATCAACAACGGTCACGATCGCATCCAACCGGTAGAAGGCGGCAATGTCCGGGTCCGTAAAAAAGGTTTGAGCCACCGGCGCGGGATCGGCCATCCCGGTCGTTTCAATTATTACCCGGTCGAAGGTAATCCGGCGTTGGCCAGAGCCGATTCTCGCTGCCATCAGGTCGCCCAGAATGCGGATTAGATCGCTGCGCACTGTGCAGCAGATGCAGCCGTTGTTCATCTCGAATATTTCTTCATCCGCATGTACAATGAGCTGGCCGTCAATACCGGCTTCGCCGAATTCGTTGACGATAACAGCAATTTGATGGCCGTGGTGAGCCGTTAAAATGTGATTCAGTAGCGTGGTCTTGCCTGCGCCGAGGAAGCCGGTCAGCACGGTGACAGGAAGCCGCGGGTCATCGGAAAATGAATTTGACATCGCGAAGGGAACTCCTTTATAGTATGGTTTATTAATAGTAATAATTACGAATAATAAAAAGTATAAATTTCCATTGCCAACTTGTCAAACAGGGTTTGACCGACGCCACGCAGTGCCGCAACACGCGCTTGGGATTCGCGCGCGTTGGAAGGAACAGACGAACAGACACGGCCAATTGCCGACATGTGCCGTCCCTGTATCTGTTCCTTTATCCTAGGACGGAGTAAAGCATTGGTTGAAGGACAGATTCTCGTAATGGATGCCGCAGAGAAGCACCGAGCGGAACGGCAAGGAGTGGCAAGGAATGGAAGGAGAATAAAGCAGGATGAAGCGGGTCATTCCGATTTACATTCTTACCGGCTTTCTGGGCAGCGGCAAATCGACCCTGCTCACGAAAGCACTGGATTATTACCGGCACACAGGGCGCAGGCCGGCTGTAATCATGAATGAGCTCGGCAGCGTGAATTTGGATGGGCTGCTGGTTGATGGGAGCATCCCGATGGAGGAGGTGCTCAGCGGCTGTATTTGCTGCACCTCGCTTGGCGATTTAAGTATGGCCATCCGCAATTTGATAGAGCTGCATAACCCGGATGTGCTGTTTATCGAAGCTACCGGTGTGGCCAATCCGCTGCCGCTGCTCGACACGGTAAGCGATGCTTCTCTTATTGTGCCGGTGCGGATTGAGCAGGTGATTACCGTCATTGACGGTATGCAGCTGCTGAATCACCAACGGCACGGTCTTGACGAGACGCAGCAGCTGCTGGAGGACCAGATTCGGGGCGGCACGCTGCTGCTGCTGAATAAGGCGGATCTGCTCCAGGAACACGAGCTGCAGGAGGCTGAACGGCTAATTCGCACGTGGAACCCGCATGCGGTGCTGCAAAAAACCTTGTACAGCACCATAAATTTTGAGCAGATGGAGCAAGCTTCCGATGAGCCTGTTCGGAGTGGACGGAGCCCGGAAGACAGCCGGGTATGGCGGCCGAAACACGCTTTGCCGGAACCGGAACACGGAGCTTCAGCCCCGTATCATTCCTATGAGCATGTTGCGGTACATACGGTGTATGTGGACCAGCCGGTGGAACGGGCCGCCTTCGAGCGGATGATTTCCCGGCTGCCGCGGCACATATACCGGGCCAAGGGCATTCTCCGGTTTGCGGACAACGGGGAGGAGCAGTTTATTTTTCAATATGCATACGGGGACATGCAGCTATATGCCATTCGTCCGCGCGCGACGATAGCCGATGTTCTTGTATTTATCGGGGAGCATGTTTCCAAGCTGCAGCTGCAATCGCTGCTTCTTCCGGTTCTGTCCCGGCAGCGTCCGCCTCACCTGCCCCGGACATTAAAACGAGGCTCAGCAAAGCCGGTTTAACGGCCGGAAGACAGGGGTTCGGAGGCGGCGTGACGTCTTATCGTAAAAATTACTATTTACAAAACGATTTTCATTCAGTATGATAGTCCAAGAGAATTTCGTAATGATTACAATTTGGAATGGTGTATGGAGGTTGAATTTTAATGAACACTTGGTTAAAAACATGCTTTGCCGTCGTATTGGCATCCAGCTTTGCGCTTGCAGGCTGCGGGAAGCAAGAGGTTCCGGCTGCGCAAACCCCGCAGTCCAGCCCGGCTTCGGAAGTGAAGCCGACGGTTGTTGCCAGCTTTTACCCGTTGTATGAATTTGCCCGGAATGTTGCCGGGGACAAAGCGACTGTCGTCAATCTTGTGCCGGCCGGCGTAGAGCCGCATGACTGGGAGCCGACCGCCAAGGATATGAAGCAGATACAAGAGGCAAACGTCTTCGTTTATAACGGAGCGGGGATGGAGCATTGGGTCGAAAAAACCTTGTCCAGCGTGAAGCAGGATAAGCGGATCGTTGTAGAAGCAAGCAAAGGGCTGGAATTAATGGCGGGCGCGGGCCATAGCCACGAACATGGTGATGAGGATGACCATGATCATGAGCACGAGAAGGACGGCAGCCACACTAACGAGAAAGCGGACGCATCCGAAGCTGGGAAAGCCGATGACCACGATCACGCCAAGGAAGCGGACGGTCATGGACACGAAGAAGAAAGCATGGACCCGCACGTCTGGCTCGATCCGGTTTTGGCGCAAAAGCAGGTTCAGGCCATTCAGGCGGCACTGGAACAAGCCGATCCGGCTAACAAAGCTGCCTACAAAACAAATGCGGATGCATACATAGCCAAGCTGCAGGCGCTTGACAAGGAGTTTAAGGAGGGGCTGGCCGGCGCAAAACGGAAGGAGTTTGTGACACAGCATACCGCATTCGGTTATCTGGCCAAGCGCTACAGCTTGACGCAGGTGCCGATAGCCGGACTGTCGCCGGAGCAGGAGCCGACCCCGGCCAAAATGGCCGATATTGTGAAGTTTGCCAAGGAGCATCAGGTTAAAACGATTTTTTTCGAAACTTTGGCTGCGCCAAAGGTTGCCGAAACCGTGGCGAAGGAGATTGGGGCTAAATCAGCGGTACTGAATCCGATTGAAGGACTGACCGATGAGGACAAAAGCAAAAATCTCGATTATATCGGTATCATGAGAAACAATCTGCAGGCGTTAAAGGCTGCACTCAATGAATAGAGCGGGAATCGGCCAAGCGTGAAGCTTTCCGTCCCGCCGGGGCGGCACGGGTACCGCAGGGCAGCTGCACATGTCGGCGAACCGGTATTCTGCGCGCGGCTTTCCGGGTCCCGGCGGGGTTTGACGGGCATCGATCTGGTTTGAATCAGAAGGATGCCCGTTTATCCTGATATCAAATCGTAATAATTACGCTTTATAAGCGGGTTCGGGAGGCGTTTAGAAATGCCCGGCAATAAAAATCAGCAGGGCTGCGGCCAGGAAGCAGAGCAGATCTCCGGACCATCCCGGGCAGAGCAGTGGGAGGAGCTAATCGGCCGTCTAACGAGACAGGGTGTCCGGGTCACGAAGCAGCGCAAGCAGGCGCTGAAGCTGTTTTTTGAAGCGGGCGGCTTTCTTGCGGCGATGGACATTTACGGCAAGCTGGCCCAGCTGTATCCGGGCATTAGCTATGGTACGGTATACCGTACGCTTCGGCTGTTTCAGGAGAACGGACTGGTGGAGCAATTTGTCTATAATCATGGCGTTCGATACAGGTTAATCGGGCCAGGCCGAGTTCAGGAGCTTTATCATCTGATTTGTGTCCGCTGCGAGAAGACGAAGTCGGTTCCCCATGAACCGTCCCGGCTTGCTGAAGGGTTGCAGGAGCAGTTCAAACCGCTCAGCTACAAGCTCGAAGTATACGGCTATTGCTCCGATTGTCAGGAGCCCGCCCGTTAAACAGGCGTGAGGATGGAGCGCCGGATAATGCTCGCTTGCTTCCGGCAGGGCTGCCCCTGCGCGAAGGTGTATACGTTTAGAAAATATGGTGACTTCTGAGGAGGACTACGAAATGAATGCAACAATGAACTCGAACAAAATTCCGGTAACTGTTCTGAGCGGCTATTTGGGCGCAGGCAAAACAACGATTCTTAATCATGTGCTTCATAACCGTGAGGGCATGCGGGTCGCTGTCATCGTCAATGATTTGGGCGAGGTGAATATTGATGCTGCCCTGATTAAGGAGGCAGGGGGGCTGTCCCGTACCGACGAGAAGCTGGTGGAGATGTCCAACGGCTGCATTTGCTGTACCCTGCGCGAGGATTTGCTGCAGGAGGTGGAACGGCTGGCCAATGAAGGCCGGTTTGATTACATCCTGATTGAATCCACCGGTGTCGGTGAACCGATCCCGGTCGCGCAAACCTTTACTTACATTGATGAGGAGCATAACATCGATTTGTCCCGGCTGTGCCGTCTCGATACGATGGTAACGGTCGTGGACGCGTACCGGTTCTGGCACGATTTCTCCTCCGGGGAGACGCTGCTGGACAGGCAGCAGGCGGTGGACGGGCAGGATACACGGGACGTTGTGGATTTGCTGATCAGCCAAATTGAATTTTGCGACGTGCTGCTTCTGAATAAATGTGATATGGTGGATCAGGAGGATTTGGATGAGCTGGAGCAGGTGCTGCGCAAGCTGCAGCCCCGGGCCAAGCTGTACCGGATTAGCAAGGGCCAAATTGATCCCAAGGCTATTCTGAATACCGGCTTATTCGATTTCGAAGAGGCCAGCAATTCCGCCGGCTGGCTGCATGAGCTGGAGCATGAGCATCATACTCCGGAAACGGAGGAGTATGATATTTCTTCTTTTGTGTACGAACGGAATAAGCCGTTCCATCCGGGCCGCCTGATGGCATGGATGGCGGATTGGCCGGAGGAGGTCGTGCGGGCCAAAGGGATTATCTGGCTTGCGACACGGCACAATCTGGCTCAAAGCCTGAGCCAAGCCGGTCCTTCCATTCAGTTCGGTCCTGCGGGCTATTGGATTGCGGCGCTGCCGGAGGCCGAGCAGCGGCAAATTATGGCGGAGGAGCCCGAGGTGAGCAAGAGCTGGGACCCGGTGTACGGGGACCGTGCCAGCAAGTTCGTGCTGATTGGCATAAAGCTGGATAAAAAGGAGCTGACGGCACAGCTGGACGCGTGCCTGCTGTCAGAGGAGGAAATGCGGCAGGACTGGGGACAGCTTGCCGATGACTTTCCGAACGCGGCTGACGAGCAGCTGGAATACGGGCTTCAATAAATTCGCAGCAGACGGCCCGCAGAGATGCTGTCCGCTGTCTGATTAGCTCAGGACCTGTATTTTGAGGGCGCGCGGAGGCTGAATGAGGCTCAGGAGGCGGCAGCACGAAAGCTCCTTTTTTGACGGTATAGAACGCATCTCTTCTTTTACGGAATGCTTGTGTGAGCGGATGACGGTGAAGGCACACAGCCGGATACATCGTCATAAAGCTAAAAGAGAGAAGCAAGGATGAAGCGAGGAGTGTTGCCCAAATGACGACATGGAACTTGTCCGGTACCCGCCATCATGTGCTTATCTGCAACGGCGGCAGCTGTATGCGCCGTCAAGGGGAAGAAGTGACGCAGGCCATTCGGGCTGAAATTGCGGTTCAGGGCGCGGATGCGGTCATTCATACGACGCGGACCCGCTGTAACGGACGCTGTGAGGACGCTTGTGTAATTGCAGTGTATCCGGAGGGAATCTGGTATCAGGGGGTTACCCCGGAGCTGGGGGAGCGGATTGTCCGGGAGCATCTGCTTCAGGGCGAGCCGCTCGTGCAGCATATCGCTTTTACATATGAGCAGGAAAAGGGCTTTACCCCGACCGGGCTGGCCAGTCCCGGCATACAGAAGACCGGGAGCAAGTAAGCGTGGGTGTATAGGAAACATGGCCGTGTGATAGCGCTAATCTCTCATTCATCCTGCATTAGTCTTAGACATTGATGGAAGCGGCGATCCCGGAGGCGGGACGCCGCTATTTCATATCATGAAATCGTAATAATTACGATAAATACGATAATTACGATTAATGGAGGGCGTTTTTAATGAACACAAGCACACCATCGAAAGCACACCATCGGAGCAGACCGGATTCCGGTTACCGTTGTTTTTGTATCCGCATACCGTTCATAGCCGTTGTCCGCAGGATCATCTATTCCGGCCAGCCCGGCTAAACGCTCTCCTCCGTATCGACGGCTTCTACTCCATACCGGCTCAGCGCCTTGGTGGCGGATTCCAGCATCCGCCGTTTCAGCTGCTCTCCTTGCAGGACCCGCACTCTTTTGCCCAGGAACCGGATTTTGGACAATATGTATTCACTTTCATTGCCGATGTAAGTCACATGAATGTGATAGCGGTTCGCCTCGGCATCATATTCCACCTGCTTGTCGAAGCAGGAGAACGCGTACAAAATGCGGGACAGCTCTTTATTGTACATGCTTACAATTTCAATGACGGCCGTTTGCTTCTTCTCCTCCAGCATTTGGCTGATTCGCTGCGTATACTGCTCGGCTTCCCCGGGAGCAAGCGGCTCTTCAGCGAGACGGACGATGGTCTCCAGCCGGGTGCTCATCAGCATCGTATGGCGGGGATGAACCCAGAGCAGGTACCATTCTTTTTTGACCATCGAATATTCCAGCTTGTAGGGGAAGCCGTGCTTGCCCCCGGTGAGCCGGCCGTTTTTCTGGCGGACCACCATACGTATGCCCGAACGGCCCGCAATGATTCGCCGGATGCTTCGAATCAGCGGATGATATAGTTGCTTCTCCCCTCCATGAAGCTGTCCCCGATATCCAGCGCATCATCGGCCTGCAGCATCCTGCGAAGCTTATCTAGTGTGGACGGCATGAAGGCTTTTCCGGCGGAGGGGGCCTCCAGCATCATTTTCAGCCAGGCCCGCTCATGAGCGGTTACAGTAAAGGTGCCGGATTCCCCCAGCCGGGACATGACCTGGTAGTTAAACACCTTTTCAAACGGATTCATAATAAGCCGCAATCTCCTTCCATTCCGCAATGAATTCCTTCCGCAGCCTTCTTGGCTCCAGCACTTCACAGCTAGAGCCGAAGCTGCGCAGCCATGGCTTGATTTCAGTCAGCCCGTTGACGGTGATTTCATAGATAAACGAGTCCTCTTCCTCCGCCACAATCGTGCCCCATTGACCCTGCAGCAGCACCCGCTCTTTAATGAAATTGGGCTGGTTCCCGTCAGGGTTGAAGAAACGGGCCCGTACAGTGACCGGCTCCCCCGTATCCACCAGCCAGCTGTATTTCATTTTTTGCTCCAGGCTTTCCAGCCGTTCGGCATAAAAGGCTTCATCAACTTCCGCGCCGGCTTCGATTTGGGTCAGCCCCTCCATCCGGAACTTCGTAATTCCTTTCCGGGCGGTGTGCCCAATCAAATACCAGCGTCCGTATTGGTGGTCGTAAATAATTTTGAGCGGCAGCAAATCAATTTCCTGGCCTTCCGTATCGCGCTCGAACAGCGGGTTCGTATTTTGCGATGTGTAGGCCTCGGCCGCTTTCGGAGAGAAGTACAGAAACCGGACCCTGCGCCGCTGGCGGATAAGCGCCAGCAGGGTATACAGGTGCGCTTCATCCAGAATGCGGGAGTAATAATGGTATTTATACAGAAACGGCTCGGTCAGCTCCCGCTCGCTTGTTTGCTGGGCCACGGCTTTTTTCAAGCTGTCCCGAAGCAGATAGCCCTGCACGGAAGGGACCTGTGTCCCGGCCATGATGTCCACGAAATCATATAAATCCAGCAGCTCTTCGAAGGTCAGATCCTTCACCAGCCCGTCTTCCACACGGTAACGGTAAGGTCTGCCGCCCGGCTCCTTGCGCACGACGCCAACCTCCTCAAGATACTTCAAATCGGACCGGATGGTCTTTTCGTCGGGCAGCGCCAGCTCCTCGGGCAGGCTGCGGCTGCACACATCGAGCAGCTCCAGCGCTGTGCAGGCCTGCTCCCGCATAGCGGCCAGCAGCAGAGAAAGCCGGCGGCTCTCGGATTCCTTCAGCGATTTGGCCCGGTACAGGAACAGCAGCACCGGATCGGCGGATTCGTAATAGTTGAAGCGCAGCATATCCGCGAATTCCTTCCCCTGCTCTCCGGGAAGCTGCTGGTGCACCGTCCCCACAATTTCCTTCAAGCGCTTCAAGGTTTTATCGAAGGTATGAATAGAAATGCCGAGCTTTTTGGCGAACTGCCCCCGGCTGTAAGCTCCGCTTGTCAGCACAAGCAGGCGCAGGAATTGAATTTCTTTGTCAAAGCTTTCTCTGGCCATCATTGCCCTCCGTCCGGGTTTAACATGTTCTTCCATTGTAGCAGGGCGGGCCGGGTGTGCAAACGGAAAAATTTCTTTTATCCGAGTCCGGTCATTCCCTGCGGAAGAGCCATGCGGTCGGGCTGAATTTTTTTGCAGGTTGTAATACTTTCGCCATGTTCGGAACGCCTGAAATGAGTGAAAATAGCTCTTGTAAGGCAGACACCCGTCAGAGGGCTGAGCCGACAACAAACCATCAGCTGAGGCGCAGGAAGGGGTTACTTCGCCAAGGGGCAGATGCCGGTTCAATTCCGGCTCCCGCCGGTTGCGGCGGGATAGTTTAACGGGGAAAATGGTCTTTCGTACCTCTCCGGGTCTTTCCTCAGATGAGTCATGAAGCAAAGGAATGATCGGGGCGAGGCGCAGGAAGGGGCTCCTTCGCTAAAGAAGCCAACATTGTAGTATCCGGGGCAGTACGGCAGGTTCGACTCCTGCAGACAGCCTTCCTTGCTTCTGCCTCGCACCGCGCCATTCTTTTCAGGAGGTTATGAAAATGAGCGTTGCCAAAAAAATGTTCGCGAGTCAGCTGCCGACGGCATTCAATAAACACGGATTTCCGGCGTATACCCGCTCGGAGGAAGAGCAATATATTCAAACCCTGCTGACGAACACGCTGGGCAGCACGTTTTATGCCGGGGCCGGCGAGCTGCTGGAAGATGCCGCTGCGCTGCACACCGTGATGGCCGGCAAGAACCCGGAATTTATGGCCAAGGCGCTGGTGTTTGCCCGCAACGAAGGCTTGATGCGGCTGCAGCCGCTGTTCGGGCTGGCCATACTGTCGGCCCACCGCCCGGATTTGTTTGCCAAAGTATTTCCCAGCGTTGTCCGCATTCCTTCCGACTTGTCGGATTTCCTGACCATTTTGAAGGGGCTGGGCCGCGGGGAAGGCGGCCGGGCGGTCAAACGGCAGGTCAACCGTTTTCTAGCGAATGTAACGGAGTACTGGGCGTTGAAGTATAACGGCCGGGGACGCGGCTACAGCCTGGGGGATGCGATTGCGACTGCGCATCCGAAGCCGCAGGATTTGCAGCAGCAGGCCTTGTACCGTTATTTGCGCGGACAGGAGGCGAATCTGGCGCTGCTGCCGCAGGTGGAGGCGCTCGAACAGCTGAAGCGGGCGGAGACGGAGGCCGAGCAAATCGCCTGGATCGGCAAGGGCCGCCTGCCCTATGAAACGGTGACCGGCGCTATCAAGCCGACCAGAGCTGTATGGGAGGCGCTGCTGTACCAGATGCCGACCTTCGCACTGCTGCGGCACTTGAATGCGCTGGATCGTGCCGGTGTGTTCGAAAACCGGACCAATCTGGACTATGTTGCGGCCCGATTGACGGACCGGGAGGCGCTGCGCAAATCCAGCATTTTGCCGTTCCGGTTCGCCGCCGCTTTTCGTCAAATCCAGCGTCCTGAGCTGCGCGATGCGCTCCGGGAAGCCGTAGAGCTTACGTTCGGGCATCTGCCGGATATCGGCGACAACACGGCGATTTTCCTGGACGTCTCCGGCTCGATGGACGGTGAATACCTGCAAATCGGCTCCGTGTTCGCCTTGGCGCTGTACAAGAAAACAAACGGGAGCTCCCTGTTCTGGCTGTTCGACACCGAGGTCATCCATGCCATGCCTTCGCGCCATGACAGCATTCTGACCCAAGCGGATCGCATCCATGCGCGGGGCGGAACAGATACAGGCGCGCCGGTGCGGGGCTTAATCAAGCAGCAAAAGCGCGTAGATCAAATCATTATCATCACCGACGAGCAGCAAAACAGCGGAAGCCCCTTCTATACGGAGCTGGCAAATTACCGGGCCAAAATCAACCCGAATGTCAAAGCCTTTATCGTCGATATCTCACCGTATCGCCATGCCATGGTTCCTCCGCAGGATGCAAACACCTTTTACATTTACGGCTGGAGCGACCAGGTGCTGAGCTACATTGCTCAAACGGTAAAAGGCTACCGGACGATGGTTCAGCGGGTGGAGGCGATCCATTTCGATTCTTGAGCCTGAGAAATAAAGTGAAATGAAGCGCTACAAGCCATAGAACTTGACAAATGGCCTGCAGGAGAGACACTTATGACAGAAGTGGCTTTCTTGCAGGCCATACGCTGCTGTACGATGGGGATTGGTCATCTGATGTTCTCTTATATCCGGTATCATAATGAATATGAACCATCATTGATCCGCAACGGCGACTATAGCATAAAAAGGAGCTTGAATAGGGTATGAAACGTCTGTGCATTATTCCTTGCGGGCTTAGAAAAATATGGGACAGCAGCCCGGACGCAGCAGGTGTTCGGGGAGAATTGCCGGATCAGCGATCCGCTCACCGGTACGAAAGGCATCGGCCATAGGCTGCAAAGGCTGGACGCCGCGCTGAAGACCGGTCAGACGCTGTAAGAACGGCGGCAAACCATCCTTCATCATCGTCAAGACGAAACCACACGCAGCCTCACGCAAAAATCCCAAGGCGACGAAAGGGACAAATAAGAACAAAACCGGTGTAAAGACAGCATGAAAAAGCAATTTTTATGCCAGGGGGTGTACTATAATGAAACCGTTCAGTTACAAACCATTACGGAAACGGAGATGAGGCAGATGAAAACATACGTGGTTTGCGGTGTGAGCGGACGGGCTATCGGCATGTTTATAGAACCGATCGTGAAAACGTTCTCAGCACATGGGCAGGTGGTTGGACTGCTGGATGTGGACCCGCGCAGGTTCGAGGTATGCTTCGAGCGCATCCCGCAGCTGAGCGGAATTCCCGTCTATGCCCCGGATCAGTTTGAGAGCATGATTCGCGAGACGCAGCCGGACGTTGTTATTGTAGCCGGAGCGGATCATACGCATGAGCAGTATATCGTTAAGGCGCTGGAGCATGATCTGGATGTCATTACCGAGAAGCCGATGGCGACGACCAGCGAAGAGTGCCGCCGAATTTTGGACGCGGAGGCGAAGAGTAAGGGCAAAGTTACCGTTGCCTTCAATTACCGGTATATGCCGATTCATACGAAGCTGAAGGAAATGATTCTGGAGGGCAAAATCGGGCGCGTTACGTCGGTGGACCTGAACTGGTATATCGATACGTTTCATGGCGCCAGCTACTTCAAACGCTGGAACCGGGTCAGAAGCAATTCGGGCGGCCTGTCCATTCATAAAAGCACACACCACTTCGATCTGGTGAACTGGTGGATTGATCAGGTTCCGGTGGAGGCTTTTGCGTACGGGGCCTTGAACTATTACGGGCCCAACGGGGAGCTGAATCCGGCCAAGGAAGACGGCCGCTACTGCGGCACCTGTACCGTGAAGCAGGACTGCTCGTACTATATGCGGTGGTCCACGCGGAGCCGTGAGGTGGTTCCGGTTGATGATCATGTCGGGTCCGTAACCCAGCTTCAAGGTCAAAGCAACTATACCGGATACCGGCCGGACGCCTGTATTTTCGACTCCGAGATCGATATTGAAGACACCTACACGGCTGTCGTCAAATACGACCGCGGGGCGCTGCTCAGCTATTCCGTCAATTTCTCCGTGCCCTATGAAGGCTACCGTCTTGCCATTAACGGCACGAAGGGCCGTCTGGAAACGCAGGAGTATCATTCGCCGGGCCGGACGCCGTTCCCGGTTCCGCAGCAAACGATCGACTATTTGCCGCTGTTCGGCTCGAAGGAAACGATCCATGTCGTCTTTACCGAGGGCGGTCACGGCGGCGGGGACCCGGTTATTTTGGAGGATATGTTCCTGGGTCCGGACCCCCGCAGATCGTATGAAATCTTGTCCGGAGCCCGGGCGGGCACCAATTCCGTCTTGACCGGCGAAGCGGTTTGGAAGTCGGTCCAATCCGGCGCTCCGGTCCGTATTCAGGAGCTTCTGGAGGATCGTTCAGAACAAAACTGATACTACGGGTAGACCGGTAAGTCGATAAGTCCGATAAGACCGGCGCCGGGAATTGGGCATGAGCCGCGCGCGCCGAAAAAAATATAAGGCACCGAACGCCCCTGAGGACTGCGGCATCTTGTCCGCTTTAAGCTCTCAAGGCGTATCGGGCCTTTTTTTGATGAAGATTTTACCAAAAGCCGTTATAATACGACAGGTAAAGGCTTGAAAATCGGCTGATCAGCGTCATTTGGGGGGACAGAAGCAGTGTATTGTTCATTTTGCGGGAAGCCGCTTCAGACGGAAGACCGGTTTTGCAGCGGCTGCGGCACGGCAGTTCAAGCGGCAGCGCCGAATCCGGAGAAGCTGAAGAGGGGTTATTCTATTTTTTTCGGACAAGGATCAGAGTATTACACGAAGCAGCTGGAGGTACGGCGGAATTGGAACTGGGGGGCCTTTCTGTTTGATTTTTACTGGATGCTGTACCGGAAAATGTACCTGTATGGCGTGCTTTTTCTGATAGCATCCTCCGTCGTGGTGAATACAATCGCGTCTTTTTTCAGGGGCAGCGGCTATCCTTCCATTGAAAAGGCGATTGCAGCCGGGCTGCTCGTCTATTTTATACTCAAGGTCGTTCTGGGGCTGGCGGCTAATAGACTGTACTTCCTGCATGCGGGCCGCACAATAGCGAGGGTGCTCCGGCTGCCTGTAGATGAGGAACTCCGGGAGAAGGAGCTGGCCCGCCGCGGCGGTACAAGTCTGGTCTGGCCCGTTGTGCTTCTTGTGCTGCCGGCAGTGATTGCCCTGGCTGCGTTTGCCGTTTCCTTCAGCATGTCATACCGGGCGGCGAGTGAAGCCATCACGAAGCAGGCGGCGCTGCAGGAGCAGCAGCGGTCCAGGCAAGAACAGACCGTGAGCCCTCGTCAGCAGAAGGAAGTGTCTTCTGTTCCCGTTGGAACCGGTGAAAGCAGCCTTCATTCCGAAGATTCGCAGCCGGGAGGCGCGGCGGGCGGGGAGCCCGTCGATGTCGATGTGCGGCTTCTCCAGGCGGTAACCGCCTTGGAGGAAGGGCTGACGAAGAGCCTGCTGCAGCAAGGCGGTAATCCGAACACGGTCAATGCCGCCGGCAAGCCGCTGCTCTTTATTGCTGCAGAGGGCAACAAAACCGGGCTGGTCCGGCTGCTGCTCGAGGCAGGAGCGGAAGTCGATGACAATCAAGGCAATACCCCACTGCCAATCGCGGTAAGAGCCAACAATGTGGAGATGGTGAAGCTTCTTCATCAATACGGAGCAAGCGTACGTTATGTAGAGGAAGGACAGCGGTCATTGCTGGAGGTCGCTCAGCAGGCGGGCTTCAAGGACATGGCTGCCGTACTGAAGGCTTATGCGGCCGAGGAGCTGGCTGGCAGTATCCAGCCGCGGTTTACGTTTGAATTATCCGACAGCCGGGGCGATGCGTACACGGTTTCGATTTTGGCCGACGATGAGAGACGTACAATCACAGATACTCCCGGTGGAGGGGATATGCCGGGGGATCCGGTTGTGAGCGGTACGTACCAGGTGCTGCTGGAGCCTCATGGCTCAGCGGCGGGCAGTACGGACATTCAGCCTGTAAAGCTGTTTCCTGATGAGCAGTCATTCGGGCGCTTTAACCTGAATCGCAGCGATATGGTTTACGTCCTGCCCGCCCAGAGAAAGGGGCAGCCGGATATGTTGGCGGTCACGCAGTACGGCACCTCAAGCTTCAATCTTGCGCGGCTGTTCTATGTGCACGACGGACGGCTGGTTCCTGTCCGCTGGTCCTACGATCAGGGGACCGCGGAAGGCAGGAGCAGACTGGATTGGGAGGTGGGCTCGCTGGAGCAGGCCGGCGGAGACACGCTTCGGACGGTAACCTATTACAACGGGGACGGCAAATACACGGTCATGACTTGGTTTTTTGACCCTGCCTCGGGCACGCTTCAACTAATCAAGAAGGAGCAGACGGACAACCCTTGAGGCGAAAAGAAAGCTCAGCCAGCCGCAAGGGCGGCCCGGCAGACCTCGCGGATCAAAGCGAAGCAGGCTTTGATCCGCGGGGTCTTTGTCTATAGGAGTGGATCGTGCAGCCGTTTTAGGGGGAAGAAGTCCGCCTTGGAACAGCGGATGAAATCGGTTTAAAAATGGACGTTGACATGAAAACGGTTTATCCATATAATAAAGTTGAAATTGCAAATACGTATTAGCATAACGTATTAGCATAACGTATTAGCTAAATTTGCTTCTTCCCATTATTGCCAGTATGATGTAAATATTGTGCAATTTGACGCTAATACGATTGTAATGAGGTGGAAGGCTATGGCCAGCATTAAGGAAATTGCGCAGCTTGCACAAGTGTCGCAGGGCACAGCTTCCATGGTGCTGAACGGAAAGGGCGATCATTACCGCATCTCCGCGGCGACTCAGCAGAAAATCTGGGATGCGGCGAGGGAGCTGAACTATCAGCCGAATATTTCGGCCCGGCGGCTTCGAAGCGGCGGCGAGACGGTACTGCCCATCATTGCGCTGTTCTGGTCGCTGGATACGCGGACGGCGCTGGTTAGCCGGTTTCTCAAAGGAGTTCATGATTCCTTGACAGCCCTGGATAACGAATACGAGCTGCTGATTCAGCCCTATGTCGGTACGAAGCTGAGTGAAGTGCGCAGCCTGGTCACAGGAACACGGTTTAACGGTGCGATTATCGCAAACCCGGCTGAGCAGGACGAGGAGTTTTTGAATCAGGCGAATTTGAATGTGCCCATTGTTCTCTACCAGCGAAGCTCCCATAAATATCCGTTTGTAAACGTAGACGGGTACTTGGCCGGGGAGAAGGTGGCCGAGCTGTTCGCCAGCCGCGGGCACCGCCGGGTCGGCCTTGTTGTTCCGGATGTATCCTCCCGGGCGATTGAGCTCCGCAAACAAGGCTTTCTGACGAAGGCCAGGGAGCTTGGACTCTGCGTGGAGGACAAGCATGTTGTGTATGCGGATTTCTCCGAGCTGGGCGGTTATCAGGCGATAAGGCAGCTGGAGGACATCGGCTCGGAATGGCCGACGGCCTTATTTTTCCTGAGTGATCATATGTCGGTTGGGGCGCTTATGGCGCTGAATGAGCTGGGACGCCGGGTGCCGGACGAGGTTGAGGTTGTTGGACACGATGATAACGAGGTGACGCGGTTCACGATTCCGACCTTATCTACCGTGCATTTGCCGGTTGAAGAAATGGCTGCCGAATGCGTGAAGCTGCTGACGGATCAGATGCACCATAAATCCGGGGTGCCGGTTGGCAAAATCTTGTCTTCCCATCTGGTTATTCGTCAGTCTTGCGGCGGGTTTCCGGAGTAGGCGATAAACGATGACGGCTGTCTTGAATCGGGCGGCCTTCATCTGAATCCATAGCACACTCTGGTACGGAGGTGAAGAGGCTGCTATTTCGGACCATTCAAGAAAACGCTTACATTCATAAGATTCGTCAATGACGGCAATGCTTAGTAAAGGCTTGAATTCAGCTTCTGTTGCTTAAACGCGCAGCCTTGTCCGGGCAGCAGCCCGCCGGGCTTACCGCTTTAAGATATATTCCATCTAAGGGGGAAACACAAATGAAACTGAAAAAAACATTAGCTGTCCTCTTGACCTCGCTGATGGTTGTGACGGTCGGCTGCTCCGGCAAAACCGAATCGAATGCACAATCCGGCGCTTCAGGCGGAACAGCGCAAACCGGTACGGTTAATATTGATTATTGGGGCGGCTGGACAGGTCCCGACTTGAATACAATGAAAGGCCTGGTCGATAAGTTCAATCAGGAGCAAAGCAAGATTCATGTGGAGTTTACATCCCTGCAATGGACACCCTTGTTTACCAAATTCCTGACCGAAATGAAGGGCGGATCGCCGCCGGATGTATTGGCTATGCACCCGTTCGAGCTGGGACAATTCACCGAAATGGGCGTTCTCGATGCCAAAACCGTTGAAGAGGTAAAGCTGAACAAGGCCGATTATTCCTCCTTCGCATGGGGCGGAACGTTCTATAAAGGCACACAGTACGCTGTGCCGCTCGATGTGCATGAGCACGGCGTGTACTACAACAAGGAACTGCTCGAGAAGGCCGGCCTGACCGCACCGCCTAAAACAGGCGAAGAGCTGATTGCCATGGGGCAAAAGCTGACGTTGGACAAAAACGGCAAGCACCCGAATGAAAGCGGCTTCGATGAGAATAACATCGTCCAGTATGGGCTTGGATTCTCGATGAACCACCATGTGTTCTATCAAATGTATGCGCTGATTAACCAGCAGGGCGACAATCCGTTTAATGAAACGATGACCAAGCTGGAATGGGACGAGCAGAAGGCGGCCAAAGCCATCAGCTTCCTGCAGGATCTCGTATTCAAGCACAAAATTGTGCCGAAGGGCGAGAAATCCCCGGTTGATGATTTCACGGCGGGCAAAGTAGCGATGTTTATCGATGGCCCATGGCAAATGCCGAAGCTGGAAGCGTCCAGCGTGAAGTGGGGCAGCGCAGCGTATCCGAAGGTGTTCGACAAGCAGGCTTCCTGGGGTGCGGCGGAGGTGCTGACGTTCCCGCTCAAGCCAAAAGCGGATCCGGCGAAAAAAGCGGCTGCAGTGGAATTCGTAAAATGGCTGGATAAAAACTCCGGCGACTGGGCTAAATCCGGACAGCTGCCTTCCAGCAATGCAGGCATGCAGGTGGCGATGACGCTGCCGGGCCGCGAAGCGTTCATCGGCGGACTGGGCAATGCGGTGCTGCTGCCGGCTCACCCGAAAGCGGCTCAGCTGTTCTCCAGCACGGCGCCAAGCCCGATTTTGACTGCTGCCCAGGATGCAATCCTGAACAACAAGAATCCTCTTGAAATTGCGAAGCAGCTCAAAAAAGAGCTGGACAGCATTCTAGCGCAATAAAAGCGGCAGTCTTCCGCCCGGAAGACCTGCGGCAAAGTAATACGAGTTCCTTGCAGACACACAGAGGAGACTACGCGCCGGATGGCGGCCAGAACTTGCTTCCGGCGCGGCTCCCTCTTCTGAAAAAAACAAAATAAGAAGACAGAAATTTCTCGGAAGGGTTGAAGAAACCTATGAAAAGGCAAGGAAAGGTCGCAGCATTGTTTTTACTGCCTTACTTGTTGGTCTTTGTGGTCTTTCGGTTCGGGCCCAGTGTGGCCGGGCTGTTCGTAAGCTTTGAGAAGTGGAATATTGTCGGGACGGCGACGTTCGCCGGACTGGATAACTTCAAGCGGCTTTTTAACGATCCGATTTTTCTCATCGCCTTGAAGAACACTTTGCTGTTCCTGGCTATGACGCTGCCATGCCTGATTATATTCAGTCTGCTGTTGGCGGCGCTGCTTAATCAGAAGCTTCGTTTCCGCAATTCCGTACGGACGGTGGCCATCATTCCTTACGTACTTATTCCGGCGGTAGTTGGTATTATTTGGAACTGGTTGTATGACAACAACTTCGGGATTTTGAATTATTACTTAAAAGGGCTTGGTCTTCCCCCGGTGGAATGGCTAACCAGTGAGACGTGGGCATTATTTTCTGTAGCGATTGTAACCGTATGGTCTTATATTGGCTATAACATGATTTTGTACCTGGCGGGGCTGCAGGATATTCCAAGCGAATTGTACGAGGCTTCCAAAATCGACGGGGCAACCAAGGTGCAAACGTTTATGAAAATTACGCTGCCGTTGTTAAAACCGATTACCTCGATGATTATAACGCTGACACTTATCAATACCATTCAAATTTTTGACCAAATCTTCGTCATGACCAACGGCGGACCGGGAACGGCAACGCTGACCCTCGTACAGTACTTGTACGGCACAGCTTTCCAGAACTACAACCTTGGCTACGGTTCAACCTTGGGAATCGCGATGCTTGTCATTTTGATTGTGTTTGTGCAAATCCAGTCCAGATTGCTGAAGCTGGATGACTAGGGGGACATCAGGAATGAAATCAATGCAAAAAGTCGGTATTTATGTAGTCATGGCGTTGACGGCAGTTGTGTTCCTGTTTCCGCTGCTGTGGTCATTCATCTCGTCACTGAAGCCGGAGGCGCAAATCGTAAGCTATCCGCCCAAATGGATTCCGGATCAGGTTACCTTCGACAATTACCTGCATGTGTGGGAGCAATATCCGTACGGCAGCTGGATGCTCAATAGTATTTTTATGACCGTGCTGTCAACCGTATTTGTCCTGCTGTTGACGACACCGGCGGCTTATGCGTTCGGACGGCTTCATTTCAGAGGGAAGAAGCTGGTGTTCACGCTGGTCGTGTCTATGCTGCTTATCCCGATCCAGGCTTATATCGTGCCTCTGTTTCTGCTCGTATCGAGTCTGGGCCTGCTTAATTCGTACTCCTCGATCATTTTGGTGGCCGGGGCCAACGTAACCAGTGTGTTTATTTTGACCAGCTTCTTTAAAAGCATCCCGCGTGATTTGGAGGAGGCCGCCCGCATTGACGGATGCCAGGAGTTCGGCATTTTCGCCAAAATCATGCTGCCGCTGACGAAGCCGGCGCTATCCACCGTTACGATTCTGATGTTCATTACGAACTGGAACAACTTCCTGTGGCCGATGATTGCAATTCGGGACAATTCCCTCAAGCCGCTGACCGTAGGGATTGCCCAGTTCATGGGCGGCGCGAACTCAACGGCCCAGTTCCAATACGGGACGTCTCTCGCCGCTGCGTGTATGGCTATTGTTCCTTCGATTATCGTATTTCTTTCCCTGCAAAAGCAGTTTGTTGAAGGGATTGCAAGCACAGGGATTAAAGGCTAGACTCCGTGCCGCACTTGCCATTGCTCCGGGCATTCAGCCCGGGCCTCGGTACAGGATGACGCTGGAGCGGAGCGGTAAGAATCGCTTATTCAAAAACAGGGCCAACCCGATCTGCCCCCGCCGGCTGTTTTATCCGGTAAACGGGCAGATTCGCGGTTATTTTTCCGTTAGGAGGCTTCAGGATGTCAACTGAGCTTGGAAAGGAATTCATTTTTGGGCCGCAGCCGCCATTTGCCAGCTGCCATGCCTCACATCTGACGCTGCTTCCGGATGGCGATATTTTGGCCGCCTGGTTCGCAGGAAGCAAGGAAGGCGCGGACGACACGGCGATCTGGGGCGCAAGACGCCGGCAGGGAAGCTGGTCGGAGCCGTTCGTGCTGGCAGATGAACTGGATGAGCCCTACTGGAACCCGGTATTTCACCGGAAAGCAAACGGAGAGCTTGTGCTGTTCTATAAGGTTGGCCGCCTGCTTAAGCAGTGGCGGACCTTGTTCAAGGTGTCGGCAGATAACGGCCTGACATGGTCCGCTCCGCAGGAGCTGGTGGAGGGCGATCAGGGCGGCCGTGGGCCTGTGCGAAATAAGCTCATTGTGCTTGCCGACGGTACGTGGCTCGCTCCGGCTTCTACAGAGGACGGGATTTGGCAGGCATTTACTGACCGTTCTACGGATGAGGGCCGCAGCTGGACGCGGAGCGGCGATATCCGGATACAGGACATTGATTACAGCCGGATAGAAAGTGTCACCGGCAGTGAGATTCCGGTATCCGATCAGTCCTTTTACGGCCGGGGCGTCATTCAGCCGACGCTGTGGGAGTCTGAGCCGGGGCATGTCCATATGCTGCTGCGCAGTACCGAGGGCCGCATTTACCGTAGCGACTCGGCCGATTCCGGCCAGACCTGGTGCGATGCTTACCCGACGGAGCTTCCTAACAACAACAGCGGCATCGATGTAGTCAAGCTGGATCAGGGGACACTTGCGCTTGTGTACAACCCGGTCGGCACGAATTGGGGGCCTCGCACGCCGTTGTCGCTGAGCTTTTCCACAGATAACGGGAAGACATGGGGAGGCACGATTGTGCTGGAGCAGGAAGAAGGGGAGTACTCCTATCCGGCTATTATTGCTAACGGACCGGAGCTGTTCATTACGTACACCTGGAGACGAACGAGCATTGCCTTCCGGCATGGACGTCTTCCGGTTATGCCTGATGCCTGATGCCATTCGGCCTCTGGCGCGGTGAAGCGTGAGAAAGGGAAGCAGGTTAAAACCGTTTAGGCATTCATAATGGAACATCCAGACTTGCATAAGCAAGGTTAAAATATAGCATAAACATGCGGAGGGAACCAGATGAAACCAAATATCGCCAATGGGGTATGGCCAACGATGATTACCCCTTTTACAGAAGCCAATGAAGTTGATTATGATGCCTTGAAGCGTCTCGTGGATTGGTACATTGCTCACGGCGTTGACGGTTTGTTTGCGGTGTGCCAGTCGAGTGAAATGTTTTTCCTGTCGCTGGAGGAGCGGGTCAAGCTGGCGTCGGCTGTGGTTGAGTATGCTGCAGGCCGTGTGCCGGTTATCGCTTCCGGCCACATCTCCGATTCGTTCGAGGATCAGGTGGAGGAGCTGAAGCTGCTTGCGGATACCGGCGTTGACGCTTTGGTGCTGATCACGAACCGGCTTGCCGGAGAGCAGGAGTCCGATGAAGTGTGGAAAGCGAATTTGGAGCGTCTGCTGGAGCATATTCCGCAGCATATTCCGCTCAGCTTTTATGAGTGCCCGTTCCCGTACAAGCGCCTGATTTCCCCGGAGCTGCTGAAATGGTGCGGAGAAACCGGCCGCTTCTTCTTCCTGAAGGACACGAGCTGCGATATCGAGAACATCCGGGCCAAAATGGAAGCTATCCAAGGCACCGGTCTGAAGCTGTACAACGCCAATACCTCGACGCTGCTGGATACGCTGAAGCTCGGCGTTGCTGGCTATAGCGGCATTATGGCGAATTTCCATCCGGAGCTGTATGTATGGCTGGTGCGTCATGGCCTGGAGAAGCCGGCAGAGGCGGAGCAGCTCAGCGCCGTGCTGACGATGTCTTCGTTTATTGAAAAGCAGCTGTACCCGGTAAACGCCAAATATTATTTAATGCTTGAAGGCGTTCTGACCAATTGTGTGACGCGATCCAAAAATCATCAGGATTTGAGCGCAACGTTCCGGCTTGAGGTCGAGCAGCTCCATCAGCTGACCCAAGCGTATGTAAAGCAATATTCCATATAATCTAATTCGTATTGGAGGAATGTAGGATGTCATCTGAATTTGTCAATCGCTTGCAAGGAGATATGCCCAAGATCGGTATTCGACCGATCATAGACGGCCGTCGCGGAGGGATTCGCGAATCGCTGGAGGAGCCGACGATGAATTTGGCGAAAGCCTGCGCCAAGTTCCTGACCGAAAATTTGCGCCATACGAACGGGCTGCCCGTGGAGTGTGTTATTGCCGATACGACCATCGGCGGGGTTGGCGAAGCCGCACGCGCGGCGGAGAAGTTCCGCAAGGAGGGCGTGGGCCTCACCATTTCCGTTACGCCGTCGTGGTGCTATCCGCTGGAAACCATCGACACCGATCCGCTGATGCCCAAAGCCATTTGGGGCTTTAACGGCACAGAGCGTCCGGGCGCTGTTTATCTTGCGTCTGCACTGGCTGCGCATAACCAGAAGGGGCTGCCTGCCTTCAGCATCTATGGCAAGGATGTACAAGATATCGGGGACAGCTCCATCCCGGAGGATGTTCAGGAAAAGCTGCTGCAATTTGCAAAAGCGGGCCTGGCTGTAGCCACGATGCGCGGCAAGTCGTATTTGTCCATGGGCGGGGTATCGATGGGAATCGCGGGCTGCATCGTGGACGAGGGCTTCTATCAGGATTTTCTGGGCATGCGCAATGAATATGTAGATATGTCCGAATTTGTCCGCCGTCTGGAGCGCGGTATTTATGATCATGAGGAATATGAGCGCGCGCTGGCCTGGACGAAGGAGAACTGCAAGCTCGGTTCGGATGTGAACCCGCTGGAGCTGAAGCGGAGCGACGAGCAGAAGCAGCAGGACTGGCAGACGGTGGTCAAAATGGCCCTGATTGCGCGTGACCTGATGATTGGCAATCCGAAGCTGGCGGAAATGGGATACGGCGAAGAAGCTATCGGGCATAATGCGATTGCCGCCGGGTTCCAAGGGCAGCGGGCTTGGACGGACCATTTCCCGACGGGGGACTTTATGGAAGCGATTCTGAGCAGCTCCTTTGACTGGAACGGTATCCGTGAGCCGTTCATGCTGGCGACTGAAAATGATAATTTGAACGCCACGACGATGCTCTTCGGTCATTTGCTGACCGGCTCGGCGCAAATTTTTGCCGATGTGCGCACGTACTGGAGTCCGGATGCCGTGAAGCGTGTTACCGGACATCAGCTGGAAGGGGCCGCAGCCGGCGGAATTATTCATTTGATTAACTCCGGTCCGGCGGCGCTGGATGGTACGGGCCAGCAGAGCATTGACGGCAAGCCGGCGATGAAGCCGTTCTGGGAAATTACCCAAGAGGAAGCAAATCAATGTCTGGAGGCTACACAGTGGCGCCCGGCCGTCGATTTCTTCCGGGGCGGGGGCTTCTCGACGGACTTCACGACGCGCGGCGGCATGCCGATGACCATGGCGCGGATTAACCTGATTAAAGGGCTTGGGCCGGTATTGCAAATTGCCGAGGGCTATTCCGTTGAGCTGCCGCAGGACGTCCATGATATCTTGGATCAGCGTTCTAACGAAACCTGGCCGACGACCTGGTTCGTACCGAATGTGACGGGCGAGGGTGCGTTCAAGGATGTGTATTCGGTTATGAACAACTGGGGATCTAACCACTGCTCCGTGAGCTACGGCCATGTGGGCGGCGATTTGATTACGCTGGCTTCGATGCTGCGTATTCCGGTTTGCATGCACAATGTGCCGCAGGAGCGGATTTTCCGCCCGAGCGCTTGGACAGCATTTGGCGTCAATGATCCGGTAGGAGCAGATTACCGGGCTTGCGCAGCCTTCGGACCGATTTACGGTTAAGCTGACAATACAGGGGGGAACGGGAAATGGAGAAACGCTTTGCAATTGGAGTGGATTATGGAACGGAATCGGGCCGGGCGGTCATCGTAGATGTGGAGCATGGAGAAGAGCTGGCTGTGCATGTAACTCCATATCCGCACGGCGTTATCGATGAAGTCCTGCCTGTTACAGGCCGTCCCCTGGGACCGGATTGGGCGCTGCAGCATCCGGATGATTATATGGAGGTGCTGCGCCGTTCAATTCCTGAAGTGATTCGCTTGTCCGGGATTCGGCCAGAGCAGGTCATCGGCATCGGTATTGATTTCACCGCCTGCACCATGCTGCCTGTGAATGAAAGCGGGGTTCCGCTGTGCATGCTGGACGGCTATGGTGATGAGCCGCATGCGTTTGTCAAGCTCTGGAAGCATCATGCCGCCCAAGAGGAAGCGGACCGGATTAATGAGCGGGCTGCAGCTCGGGGAGAGACGTTTTTGGCCCGTTATGGAGGGAAAACGTCGTCGGAGTGGATGCTCGCCAAAGCGTGGCAAATTTTGGATGAGGCTCCTGCTGTTTACGAAGCATCGGACCGGTTCATGGAGGCTGCGGATTGGGTTGTGCTGCAGCTGACAGGCAGCGGGCTGCGCAATAGCTGCTGCGCCGGGTATAAATCGCTTTGGCACAAAGCGGATGGATATCCGTCGCCTGAATTTTTGTCCGCGCTGGATCCGCGCCTTGCGGATTTGGCCGAGACGAAGCTGCGCGGGGCTGTGGCTCCGCTCGGCACCAAGGCGGGAACACTGCTTCCGGAGCTGGCTGCGCAGCTGGGGCTGCCGTCAGGCGTTGCCGTCGCTGTAGGCAACATCGATGCCCATGCGGCCGTGCCGGGAGTGGGCGCGACACAGCCGGGGCAGATGGTTATGGCCATGGGCACGTCTTTGTGCCACATGCTGCTGAGCGACAAGGAAATTCATGTCGAGGGCATCTGCGGCGTCGTGGAGGACGGGATCGTGCCTGGGCTGTACGGCTATGAAGCCGGACAACCGGCAGTGGGCGACACGTTTGCCTGGTACGTCGATGAGGCGGTACCGGAGTATATCCGTCAAGCGGCTGCAGAGGAAGGCATTAGCGTGCACGGTCTGCTGGAGCAGAGGGCCAGCAGGCTGCAGCCGGGCGAATCCGGCCTGCTGGCGCTCGACTGGTGGAACGGGAACCGATCTGTTCTTGTGGATGCGGACCTCAGCGGCGTCCTGATCGGTATGACGCTGCAGACGAAGCCGGAGGAGATTTACCGGGCGCTGCTGGAGGCTACGGCCTTCGGGACCCGTAAAATTATCGATACGTTTGAAGCGGCGGGCGTGCAGGTGAGCGAGCTGTTTGCCTGCGGCGGTCTGCCGCAGAAGAACAAGCTGCTGATGCAGATTTATGCAGATATCACCGGGCGCGAAATCAAAATCGCGGCATCCACGCAGACCCCTGCTTTGGGTGCAGCGATGTTTGGCGCGGTAGCGGCCGGTCCAGAGCAGGGCGGCTACAGCAGCATTGCGGAAGCGGCGGCAAAGATGGCGCGCGTGCGCGAGGAAACGGTGAAGCCTAATAGAGAGCATGCAGCTGTCTATGAGGAGCTGTACCGCGAGTATGAGCGGCTGCATGACCTGTTTGGCCGCGGCGGCAGCAGTGTGATGCGGAAGCTGAAGGCGCTGAAGCGGAGCAAGACGGAGATCTAGAAGTACGGGGAATACCATCACCCCTGTTCGTTACTAACCATAATATGGATGCAGAGCGCTTATCGCCTCTGTGCAGCAGCTCCCCCGGTGACAGCCGGGGGAGCTTTTTGTGCTGCCCAGGCGCTATAGCGGATTCAGCTTGCCCTGCCGCTGCTTCCGCAGGCGAAAGCAGTACAGGTCCGTATAAGGAAACGGCCGCCCCCATAGGCCCAAAATCGCCGTAACCGCTAATTTTATTCCTAGAAATAGGAGGTAACGGTTGTATTTCCCCTTGTACTGCGCGAATTTTTATAATTCTTCATTTTTTCGTCAGGATTATGCCAGTATTTATATGGTACATTTACGGTATAGACATGCAGGGCTTAGTCACAGGGAGGGAACCAAATGAAGAAGACGATTCTTGTGGCGGACGATGATGCCGATATTGTGCGGCTCATCTCGGACAATCTCGTTATGGAGCAATTTCACGTCCTCAAGGCGTATAGCGGGAAGGAGGCGCTGGCTCAGGCGGCATCGACCGAAATCGATTTGCTGCTGCTGGATATTATGATGCCCGAAATGGACGGGCTGGAGGTATGCCGGCGAATCCGGGCCAATAAAAACATTCCGATCATTCTAATCAGTGCCCGGGACCGGGAGCTTGATAAAATTATCGGGCTGGAAATCGGGGCCGATGACTATGTCACGAAGCCGTTCAGCGTCATGGAGCTGGTGGCCCGTGTCAAAGCGCATTTCCGGAAGGTGGAGCGGCTGGAGGAGGAAATTTGTATCCGGCGCTCGGCGACAGAGAGCAAGCGGGCTAACCGGCCGCTTGTGCTTAATGAGAACACCTTTGAAGCGCTCCTCGACGGAAAGAAGCTGGATTTGTCCACAAAGGAATTTCAATTGCTTCATTTCTTATCGGAGAATCCGAATATCGTTTTCAGCCGGGAGCAAATTTATGACCGGGTCTGGGGCCATGATTTCGGCGATATGAATACGGTCACGGTCTACATAAAAAACCTGAGAAAGAAGCTGGCACCGAAATCCTTTATCGTGACCATCTGGGGCATCGGCTACAAGTTTGTGAATGAGGCGGACGGGGCATGAAGCTGAGGCTGAAGCTGCCGCTCTTGTTTCTGAGCATCATGATTCTCCTGTTTCTGATGCTCCTTTTTTATGTCCGCACGTTTCTGCTGGGTCAAATATTCGATGAAACCCATGAGTGGCAGCGGGAAAACCGCAGGCAAGAAAGCATCATGGTGGAGAAGGTCCGGCAGCTGTATCCCGATAAAGAGGCGGTCGGCGTTTATTTGAACGATCGGGCCAAGGAATGGGGCATGGAGGTTCAACTGCTCGATCCCGAGGATAGAACGATTCTTTTTAAAACGGATACTAATGTGCAGGCCAAGCTGTACAGCCGCTACCAGCTGCCAATTTTCATAGATGATGATGTGGTGTGGGAGCTGGCGGTAGAATATCCGATGAAGATTACCCAATACAATAAGCATTTTTTTATCGGAATCGTTATCGCGGTCATCTGCTTTATTCTGCTGGCCTTCATTCGTCTGACGATTTATGTTCATCACTTGATTGCCAAGCCGCTGGGCGATTTGAACCAATATTTGGACAAAATCAACCTTTACCGCTACCGCCCTTCCAGCAAGCTGCTCAGCCATTATGCCCGCAGACGGGATGAGATTGGGGAGCTGTACCGCAAGGTGCGGCGGATGGAGGAGCGGCTGCAAATGGCGCAGCGGGAGCAAACGGAGATGGTGGCCGCTATTTCCCACGATCTGAAGACACCGATGACCGTATTGTACGGCTATCTGGAAATGATGACGGTCAACCAGAGTATGACGGAGGAGCAGCGCCAGGAATATTTGCAAATCATGGGCAACAAATTGGTCAGCATGAAGCATCTGCTGGATGAATTCACCGCTTATACGAAGCAGGAGCTGCAAAATAGCGAGCTGCCCAAAAAAGCCGTCCATGCAGCGGAGTTCGTGGAATCGCTCTGCCGCGAGTATGAGCTGGAGCTGGAGGGGCTTGGCTACCGCTTGCTTTGGTCGCACCAGCTTCCGTCCGATGCTGTTGCGTTTATTAACGATCAGATGATTCGGCGCTTGTTCGCGAATTTGCTCAGCAATAGTGTCATCTATGGTCAAAATCCGGGTCTCAATCTGTTTATATCGGCCCGTCTCCATGAGGGCGGACTTGAAATGAACGTGGAGGATAACGGGGTTGGCGTGCCAGAGGGCGAGCTGGCGATTATTTTTCAGAAATTTTACCGGGTGGAGAAATCGCGTCACCGGCAAAAGGGCGGTACAGGCTTGGGGCTGTCTATCGCCAAATCGATTGTCGAGCAGCACGGCGGCTCGATACAGGCCTTCAGCTCCATCCACGGGGGCCTCGGAATCCGGTTTTGGCTGCCGCTGAAATAGCCGCCTGTTAAACGGGCATCGTTCTTTTTTTTCCGTGCCGCGCGCAGCTCCCAGCGTGCGGTGCTTCTCTGCATGGCGGCGGTCGGTCGCCCCATGATAGGGCGATGCCCATTTATGGATGTAATGCCGACTGTCATGCAGCGCCGCACCGCGAGCGCCGGGAGCTTCGCGCAATGCGCAAATTAGGGCTGGTTTAGATCACCCGTAATGACGAGCAGCGGGGATAGTATGGAATAGTATGGAATAGTATGGAATAGTACATTTCCAGCAAAAAAAGGTTCACGTCCTGCTGCCAGGGCGTGAACCTTTTTGATGTAAAACTTATTCGTCGTCGCTGCTGTCGGCTGCAGGCGCGCTTGCTTGCGGTTGTGGCTGCGGCGTTTATTTCAAGACATTGGAGCTGTTGATGGCCTGTTCAACCTTCGTTTTGGCCTGCTCTTTTAATGCGGCTTGCTGCTCGGCCGAAATCAGGTTGTTTTTGAACGCCTGATCGATTTCTTTTTGGATCGGCTTCAAAAGCAAGTCGGTCAATACGGACGGCTTCAGGTTCACTGCGTTGCTCAGCGATTTGCCGGCTCTTAACGCGTTCACAACCTCCGTATATTCGATATCCGCATAAGAAGAAGCGACGATGACCATGGATTTGAGCGAATCATTAATGAGCGCCTCACCGTCGAATGAAGCGGCGGCAGGATTGTAGCCCGGCGTATTAATCGCTTTGGTTACGTCCTCTTTTGCCTTGGTGTAGAGCTCTTCTTTTTGCTTGGAAGTGATGTTCAGGCTGTTGTAGGCGCGATCAATATCCTGATATAAAGGAGACACCAGTGCATTGAACAAAGCTTTTTCGCTTAATCCGGAAGCCTGCAGCAAGGTTTTTCCGTTTTTGAGCGCATCTTCAATCAGAGAGGATTCGATATCCGCGTAGGAAGAAGTCTCAGCAATAATGGAATTCAATTTCCCGTTCAGCACAGTAGCCGGATCCACCTGTACGAATACCGGAACATAATCGTCATCGTCGGCAAAAGCTTGCGGCGCGCCGGCGCCCAAGGAACCAGTGATCAGAGCGGCAGCAGTTAAGAAACAGGCAATTTTTGTTTTGTACACGTTCATTTTGAATCTCCACCTTTTGTTTTTATGTCATTTCATCAACCTATCCTGAGCCTTACTATACGCGCTAAATCTGAAATAAAAATATTGGAAATATAAAAATGTATGAAATACAATGGCCTTAGCGGAGCCGTTAAAAAAGGCCCGAATGTCACGATGCTGCAGCCGTGGCTGGGAAAAGGAGGGAAATGCGGATGAATGTGAATCAGGCTAAGCAAGAGCGCCCGGGAGAGCGGCTGATTTATACGAATGCGCTTGCCAGTGCAGCGGACGTGGAAGGGTTCCGCCTGGAGGGAGAGGCAAAGATCAGCTTTCCGGAAGGCCGCATGAGACTGGAAAATGCGCTTGACCCGGAGCAGGGGCAAAAATCGAATTTTGTATTCTGGTGCCCGGAGAGCTTCCCCGCCGATATTGCGGTGGAATGGGAATTCGTACCGCTGGCCGAGCCGGGGCTTTGTATACTATTTTTCGCGGCAGCCGGCCGGGAAGGGCAAGATTTGTTCGATGCAGCTTTGAAGCCGAGAACGGGGGAGTATCCGCAATACCATTCCGGTGATATCAACGCGCTGCACGTGTCCTATTTCCGCCGCCGTTGGCCGGAGGAGCGGGCGTTCCATACCTGCAATTTGCGCAAAAGCTGCGGGTTTCATCTTGTCGCGCAAGGAGCGGACCCGATTCCGGATGTGGAGGATTGTGAAGGGCTGTACCGTGTTCGTCTGGAAAAACGCGGCGGCCACATTTCATTTCTGATTAACGGCCTGCCGATTTTTGACTGGCTGGATGACGGACAAGCATTCGGCCCTCTCTTGGGCGGCGGTAAAATCGGGTTTCGGCAAATGGCCCCTCTCGTAGCCGAGTATGCCCATTTGCGCGTGTATGAGCTTGACGCCCGGCAGTTTTAAATAACTCGCCGCTTTCGGCCGGGCTGATCGCCGATTTGGTATGACTAGAGGGCCTTCGGCATATCCTGTATCAAAAAATGCTGCTGCTGTCCTATGCCAATCGCAGTGTTGCAACGCGCGCTTGGGATTCGCGCGCGTTGGACATACAGCCTTATGGCAGCGCAGAAGTGATAAAGGAGTGTCATGTATGTCCTCCATTCTCAGACCGACAACGATGACCCTGAATGACAGGCTGGCTGTTCTCGGACGGACGCAGGTGCGGCTGGAGGCGGTGGATTTCGCCAGTGAAGCGGGGGAAATCCAGCGGGTAGGAAAACGGTTTACGCGGGTAAACCAGCAGTATTTCGTTCCCGCTGCAATGAACCAGATTGTTCTTGTCGGCCCCATTCCCCAGGTAAAAACCAGCGCGGTTTTCGTACGGACGACGTTTCGGGGCGCCTTCGAAGCCCGGCTCATCCGAACCGGAAAGGATTTCGTCGAGCTGATTGCCGGGGAACCGGGCGGCGAGGAACGCCTGTTGATTCCGCTGAACAAGGTCATTAGTGTGGAAGGTAGATAGCCTTGGCTCCAAGCAGCGCAAATTCCGCAAAGCTGAATGTCAAGCTGACCCTCCCCCTTTGGAAACGGCTGCATAGCCCAAAAGAAGCTCGCCGTCATGCAACGTTTTCCGGCGGGATACGTATTAAATAGGCAATGCTCCAAACGAGGAGGAAGCACATGAATACGCTTGGATTCGGACTGCTCGGCTTGCTGACGCAAGGCCCCTGCAGCGGATACGATTTAATGCTCAAGATGGAGCCGATTTGGAAGGCGCAGCACAGCCAAATTTATCCGCTCCTGGCCAAAATGGAGCAGGAAGGCTTCGTTGTGCATGAACTGCAGCCCCAAACCGAGAAGCCTGACAAAAAAATATACACGATTACGGATACCGGGCGCGAGGCGCTGCTTGCCTGGCTTCCCGAGCCGCCGGATGAACGGGCGGGCCGGGACGAAATGATTATCAAGGCGCAGAGCATCTGGTTAATCGGACCGGAGGCGGGAAGGGCGCTGTTTACGAACCGGGAAGCTGTGTACCGTGACCGTATTCGTTATTATCAGGAGCTGCTGGACAAGCATCATCAAGGAGGCGTGCAGCCGCCGTCCCCGTCCTCCCCGGACTTCGGCTCCTATATTTTGCTCAAGCGGTATATGGGCGTGTTTACATGGCAGATGGAATGGTGCCGGTGGGTGCTGTCGCTGCTGGATGAGCAGGCCGAATAATATGCGATCTGCAGGAATGGCGTTTATTGCGGCAATGGTCATTTACGCCGGATTGTTCGGAGCCTCCGTCTATTGGCACGCCAGCAGGCCCAAGCCGGCGCTGCTCCAGGATGTGAGCCGGACGTTCGCGGCGCAAATTCACCGGATCGTTCCCGGAAGCGAAACCGCGGCCCTGCAGGAGGCGCTGCGCGAGGCGGCGGCGGACAACCTCAAGGTATCGATTTCCGGGAAGCGGCACAGTCAGGGCGGCCATATTTTTTATGAGGATGCCGTAGTGCTGGACATGCTGTCTTACAACCGCATTTTGTTTGTTGATCCCCTTCAAAAGCTTGTCAGAGTCCAAAGCGGAGCGACCTGGGCGGACGTGCAACATGCGGTCCACCCGTATGGCCTGGCGGTACGGGTCATGCAGTCGTCCAATATTTTTACTGTAGGCGGCTCTTTGAGTGTAAATGCCCACGGCCGGGATTTGCGCTACGGGCCAATCATTGAAACCGTACAATCGCTTCGCCTGCTCCAAGCTGACGGAAGCATTGTAGAGCTTAGCCGGAGCAAGCAGCCGGAGCTGTTCCGGGCGGTGATTGGCGGTTATGGGCTGTTTGGCGTTATTTTGGATGCGGATCTGATGCTGACGGAGAATGAGGTGTACCGGACGGAAACCGTGATGGTAACACCGGAGGAGTACCCGGATTTTTTCCGCAATCGGGTGCTGGGGGACGAGGATGCGATTCTGACCATTGCGCGTCTCTCCATTGCGCCGGACAGCTTTATGCGGGAGATGTATTCTACGGTGTATAAGCGTACGGGCGAGACCGCGGACGGCCCCCTGAACGAGTTAACCCGGGAGACAAATATAGAACGCAATAAGTTTTTGTTCGGCTTGTCCCGCAAATTTGACTGGGGAAAAGAAATGAGCTGGCGCATTCAGAAAACATGGATGACCGGCAGCACAACACTGGTGCGCAATCATGCAATGCGGCCGGACATTGAATTTTTGTCCTATCAGGCGCCGGATCGAAGTGATGTGCTGCAGGAGTATTTTGTGCCGGTGGAGCGCTTTCCCTCCTTTATTGATCGGCTGGCGGTTATCGTGCGCGAAGAAAATGCGAATCTGCTGAATGCCACGGTCCGGTATGTTCCGGCCAATCAGGAGGCGATGCTGTCTTATGCGAGGACTGAAAGCCTGGCGGTGGTGCTGCTGTTTAACGAGAAGCTGTCAGCTGCCGGAGAGAAGCAGGCCAGGCAGGTTACCCGGCGTTTAGTGGATGCGGCGCATGCTGAGGGCGGCACCTATTATTTGCCGTACCGGCTCTTTCCTACCGAAGCGCAGCTGCGTCAATCCTATCCGCAATGGGATGCCTTTGTGGCGCTGAAGCGGAAGGTGGACCCTGATGAACGGTTTATGAATGAATTTTTTGCGGCGTATGCGCGGGAGCGCTGACAGGCTTATTAAATTTCTGCAGATTTCAGGCTTAAAAGGAACGATTGGCGCTGCGGCTGGCGGTAACCAACACCAAAAAGGGGAATCAAGCGGATGAAGCGGGAATCACTGGAGACTGGAGACTCAGGCAAGCGGGATGTAAACAGGCATAGAGCGGGACCGCTATCGATTGCGGAGCGCTCAACGGCGTATCGGGGTCTGCTGTGGTCGCAGAGTGTCTTGCTGTTCGGAACAGGGCTGGTCTTCCCGTTTTATTTGATTTTCCTGCGGGAGAGCGGCAGCAGCTTCACACAATTCGGCCTGGCTTACGGGTTATTCACAATGAGTGCGGCGCTATTGCATCCGCTGGCCGGGAGGCTGTCCGACCGCTGGGGTTCTGCCCGAGTGCTGTTCATTAGCGCCTGGGGCACGGCGCTTGTTTTCCTCTTGCTGCCTTTATTGTCCTCGGTAAGCCAGCTTTACGCCGTTCAGATCGTGCTTGGCCTGCTCGGAGCCCTGCAGAAGACAGCAGAAAAAGCCCTTCTGGCGGATATCACGCCTTCTGATCATCGGGGCAGACGCATCGGCGCTTACCATGGATGGGGGGCTGTGTTCTCCGGACTTGCGGTGATGGCCGCGGGAGGGCTTGTGGATTTATTTTCCATCGATTTTATTTTCTATGTCGGATCGCTCGCCGTGTTCGTGAGCGGCTGCTTGCTGTACAGATACCGCAGCGTTTCCTCCGTATCAGGTGGCGACTGAAGGAGCGCGGATATGGAACAGGGCAGGCGCTGCCGCCTCTGTGTACAATGTCACTTGGGCCTAGATGGTGTTCAGGTCGCTGGAAGCCGCGCCCGGGGTGTCCTTAAGTGAATAAGTAAGCGTGGTCCCGGTATTGCGGGCGATGGCTTGGGCGATTTGATTTTTGCGGATCTTTTGCTGGATGAAGGCTACGGAGGCTACTTTGCTGCTCTTATCCGGGTGCTCGTCAAAATAAATATTGCCCAGCTTCGGATCGAAGCTTTTCACTTCGTTCATATTGACGAGGTTGGTTTTGTCCAGCAGATCGAAGCCCAATTGCGGAAGATGCTCGTCCAGCTCGCTGAGCTTTGTGATTTGATAATATTTATCCGTGCGCGTATGGTATACAATGTTGCGGTCCTCAATGTTGATGTACAGCACTTCCTGCAAATCAAGTTCAACCAACTCGGTGGACTTGTCTTCTCTTCTGCGCAGCACCGGCATTTTCATCTTCGATCCCTCCTTTTTGGACAAATGCCTTCGGTTTCATTGTACAACAGGTGAGTAAATAAATTATAACACGGATGGAATTAGTTGTGAATTGTTTACAAAAAGTTACTGCGGACTGGCATAGACTAATCATCCCATTTACGGGAGTAGCCTTTGTTGATGACATATATGGAGCTGCCGATTAAGATTGCCGCAACAAGAACGCAAACAATGATGACGCCGATCATACCTTATCCTCCTTCATTATCAAAAACAAGCAGCTGATCAAGCAGCCGCCTGTATACTCGTATTCGTCCCGCACCAGCCGTTTGGCTGCTTGGCCGATTCATGGCCTGGCGCAAGCTTCCTCATGATGCCCTTGCTTTCAAATTAAAAATCCGTGTGAAGAGGGCGAGGCGGCGACGGCTGCCTACTCTATTAGTGTACTATAGCCCGAACCCGAAGGAAAGCGGGAGGGGGCATCCCGTGAAGCTTGCCAGCCGGTGGTAAGAGAGGGGGAAGCTCAGCCTGTGCTTAAGCTTCCGGCATAAACGCGGTTTGGGGCGTACGGCGCCAGGTCGACAGCCGGCTCGCGTCCCATGATGAGGTCAGCGATGAGACGGCCCGTGGCCGGGGCGAGCAGGATGCCGTTCCGGTAGTGTCCGGTAGCGGCTATGAGGCCGGGATGACTATCCACATGGCCAAGGTAAGGAAGCTCATCCGGCGTCGCCGGGCGCAGTCCTGCCCAGGTGGAGACGAACTCCGCGTCCTGCAGATCAGGAACGAGGCGAATGGCCTGGTTATAGAGCCGATTGATGACCGGGATCTCCAAGGCCTTGTCGTAGCCGATATGCTCCTGGCTGGCTCCAATCAGCACGGTGCCGTCGGACTTGGGCACAACGTAGCAGCCCTTGGTGAAGACGGTTTTGGCCGGGCGCTGCTGCGGCTTGCGGGGGCGGACAGAAATGCATTGCCCCTTCACCGGTGTGACTGGCAGGCGCAGGTTCACTGAAGCAAACAGGGACGAGCTCCAGCTTCCCGCAGCGACGATAACATAATCAGCCTGAAGCGTTCCCTGCGGAGTGCGTACTCCAATAACACGCTGCTTCCTTGCTGGCGAGGCGGCATGAGTCGTGCCGGCCAAATCGGATTCTGTGAGCAGGGAAAGCACAGGAGTATGCTCAAGCACCTGGCAGCCGCTGTTCCGCAGGGCGTCAGCCAGGGAAGCCATCAGCTGCACAGGCTGTATTTGATGATCGCTTTCAAAATAAAGTCCCCCCCGGCCCTCGGAGGTGAGCTTCGGCTCTAACTGGCGCAGCTCTTCGGTGCTGCGTGCACGGCCGGATTGAATCCAGGACTCCCGGCCCTTTACTTCCAGTTCATCCTCTTCATCAAGGGCAAGCCGGACAATCCCCTCGGGGATATATTGAGGGGAGATGCCGCTCCATGCCGCTAATTGGTCGGTCCAATCCTTGTATAAGCCGAGACTATAGCGGCACAGGTCAAAGAAAGGCCCGGGCTTATGAATTTCAACGTGCGCGCCAAGCATTCCGGCGGCCGCCCCGGACGCTTCTCCTCCGATTCGGCCGGCATCCAGCAGAGTGACGTCAGCGCCCTGCAGCCGCAGCTCAAGGGCGATGGCCCCGCCGATTATGCCGCCGCCGACAACAATTGCGGATGTCCCGGCCGCCGTGTTGTGAGTTGACTGGTCCTGATTATTTGTGTTCATAAGGTCCATCTCCCGTTTAAGTTCTGGTCATACCGAAAAGCCAAGCCGGTTGTCGGTCAGCTGCCGGCTTGGGTATAGCTTGTGTGTGTTCATGCTCTGTTTGGGCTGTTTATTGCTGCGAATCCGAGAGAGTATCCGGCAATCTTCTGATTCGCCAGCAATGGTCAGGTCTATCGAATAAACCCTATGCCGCGTAAAGAGCGTCAGCCGCCGGATAACAAGCGAACCGGCTGTTTTTTAGCTTCCGCCTGCTTGCTCCAGCGCAGCTCGGTACGCGCGGATTTGCCCTGCCGGGTCCTTGTGCAGCAGGACGGAGGACAGTACGGCAATGCCTTCAGCCCCGGCATCAAGCACATCCGGCACATGCTCGGGGCGGATGCCGCCGATAGCGGTTACGGGAATGCGTACAGCGGATACTACGCCGCGGAGGGCTTCAAGCCCGCGCGGTACAACCCCGGCTTTGGAGTCTGTGGCATAGATGTGGCCGAATAACAGCTCATCCGCCCCGGCCGCCTCGGCTTGCCGTGCCTCCTCCGGGGAATGCACGGAGCAGCAGATGCGCAGGCCTGCGGGCAAAATTTGCCGGGCCATCTCCGGCGGCAAGCTGTGGTAAGCCAGCTGAACGCTGTCGGTCCGTATTGCCGCAGCCACATCCAGACGATCGTTCAGCCGCAGGGAGACCTGCCCGGGCAGCAGAGCCCGCAGTGCAGTACACCACTGCAGCAGTTCCCTCGCCGTTCGGTGTTTTTCCCGAATATGAATGCTGTCCAGCAGCTCCAGCGGGCAATTCCGCAAAATCGACGCCACCTGGTCCAGCTCCTGAGCTCCAGTGGTAATGATATGCAGACGATGGCGTATCATCCTTTTGCGATCCTCCGATTCCGTCCATTTGTTCTGATCTAATCTATCATATCAAGGGGGTTCCGCTCCGTCAAAAGGTATTTCAGTGACAATCAGCGCTCACTTGGGTTGATAGGTGCCGAGCAATACCGGGTTTAAATGAAGCGCAGCGGCGGCTTGACGCCCCAGCCGCAAAGCGGCTAAACTGAAAGATGAGCTTATGAACGGTTTGTTGATTTAAGGGTACAAAGGAGAGAATAACCATCATGCAGCAAGTGAAAAAAGCGCTCACTATCGCCGGATCGGACAGTGGGGGCGGGGCAGGCATACAAGCGGATCTGAAAACGTTCACGATGCTGGAAGTATACGGAATGTCGGCGATTACCGCGATTACAGTACAAAATACGCTCGGGGTATCGGGCATTTATGACGTGCCCTTGGAAGGCATTGCCGGTCAAATCGACGCTGTCGTGACGGATTTGGGCGTAGATGCGCTGAAGACGGGCATGCTTTCCCAGCCGCAGGTGATTGAGCTGGTAGCAGCTAAGGTCAAGCAATACGGGCTCAAGAATCTCGTCATTGATCCGGTCATGATTGCCAAGGGCGGAGCCACGCTGCTCGCCGAGGAAGCCAAGGATGCGATGCGGACCGAGCTGCTGCCGCTGGCGGCTGTTGTTACCCCGAACGTGCCGGAGGCCGAGGTGCTTACAGGCCGCAGGATTACTTCATTAGAGGACATGAAGCAGGCGGCCCGCCGCATTGTAGATGAATACGGCGCACGCGCCGCTATCGTGAAGGGCGGACATCTGGGCGAGGATGCCACCGACGTGCTGTATGACGGCAAGGAGCTGTATTACTTCTCTTCACCGCGATTCCAGACGCGTCACACGCATGGAACCGGATGCACGTATTCGGCCGCGCTGACGGCGTTTATCGCCAAAGGGCTGCCGCTGTATGCTGCCGCAGAAACGGCCAAGCAGTTTATTACTGCAGCCATTCGCAATGAGCTGGGCATCGGAGGCGGCCATGGGCCGACCAACCACTGGGCCTATTGGCGGGAGACCAGAAAGTAAACAGCGTGAGGAAGAGCTTTCATTATGAGCCAAGAAGGTGAACGTAGGTGCAGTCTTTAGCATTGGCGTCCAAAATGAACTGGGAAGATATCGGACAGGCGATGCTTCTGATTATTGTCATTGTCGGAAGCTTCTTTGCCATCATTTTGTGGGCGAAGTGGAAAAACAGAAAACGGAAGCAAAGGTAGGGCAAGCGGATGTACTATGTGAACCGTGAACAAATTGAACGCAGGCTGGACATCATCCCCCTGCTCATTGAAGTATGCAAAGAAGCGGAGGCTGCGACAGGCTACAGCGGGCTGCGGGCCTTTGCCGAAGAGAGAGCGCTGCACCTTGCGATTGAAACGGTGACGGACGTGGGAAGCCTGATGATTGACGGCTATGTGATGCGGGATGCAAGCAGCTATGAAGACATTATTGAAATTTTGGCGGGAGAGCAGGTGTTTCCGTCTGCATTGACTGCGCCGCTGATTGAGCTGGTGAAGCTGCGCCGGCCGCTGGTGCAGGATTATATGGATTACCCGCGGAAAGCGCCGCATCCGTTGACCGCGGAACTTCCCGCGCTGCTGACCGGGTTCGCTGCTGCAGTCCGAGATTATTTGGAGCGAGAGCAATAAAGCGCAAAGCAGCGCAGCCCTAATCTCCAACGCGCGCGAAACCCAAGCGTATGTCGCCGCGCTGCGTGGCGGTCCGTCGAACCCTACACAATGTGAATCCGCTAGAAAGCAGGGTGTAGCGAAGCAGGGAAATGGCCGCCGTAGTCCTGCTTCATGCGCCTGCTTCATGCGGTGAAACAAAGGGCCGCCGTAGTCCTGCTTCATGCGCCTGCTTCATGCGGTGAAACAAAGGGCCGCAGGACTCTTCGGCCGGGCTCAGACGTACAGGAATAAAACCGGCTTTGAAGCGGCGGGTGTTTGCATATTCAGCCTTAATCCATCGGAATAATTGGCGAAATCCGGCTGCGATTAGGGCTTTTGTTTATGCGCAAAATGCGTTAGAATGTCGGTAACATTCATCGGGGAGGTGCTGGCCATGACCGGCGGGCGGGAAGCTTCAACACGTCAAACCATTTTGACCCTGCTGAAAAGCAGCGGCAGTCTGTCGGTTCATGATCTGGCCCAGCGGATCGGAATTACAGAAATTGCGGTGCGGCGGCATCTTCAAACCCTGGAGGATCAGGAGCTTGTAGGTACAGAACAGGTTCGGCAGGCGATGGGACGGCCGCTGAAGCGGTACAAGCTGACTCCCGGGGCTGATGATTTATTTCCCAAAAACTACCATAAGCTTACCTTGGATTTGCTCGGAGAGCTGGAGCAGGAAGAGGGCGAAGCCCTTGTAGAACGGCTGTTTGACCGTCGCAAAAGCAAGCTCATCCAGAGCTATGAGCCGGCAATGAACGGCAAATCGCTGACCGAGAAGGTTGCCGTTCTGACCGATATCCAAAATCAGGCCGGTTATATGGCCAGCTGGCGCGGACACCCGGGCGGAGAGGGCTTCGAGCTGATAGAGCACAACTGCCCGATCTCACAGGTGGCATCCCGTTACCAGCATGCTTGCGCTTGCGAGCTGGACATGTTCCGCACCCTGCTCGGCGTGGATGTGGAACGCTCCGAATGCCTGGCCAAGGGCGGCAGCAAGTGCGTATATTTTATCAAGCCGTGAGCATGCTCATATCGCGGGATGCCTGCGCTGAACCGTCAAAAAAGCAAACAAACAAGGAGCCCTAAGAAGGACTCCTTGTTTTGTCTTTCGTTTATTTGTTCAGTCCGGCAAGAAGCGCTTTGGCCTTTTCCGTTACTGCCTCGTAACGGCCCTCTGCAATGGCCTGCTTGTCGAATAGCGTACTGCCGACACCAACGGCGCAGCAGCCGGCACGAATAAAGTCGGCAATGTTATGCTCCCCTACACCGCCGACAGCGACCATCGGAATGTGGGACAAAGGTCCCTGCAGCTCCTTGATGTAGCTCAGGCCGAGACTTGTGGTCGGAAAAATTTTGACCGCTGCGGCGCCGGCCTTCCAGGCCTTGACGACCTCTGTCGGCGTCATCGCGCCAGGGTAGATCGGTATTCCCCGCTGAACGGCTAGCCTAATTACGGCTTCATCGGTGTTGGGCGTCACCAGAAAGGAAGCGCCTGCCGCCATCGCCCGTTCGGCATCCTCGGTGTCCAGCACCGTTCCGGCGCCGATATACATCCGGTCGCCCAGCTCCTGCTGCAGCCGGGTAATCATGCCGGTCGCCCCCGGCGTATTCAGTGTAACCTCCATAACGGTGACCCCGCCGGCAAGCAGCGCATGGGCAACTCCGACAATATGCTTTTCTTCGATGCCGCGTACGATTGCAATAACCCGTGTCTGCTCAATTTGAGCAAGTCCTTGCTGTTGTTCCATGATAGAGGACTCCTTTTCGGTCTGGAAAATTCATCATACAGCCAGGCCGCAAAGCAGCCTGTTCGATTTTGCTGCCCTCATTATACTCTTGCGCCTGCATGGTGTCCATCTCTGATCGTTTGGGATCATTTTGTCCGCTTTTCTTTGTGCTGAAACTGTGCTACGCTCGAAAGAAGTAAGGCATCACTTTACTGAGCTCTGCTGGAAAATAGGCTTCCGGCTGCTATGTTTTCCCGGCTGGGCGTTCCATCTCGATGATGGAGAACGGTGCTGTCTTGCATGGGCATGTATTTTTACAGAAACGGGGAAGAGAAACCGGATGAACCAGTACATACAAGGTGCCGGACGTTTGCTGCTCACTATGACGCTGACGTCCGCTTTGCTCGGCGGCTGCTCGAGCGGCCAGTCCGGAGGCGGGCAAGCGCCTGCCGCGCCGGATACAGGCATGGGCCTGCAAAAGCCCGCGGCTGCGACAGGCAGCAGCGAAGGCAAGGAAAGCTTGCCCGTGACGAAACAAACCAAATAAAACGGAATGCGCTATTATTAAATATGCATCACAGGCTGCACATCGCCCGGACGGGCGGTGTGATTTTTTTTGTCAAAATAACGGCCGAAGTTGTGTCAAGAACAGCGAGAGCTGCTTATATTAGCTATATAATCTAGGCGGGAGTCCAGAAGCTTGCATATTTGCCGCCGGGGAGGGCAGCCGCATGATCGTAAAGGGGAGCCTGCTGGTAATAGCTGTGGCGGTTGTTGTGCTTGTCATCGCTCTGGTCCGGACATTAAGGCAGGTACGGGCAACGGCAGTAACAGCCGACAGCGTCCTTGGAGAGCTGCGGCCGCGCTTGGAGCAAATCAGTGCCCAGTCGGGCGAACTGCTTCAATCCGCGCAGCAGCTGTCGGAGGATTTGCGGCACAAGCTGGAGAAGCTGCAGCCGCTAATCGATACGGCTGAATGCTTCGGGGAAGCGGCTAAAGAAATGGGCGGTTCTGTCCGTCAGGCGACCGGCTCGGTCCGCCAGCTGTCCAGTGCCGTAACCCGGTCCGCGAAGGAGATGGAGCGAGCTGTCAACAGGCACCATCAGCAGGTTGCGGATGCTCTGGAATGGGCGGCGGCAGGAATGCAGCTGTATCATCGCTGGCAGGATGCAAGGGAGCGCAAGCAAGCCGCAGCTTCGGACACCGCCGCCAAAGGAGAGGTTCATCATGCCGAATCATGAAAAAGGCAAGGTATTTGTCGTCGGTGCAGTGGTTGGCAGTGTTGTGGGTGCGGTCACGGCGCTGCTGCTGGCGCCCAAATCGGGTAAACAATTGCGCGCGGATATTTCCGAGCAGGCTGCACAGCTGAGTGATTCAGCCCAGCGGCTGGCGGGTCAGGTCAGCCAAAAAACGCAGCAGCTCGCTAAAACCGTCAGCACACAAACGGAAGAACTGGTAACGAAGGCGAAAAATGCAGCGACAGGACTTGTGGAGGATGTTAAGGCATGGAAGGAAAGCCGCAATGCTGAGAAGGAAGAAGTAAGCGCCGCTGCGACAGTGGAGGGCGCGGAGCAGCATGAAGCTTCCGAAGAAGAAGCGAGATAGGATTTATCGCAGTAGGCTCATTGCGGTGAGCCTATTTATTTTAGGCTGCCCGGGCGAAACGTTCGCTTCTTTCTTTTAGGTTGACGGTTTTCTAAAAGCTTGTTGCTATATGCGGGACTGATCTGAATTTTGTTACATAAACAGAGTAGAAACGTTCAAACGGGTGGTGTTCCGCATGGCAAAAGCATAGCCAGACCTTTACGCCAAGTTTACGGACTTGCCTGAGGAAGACAAACGGCAGTTGTTTGCAGCCATAAGGAATGATGTAGATGCCGGCCCCCAAAAAGTTATTGGGTTCTATAAAGGAATTCCTGAAGCTCGTTTTCGGAACATTGCCCGGGCAATAATGGCACAGCTATTCATGTAAACTCGGCCCTGAACCTAAATACAGCCTTCTATCAGGCTTTTTTGCTGTGATCTGTACACATAATGGCTGCATGGGCACAATTACTTTACCGAATTGCGATTCACTGCATAGCAGGCCAATGATAAAGGAACAGCGGCTTCGCTGCATCTCCACTGTCATGGCGGACTGCTGTCAGGCAGTGAATTATCGCAAGCCGGGAGGGGCGCGTGATGCTGTGCGAGACAGGATGGAAGTCTGGAGAGAGGATGGATCTGGCTTTGTTGAAATCATCCAAAAAGAAATCCCTGACCTGCGCCTAGCTTGGGCGTTAAGGTCAGGGATTTTTGCTAGTGATGCTGAAATGGTGGTCAACAAGCGGCTGTCTTTAAACTCAGATTCTCCTATCGGATTACCATTTGGAAGCGTCGAACTTGCTCATGTCAATGCCCTGCCAAATGTTTCTGATCGGCGCCTTCGCTGGCTCCTCGAAGACGAGGAACGCTGTAGGCAGATAACGTTCACCGTAGGGACTCGCCGGCTTGTTCAGGATTTCACCGCCCTTGCCAACCAGTACTGTGGAGGAGCCTCCGTCAAGATTGGCTGCAATGACAGCCCCGTTCTCGAGGAACAACTGCTGGATATCATATAAGGTTGCGCCGATGCTGTAGCCCGGCTGGCGTCCGTCGATCACGGCAAACATGATGGTGCCGTCCGCTTTCTGGGCCATACAAGTGCGCGGGGCGATCCCCCAGCCGTCTGCCTGGCTTTTGACGAGGCCTTTGCCATCGACAATGAATTTAGGGGAGAAGGTTACCGCTTCGCTGACGCCCATTTGCTTCAGCTCGGACGGCTTGTACTTGCCTGCGATCATTTTACCGGTTTTATCAATTCCGACAATCGATTGTGCTACATCGCCCTTGCCGTCGTTGTAATACATCTCGCCGCCGGACATGACAATTCCGGTTGGCTGGAAGCCGTTGCCCTTCCATTCGGGATCAACAAAGCCACCGCCGTTAACGCCTGCGATGGCGCCGGTACGCTTCACCATGGAGGATACCTTTTCTCCCTTATTGGCAGCCCCCGGAACGGCAACCCGAATTTTGGTCGGATCGTGGACGAAGACAAGCTGGCCCTTATAATTTGTGCCTTCAACCTCTTTAATCTCGATAAGTTCCTTTTTCTTTGCAACGGCCGGTTCCGGTTTACGAATGTTAATCTCCATGGTGCTCTCCGTTGCCGTCCAATCGTCGAATTTCTGCATATACTGGGCTACCCGTTCCTCCAGCCCCTGCTCCCCGATCAGGAATTTGGCCCAGTGGCGGTGCTGGGTGGAGATGAGGGTATCGGCCATCATATAACGCAAATTTTTGCCCCAAGGTGTATAAAAAAACCACAGCGTAAACAACAAACCCGCCAAAATGAACAGCAAAAACAAATTCATCCACATCTGCTTGCGTCTTTGACGGCGACCCCAGCGGTTAACCGCCGCCACCGTCTGTCCCCTTTTTGTAGTCGGTGTCGTCACATTTGTTCTCATGAATAAGTCCTCTCTTGGCAAAGCATGGCCTTTTGTACATAGACGAAACGCATAGGCAAAAGGTTTCACGCCCTAAATTCGAGGATGGTGTTCAGTACTTTGCCAGCTAGTTCCAAGCTATAAAATGACAATGTATTGGTTCCTTCCCATTGTAATGCCCTACATCGAGTCATTTCAAGCTGCAGAGAATAGGGGACCGTTCTTTTGTTATTTGATAAATTCATAAACTTGCGATTCAGGTCTAGTGCAATGAAAGGAAATTGGGTAAGATGGATAAGTACACTACAGCGTGTCACATTCCAAAAAATAGAAAAGGAGCATGATCTCATTCATGAACTGGAAACCTTTTATTCGCGAGCAGGGTCTGGCGCTGTCCTGGGCCATTTCCCTTGCAGCTACGCTCGGCAGCTTGTATTTCTCCGAGGTGAAGGGCTACATTCCTTGCAATCTGTGCTGGTATCAGCGCATACTGATGTATCCGCTCGTACTGCTGCTCGGTATTGCCGCAGCCAAACGGGATTTCAACATTACACGCTATGCACTCCCGATGTCGCTGCTGGGCGCCTGCTTCTCCCTGTATCACGTTCTGCTTGAAAATATTGAAGCCCTCAAGCCCAAAGGTGCTTCCTGCGGCATCGTGCCGTGTGATGTCAAATACATTAACTGGTTCGGCTTTATTACCATCCCTACTCTGGCTCTGACCGCATTTGTGCTGATTTCGATTATTCATATTTTAATTATCCGGGCCCGGAAATAGGGGGAGTACATTTTTGTGAAATTGAGATGAAAATGGTTATCGTGACAAGCTTTTGGTTTTTGGACAAGGGTCCCGGATTTGGGATTAATCATGGTTACTACTCTCGTCAATTGGGACGATTCATAACGTTCGAAATACAGGGCCGCTTGAACGATTGGTTTCATATACCAATTCAAGCGGCTTTTATATTTAATTTTCTTCATATTAAACACTCATACTTCCGCGCCCCGCAAAAAACACCCTGTTAAATCAAGCATACCCCGGTTAAAACCGGCATACCGCACACCGAGTTTAATGATTATAGGTGTTATGCGCGCCACGGGAGTAGTTAAATCATGTTCATAGGATGTTATAAGGAAGTAAAGTACGATGGGGGTAGATTTTTCGGTAGACCTCGGGACAAAATCTCAGATTACAGCCTCGTGTGCAGAAGAATATATTTTTAGACGAATCGTGTAAGCGTTTCATTTTGTTGTCGATGCATGGTTCATTTCCGATTTGCCTCAGCCTTCGGGATGAGGTTCCTTTTCTTCTGTGAAGCACCCAAAGGATGAATCCAGATCAGCTTCCGGGAGTTTTGCCGGAACTACACTGTTTCAATGGAGGGAGAACGTATTGTTTAAAAAACAAAAACGATGGATGGCATTCATGATGAGCTTGGTTCTGCTCTGTTCCATGCTGCCGGTGCCTGCTTTTGCAGCCGACGACATGATTGCCATTCCGGACAACAGCGAGTGGAAAGGCAGCGTCTTTGGAGATGTTGGCGGACAGGATAAAATCACGGCGTCCAATTTTACCATTAAAGAAAATGGGGATGGCACGGTTACGCTGCGAAGCGGAAGCGACCGGGGGAAAATCGCCGGTACGACGGAAGGGATTGCTTATTATTATCAAGAAGTCCCGGACGGTGTAAATTTTGAACTGTCCGCGACGGCAAAGGTGGACAGCTGGACAGCGAACAATCAGGTGTCCTTTGGCGTTATGGCCCGCAGCAAGGTTGCGGAGAATACCAACTTCGGCGTGACCGATGTGGTTTACGCGACTTACTTCAGCAACTATGTGGCTGTGGGAGCATTGGAGCAGTCAATGAAGGGCTTTTACAGCGAAAATAACACGCAAGTGAAGGCAGGCTACGAATTTGATCAAGCCAAGCCGGCCGCAGGTAATACATATGACTTGAAGCTGAAGCGGGTTGGAAGCAGCTACGTGCTCAGCATCGGTGACGAGATGCAGGTCATTGAGGATTTGCCGGTCGATATCGGGTATCTGGGCTTGTACACGGCTCGGAACACGAAGGTGACTTTCAGCAATGTGAAGCTTCACGTGGATGACCAAACTCCGCTGGGCGCTTGGACGTTCGCGGCATTTGGCAGCAATACGAGTGCATCGAACACGCCTGAGCCGACAATGAATGAAGACGGTTCAGTTACCCTTTTGGCCAAAAATGGCAAGCTGGCAAAAAATAATGAAGGAATGGCTTTTTATTATAAAGAAATTCCTGCAGATGCAAATGTAGAGATAAAGACTACGGCAAAAATTTCTAGTTTCAATGCAAATAGCAGCAGTCCTGATAATCCTAATCAGAAATCATTTGGTTTAATGCTCAAAGATTTCATTGGAACGGGTTCAAGCACACATACTTCCAGTTATGTGGCAGTTGGTGGTTTTGGAGGCAGCCCGAATCTGACCCGAGCATTCTATAAGCAGAGCGGGTCCGATTATACCTTGTTTGATTTAGCTGGCGTCAATGCTCCGGCTCCAGACGAAACCTACGATTTTAAAATTAAAAAGTCAGGCAGTGCTTACGTCGTTACTGTGAACGGAGTAAGTAAAGAATTCGTGCTAGACAACCTGCTCTCCGGCACGGATTATGCGGGCTTCTATGTTGCGCGGGATGCTGAGGTGACATTTAGCGATTTCAGCGTTGTGGCGGATTCGAGAACGCCGGATCATTTGTTGGTGGATGCTTCGGCCATGAAAACGAAATATTTCCCGGGACAGCCGCTCGACCTGTCAGGCTTGAAGGTTGAAGCTGTATACGGGGACGGAAGCAAAGAGGCATTGTCTCACGTCGAGTATATTGCGACGGGCTTTGACAGCAGCTCCGTGGGTGTGAAGCCGCTGACGATTCATTTTAACGGCGCGGCAGAGACCATCTCGAATGTGGAGATCATTCCGCTAACTGTGACGGACATGCAAATTCATTATTACCCGGCAAAAACAGCCTATTATCCGGGCGATGCTTTTGATCCGGAAGGCTTCAGCGTGATTGGCGAGTACAATGACGGCTACATCACGGAGGAGCTGACCGGTGACAAATACGAGTTCTCCATTCCGGGGGCGACAGTAACTGATGATACGTACGTATTTCATACGCCGGGAACACAAACGGTATATGTCCATTCCACGGAAACGCCGGGCATGTTCACATCTTTTGATGTAGAGGTGAAGAATGTTACCTTGACCGGCTTGGAAATCCGGCAGCAGCCGCAAAAAACATTGTATTTCCTTGGAGAAGCTATCGACCTTGACGGCATGGTCGTCTATGCGAAATATAGCGACAACTCGGCAGTACGGCTGATGAAGAACGAGTACACGGTTTCCCCGCTGGATACAACGGCGGCTGGCAGCAAGCAGGTTACGATTACGCACAAAGCAGAGCAGGCGGTTCTCCAGCTGCAGGTGAAAGAAAAAGAATTGACCGGTATGGAGGTCAAGGATTATCCGCAAACGACGTATAACGTCGGGGATGCGTTTAACGCGTCCGGTCTTGTGGTCGTCAAGGTGTTTGACAACGGAGATACGGAAACGCTGGCGGCCGGCGAGTATACGCTGGATTCGTCCTCCTATGACAGCAGCCAGGCAGGAACCTATGTGCTGCCAATTGCGCCGGCGAATGCGCAGCTGGCGCCGATTTCGCTGACTGTTACCGTGAGAGAAGCGGTTCAGCACGAGTGGAAAACGATCCGGTTCGGACAATCCACAACGACGGATAAAAACTATGTGGAAAAAATCGGTAATGATATCCGGCTCGTCGCTCTGGAAGGCGGCGGTAAAATAACGGAGGATCACGACGGGATTACGTTCTACTACACGGAGCTTGACGCAGCCCAGGACAACTTCGAGCTGTCGGCCGATATCAAAGTCGTGGCTTATGCAAAGGATCCGCATGACGGGCAGGAGTCGTTCGGAATTATGGCGCGGGATGTGATTGGCACCGCGGGCGATTCCAGTGTATTTGCTTCGAACATTGCCGCCATCGGCGGCTTCAGCGGCGGAACGAAGAATACGAACGGAACCCAATTTTTTGTACGGACAGGTGTAGAATCTTCGGATGGCGCAGGCAGCAAAGGCATTCAGAAAACCATGCTGAGCTCCGCGAAGCCGGTCACTTCCAATACGTATCCGGCGGCGGATTACAAGCTGACCTTGTCCAAAACGAACAGCGGCTTTACCGGGAAGCTGAACAACGGCAGTGAAGAGATTTTTTATGTGCCGGACATGTTGAGCGTTCAGGACTCGAAGATGTATGTCGGTTTCTATACTGCGCGTCTGGCAACAATGGAAGTAAGCAACATCAGCTTGAAGGTTACAGCGGCGCAAAGCGATGCGCCAAAGGTGGAAGCGCCGAAGCAGCCGGTTACGCCGACCTTCAGCATTGTATCCCTGGACCAGACTTCCAGTTCTGATTATTCTTTTATGGTGAAATCCAATGTCAACGGCATTGTTACAGTGAAGCAGGGACTGAATGTCATTGCGCAGGATCAGATCGTGGAAGCAGGCAAAATAACTTCGGTTCCGGCTGTGCTGAATACAGGCAAAACCAATTTCAGCGCAACGTTCCTGCCCGACGATACACAGTATTTGTCCTCCTACGACAAACAGGTGCAGAACTTTACGGTTGAGATGAAATCTTATGCCGCAGGCGGGGATATTTATGTCGCTCCGACCGGAACAAGCGCCGGTGCGGGCACTTCGGCATCACCGCTTGATTTGGACACAGCGATTGCTTTTGTTCAGCCGGGGCAAAAAATTATTGTTCAGGCCGGCACATATCTGCGCAGCGCCAAGCTGGATATTAAAAAGTACAACGACGGTACCGCTGAGGCTAAAAAATATCTTGTAGCCGCTCCAGGCACAAGACCCGTCATTGATTTCAACAAGAAATCCGAAGGCGTTGTATTAAGCGGGAATTACTGGCATGTGAAGGGGATCGACTTTGCCCGTTCCGCAGCCAATACGAAGGGCTTTACAGTCGGCGGAAATTATAACATTGTGGAATTGAGCAGATTTTATGAGAACGGGGATACGGGTCTCCAAATCAGCCGTACGGATGATGCCTCTGACAAAGCGCTTTGGCCGTCCTATAACCTGATTTTGAACAGCGATTCCTTTGACAACCGCGACCCGTCCGATAATAATGCCGACGGCTTTGCCGCGAAGCTCACGGTTGGGGTGGGCAACATTTTCCGGGGCACCATCTCTCACAATAACATTGACGATGGCTGGGATTTGTACACCAAAGCAGGAACAGGCGCAATCGGCGCAGTCCTGATTGAGGACAGCATCGCGTATAACAACGGCTTCCTGACGAACGGCACGGTAGGCGCCGGGGATAAAAACGGCTTTAAGCTCGGCGGTGAGGGAATTCATGTGCCCCACATCATTCGCAATAGCGTGGCGTTCGGCAACGGCGCTTATGGCTTCACAAGCAACAGCAATCCGGGCGTGATTGCCCAGGATAATATCGGCTTCAACAATGAGCGAGGGAATATCAGCTTCACCACCTACGGTGCGATTCCGACCGATTTCACGATTGACGGCTTTGTTTCGTACCAAAAGGACTATACGGCGGCAGATTCGTACCCGGCGGCACTGAAATCCGACAACAACTTTATGTTTAACGGGACGGCATCCGTCAACAAGTCCGGTGTTCAACTGACAGACGCTAACTTTGAAAGCCTGACTCCGGTCATCCCGTATTCGCGTGATGCAGAGGGCAATATTATCTGGGGGAGCTTCCTGAAATATATTGCTCCGCAAGGCGGTGTTGAGCCGACGGAAGAAGCCCCGGCCGCCCCGGCCGCTGTAACGGCTGCAGGCGGGAAAAATGCAATCAGTCTGACATGGACGGCTTCAGCGGATGCGGACAGCTATAATGTCTACCGCAGTGAAGCCGAAAGCGGCCCGTATACAGAAATCGCAAGCCAAATTGCGGCAGGTGCTTACAACGACATCGGTTTGGGTAACAGCGCAAGGTATTATTATGTGGTTACGGCAGTGAATGAGCACGGGGAAAGCGAGTACTCTACAGCAGCTACAGCCGTGACAAAAGCGAGAGAAAGCTCCTCTGGCAGCAGCGGAAGCAGCGGCGGCGGAGGAACGTCTGCTCCGGACAGCGGCCAATCGGTAGATACGTCCAATGAAGGGGCGATCATTTCCGGCAATGAAGTTAAAGAAACCCTGGATGGCAAAACAGGTGTTAAAGTCATTGTGACCGCAGATTCGCTGAAAAAGGCATTTGACGCCATTCAAAATCATCAGGGAAGCGGACGCCACATTACGGTCGAAGTCAGCGGCAGTGAAGCTGTGACGAAGGTAGAGCTTCCGGCCCAGGCAATGGTGGATGGAACCGCAGCTGTTTCAGGGACCGTACTGTCCATCGTAAGCAGCGGAGCGTCGTATCAATTGCCGCTTCATGTACTGGATATTCCGGCACTGAGCGGACAGCTTGGGGCGGATATCGCCAATATGACGATTACCGTGACCTTCGAGCAGGTATCCGGTTCAATCCGCGATGCCATCGCAGAGAAGGCGCAGGCAGCCGGAGGAACGCTGCTTTCTGCACCGGTTGATTTCACCGTTACAGCGGAGAGCGGAGGGGCTGCCGTTCCGGTTCGCGATTTCGGTACGACCTATGTGGCACGGACGATACTTGTGAACGAGACGGCGGACTATGACCGGCTGACGGCGGTATGGTACCATCCGGTTACAGGAGAATTGACCTTCGTACCTGCTGTTTTCGCCAATGTGAACGGTAAGACGGAGGCGACAATCAAGCGTCCGGGTAACAGTACCTATGCCATTATTCGTTCTTCCAGAACGTTTGAGGATCTACAAAGCCACTGGGCTCAAAAGGATGTCGAGCTGCTCGCTTCCAAGCTGGTCGTTCAAGGGGTTACTGACGGCAGCTTTGCCCCGGATGCCCGAATTACACGCGCGGAATTCGCAGCGCTGCTAGTCAGAGGCCTGGGCTTGAATGAAGAAGCTTCGTCCCGGTTCTCTGACGTTGCTTCTCAGGATTGGTTTGCTGGCGCTGTCGGAACAGCGGTCAAGGCTGGGCTTGTAGACGGCTTTGAAGACGGAACGTTCCAGCCGAATGAGAGCATTACAAGAGAGCAAATTGCGGTGATGACAGTGCGTGCAATGAAATTTGCCGGCAAAACCGTGCCAATCGATGCGAAGCAGCTGGATAAGTTCAGCGACAGTCACCTGCTGCGCACGTGGTCCAAGGATGCTGCTGCTCAGGCGGCGGCAGCCGGAATTATTAATGGTGTAACGGATACTACCTTTGTGCCGGGAGCGAATGCAACCCGCGCTGAGGCGGCAGTGATGCTGAAACGCTTTTTGCAGGTGGAGCAGTTGATAAATTAAGTGCGTTCTGCCGAACAAGGCGAGCAAAGAGTAGGAGCCACTTCCTTCGCAATGAAGGAGGGGCTCCTTTTTTTCGCATAGAAGCAGACGGCTGCTGCGATCCCGCGGGGACAAGGCCGTTCTTATGCAGCTTCTTAGCGGTCCGGACTTTCAAGAAATGGATTATCGAGAAAAGGGACTTTTATGTGGTTCTGTTTGCCTGGTCGAATGCACTTTGCAGCGGGGATCTTATAAGATTATGCAATCGACCGAACGCCGTTCTGCAGTGAAACACTGGGCCGGGGCCGAGTTGCGTTGCCAAATCAATTGTCATGTATATTGAAGAATTGGATATAACTTCAAATTACCAATGAAAGTAATCATTTCTTCATCTTCATGACCGCCTGCGGTCGATGTGACGAAATGATTATTTCGGTCACACCCCGGGTCGGGTACATTAGTTTCAGGTACAGCCGAAAGACGAAATTCGCCGGTTGTATCCACCGCAAGAAGCGAAGCGGGGAGTACGCTTGGCCCCGCAGGCTGCAAACGTCCGGCGCAAGCCGCCGAAGCAGGCGCAAAATAAGCGGCAGCGAAAGGGGGGGGGATTCAGCAGCTTTATTCGTTTGCAGTCCGCAGCCAAAACAAATTTCATTTGAAAAGGATGGATGAATCGTGAAAATGAAAAAAATGTTGGGTTTTGTTTTATCCACAGGCTTGGTTTTGACAACGTTTGCCGTGCTTCCCGTACATGCTGCCACCACAGTAAATTCGACCATTGTCGTCAAGGCCGGGGAGACATATGACGGAAAAGGCGCTACCTTTGTCGCTAACCCGAGCACGCTTGGCGACGGCAGCCAGGCCGAGAATCAGAAGCCGGTGTTCAAGCTGGAGGCGGGCGCAACGCTGAAGAACGTTATTCTGGGGGCTCCTGCGGCCGACGGCGTACACTGTTACGGAAACTGCACGATTTCTAATGTCACTTGGCAGGATGTGGGCGAGGATGCGCTGACCCTCAAATCCGCAGGTACGGTTAATATTACCGGCGGCGGAGCATACAAAGCATACGATAAGGTGTTCCAAATGAATGCCGCTGGCACCATCAACATCAAAAACTTCAAAGCCAACGATATCGGCAAGCTGGTTCGCCAAAACGGCGGAACAAGCTACACGGTCAATATGACACTCGACAATTCGGATATCTCGGATGTGAAGGACTCCATTTTCCGGACGGACAGCAGCACCAGCCAGGGCAAAATTACGAACACCCGTTATCACAATGTGCCAACGCTGTTCAAGGGCTTTGCTTCCGGCAAAACAAGCCAGTCCGGGAATACCGCTTACTGATGTAATCCGCCTATACGATGCCTGCGCAGCATAAGGCCGCGTACACGCAGGCGCTGCAAGAACAAACCGGCTGAACCGGTTTCGTATTCCCAAGCGCCGGGATGCCACGGGAAAACTAAAAACGTCTCCTTGTCCGATTCGGGCATGGGGACGTTTTGTGTTTAATACACATAGATGATACCGAGGCCGGTGCTTACTCCGGCTTTACTCCTCTAAGCAGCAGAAGCGCCTGGCTTCGCGGAAGCTGTCGGGCTGCCGGTTCAACTAGCTGCTTTTGCGCAGACGGGCATCGAAGACGAAGGTTCCGAAGGGCAGGAAGGAAGCGATAAAAGCGCCCGTAATTCTGAAAATGTGCCAGCGGTGGGCTACGCTCACCACGAGCAGGGCTGCCAGATATAATACAAACAGCACCCCGTGAGCCATACCGACGTACTTCACCGCGTACGGCCAATCAGCCCAGTATTTCAGCGGCATCGCGATAAAAAGCAGCACTAGAAATGAAATTCCTTCCAGCAAGGCGATGGCGCGAAAGCTTCCCAATGAACCTTTAAGCATATACGAAGTTCCTCCCCCAATGTCAATCTGTTTGATCACACCCATTATATACGAAAACCCCCGGACAAGGATCGACTTTGAGAATTGTTCGCAATACGTTCACTTTTCGACAAGGGTGATAACCGGCTGATAAACGCCTGATTTGTCGCTGGACGGCAAGGAATTCGCCGGAGCGCGTCGAATTAATGATGCAGAGGTGAACAGGATGAACAAATCAACAGCAACGCTGGTTTCTCTTACGCTGGCAATGATGCTCGCTGCCGGCTGCTCGGCTGCAACCGGATCACCGCCTGACAAGCCGCTGCAGGGGGCTTCCGAAGGGGCCGCTCCGAGTCCGGGCCCGACGCCGCAGCCGACGGCAACAGCGCAAAGCACGCCGGCAGCAACAGCTTCTCCTACGCCAGCACCGTCGCCTTCATCGACACCGGTGCCTCCCCCATCGCCGACACCGGCGGCAACGCCGGCCGCGACGAAGCAGCCGCAAACGGCATCCGCTTTACCGGAGAACAAGGCATTATCCTGGTACTACGTGAAGAAAGGGAAGGGCATCGTGCCTACATTCCCGAATGAAACCAAGTCGTTCCCGGAGCGCTACAAAGCCATTTGGGTGGGGGAAGGCAAGAAGGTGTATTTGACCATCGATGCCGGAGGCGACTTGGGCGATACAGCGACGCTGCTTGAAGCGCTCAAGGATAATGGGGTCAAAGCGAATTTCTTCATTGCTGGCTACAACATGAAGGCCAATCCCGATTACATTCGCCAGCTGGTGGCGGACGGGCATCTTGTGGCGAATCATACGATGACGCACGGTGATTTTACCCAAATGTCGGATGAGAAAATAAAGAAAGAAATTACGGATTTCGAAGCGCTGTTTAAGGACATTACCGGTCAGGATGTCGTCAAATATTTCCGTTTCCCGTACGGGAAATATACGCCGCATCAGCTCGGTCTCGTATCGGATATGGGCTATACGTCGGTATTCTGGTCGACCGCCATGCGAGACTGGGAGCCGCGCAAGAATGGCGCAGAGGACCCGTACAACGATATTATGAACGGCCTCCATGACGGCAACGTGATTTTGATGCATGAGGGGTCCAAGGAAAATATCGAGGCGCTGGACCGGATTGTTCGCGAGGTGAAGAAGGCCGGCTATGAATTTGGGCTTGTCAGCGATCTGAAGTCGAACACGGAGAAATAGGCGGGGGTACGTTTTCATACAGCCGGACATATGCTAACATGGTAGCTGTGTTTCTCCCATTCCAACATAGAAAGAAGCGTAGAGCACGTGCAGCAAGCGATAGCGATCCTGGATTCAGGGGTAGGCGGCTTGACGGTGGTCAAGGAGGTTATGCGCCAGCTTCCGCAGGAGAAAATCATTTATTTCGGGGATACGGCCCGTACGCCATATGGCCCAAGGCCTTATGACGAAGTGCAGCTGTTTACCCGGCAAATCGTGGATTATTTAATTCAATTTGACCCGAAGATGCTTGTTATTGCCTGCAATACGGCGACAGCGGTAGCACTGAACGATATACGCGCGCGCGTCAATATTCCCGTCATCGGCGTGATTCATCCCGGGGCGCGTGCGGCGATTAAGGAGACACGGCATCAGGTCGTTGGCGTTATTGGTACGGAAGGCACGATCAAAAGCGAGGCCTACCAAAAAGCCCTGGCTGAAATCTCGCCGACCGTCCAGGTACACAGTCAAGCCTGTCCGCTGCTGGTGCCGCTGGTGGAGCGGGGCCAGTTCGATGGCGACGAAACGGGACGAATTGTCCAGGAATCCTTGGAGCCGCTTATGGGCCGGGGACTTGACTGTCTGATTCTGGGCTGCACCCACTATCCGTTCCTCGCCCCGTTAATCAGCGAGGTGATGGGACCGGATGTGACCATCATCAGCTCAGCCGACGAAACAGCGCGGGACATCAGCGCCATTCTGAATTTCCACAATCAACTGGCGCAGGCGAATGAAATTCCGATTCATCAGTTTTTTTGCAGCGGCGAGCCGCAAATGTTCAAGCGAATCGCCCAGCTGTGGCTGGATGAGCAAATTAATGTTTCTCCTGTTGTGTGGCAAGTCCCGCATTATTTCTAAACCGCGGCCGAGGTCGCAGCACATCGTTGCCATAGCCCCGTTTTTCAGCTTCTATCGCGGCCTGCCGAAGGTCCGTTGAAGCGGGAGACGGGGTTTTTTATTGCGGCCTGTTGACCGTTATGATCGATAGGGGACATTGGTGCTGGCAACTGCACGATCAAGGAGGTATTTCAGTGACGGGCGTCTGCAGTCCGGGGAATACCAGAATAATCGATATCACCGGTAACCACGCGCTGCCTGTAATCGCCCCTTCGCGGTGTTTTGCCCATATGACGCTGGGCCCGGTCGGTCATATTTGCGCATCTGCCGGGAGCAGCGGGCTTACCTGACCGGCTCCTTGACGATTTCGGAGGGGGTCCGGCCGACAATAGCCTTAAACTGCTTGTGAAAATAAGACGGATCACAGTAGCCGAGCTGTTCGGCAATATCGGCAACGGTCAGCAAAGAATGGCTCAGCAAATAGACGGCGGTCTTCATCCGCTGGGCATGGACATAGGTGCTGATCGTCTGCCCGGTGGAAGCCTTGAACAGCGCAGCTGTGTAGCCGGGGCTTTTGCCGATGACGGCGGCCAGGGTATCCTTCGTAATTTTTTCCCGGATGTGAGTCTGAATATGGCTTTTCATCAGCTCTATCATCCGCTGCTTGGTTCCCTGCAATCGTCCGGCATCCAGCTCGCGGTTCCAGTGCGTCAATGTCTCCAGCAGCAGAGCCGCGCACATGGCTTCCTTGTACGGGAGTCCTTCCTGCCATTCCTGATGTATGAGACGAAGGCGGTAGTGAAGCAGCTCATATTTGCCGGTTTTGAATGTGGTGTAGCTTTGGGTGGCCAAAATCGGCAGCAGGAACACCGAAAGCCCGGACGCGTCAGCGGCAGGCTTGTCATGTCCTCGGGCAGCGCCGGAAGCGCTGGAAGCGGCGATTTCAGACGGGGACAGGCGCGGATCGGTGCAGGGCGACGCAGCTTCGCCATTAGGCTGCCCGATGCGCGAATTAGAGGAAACGACTCCGGATTCAGCAGCTGCGCCGGATGCATCCGCGCCGGTGAGCCTGAAGGTGACGACGATTTTCTCATGAAGCTGGCCGGGTACGCTTTTACCGTAAAAATGCAGCTTGTCTGAAAGAAGCAGCGTGTCCCCTTTTTCGAGCAAAATTTTCTCCCCGTTTATCCAGTATACACATTGGCCGTAGCTGACGAGAACGAACGACCAGACCGGCTGTGCGGGGTTGGCCTCGTTATGCCAATTAATCTCTTTATCATGACGGACGGACAGTACTTCCAGCATGTTGGTTCACACTCCACAAAAATTAATAGGACTATTATACATATATCGTACTATAATTCATAGCACAATTCGACAATCCTCGTTAAAATAGAGCATATAAGTAACCATTCCGGACAACCAGGAGGAACACCAACTGATGAGAAAGACAAAAATTATTTGCACCATGGGCCCGGCCTGTGACTCTGTACCGATTCTGAAGGATTTGATTCATGCCGGCATGAGTGTGGCGCGGATGAACATGGCGCATGGCGATTTGGATCAGCATGCCGGCCGCATTCGCAACGTCCGCCAGGCGGTAGCGGAAACAGGAACGCCTGTCTCGATTTTGATGGATATTAAAGGACCGGAAATTCGTATCGGCCTGCTGAAGGAAGCTTCCTACGAGCTGAAGACCGGCGGGATTTTGACCCTGACCACAGAGCAGGTGGACGGGACGGGCGAGCGCATCTCCGTGTCGTATCCGAAGCTGACCGAGGATGTACAGATCGGCTCCCGCATCCTGCTTGATGACGGCTTGATTGAGCTGGAAGTGGAAAACATCGAGAATACGGAAATGGTGTGCCGCATCCTGAACGGCGGTATCATTAAACCCCGCAAGGGCGTCAACCTGCCGGGCGTAAAAACCTCGCTGCCGGGCGTGACGGAACGTGACGTAATGCACATCAAATTCGGTGTGGAGCAGGGCGTAGACATTATCGCCGCTTCCTTCGTGCGCAAGGCTGCGGACGTGCTGGAGGTCCGCCGTTTGCTGGAAGAGCTTGGAGCGGACCATGTTCAAATCGTATCCAAAATCGAGAATATGGAAGGCGTCGACAACCTGGACGAAATTCTGGAAGCGTCGGACGGCCTGATGGTAGCGCGCGGCGACCTTGGCGTAGAGATTCCGGCTGAGGACGTGCCGATTGTGCAAAAAGAAATGATCAAAAAATGTAATCTGGCAGGCAAGCCGGTTATTACGGCTACTCACATGCTCGATTCCATGCAGTACAACCCGCGTCCAAGCCGTGCGGAAGCAAGCGACGTTGCCAATGCCGTGCTCGACGGCTCCGATTGCATCATGCTGTCCGGTGAAACGGCTGCAGGGAAATATCCGGTACAATCCGTGGCGATGATGGCGACGATTGCGGAGAAAACCGAGTCGACGCTGAATCATACGGAGCTGCTTGCCCGTAAGCGCGCGCAGCATTCCACCAACATCACAGAGGTCATCAGCCAAGCGGCCGTAGGCGCATCGCTGGATTTGGATGCCAAAGCGATTATTACACCGACGGAAACCGGCTTTACCGCACGGATGGTGGCGAAGTACCGCCCGAAAGCGCCGATTGTGGCGATTACGAAGCACCCGAAAACACTGGGCCGCTTGTCTATGCTGTGGGGCGTTATCCCTGTGCTGGGCGACAATGCGCCGTTAATTGACGATGTTGTTGAATCGGCGATCATGAATGGCCGCAACAGCGGACTCGTTGGCGACGGGGACCTCGTTGTCGTATGCGCGGGCATCCCGATGGGGCAAGCCGGTGCGACCAATATGATTAAAATCGAGCAGCTGTAATGGACAGCCCTGACGGAAGGCCGGTGCTAGAGGCTGCCGGAGAAGTCGGTATGGAGTGGAATCGCAGATAGAGACCGATACTTACAGGAGACAGCCGGTTTTTCGCAGGAATCCAATTCAGATAGCAGCCCTTTGCGGAACGAAGCGTTCCGCGGGGGCTGTTTTAGTTTTTATCCGTTTGGCGTATTCTGTGTCCGATTTTATTTTGAACATACAGCGGGTACAGGGGGCGGCTCTATCGTTTCCTCCTTTCGTTTCTATTTCGCCTCCGTCTACGCAAATTCGGCATGTGTCCCGGCAATCCGGCATATGGCTTAAAAGGTGTGATTTTTCGAGGAGGGGGAGGACGATGGCATTTTCCTATGTAGTCCAGCCCGGGGACACCTTATACCGGATTGCGCGGCGGTATGGCCTGAACGTTCCGTCGATTTTGGCGGCAAATCCGTCGCTTCAGGAGAATGTGTATTTACAGCCGGGCCAAGTCCTTACCGTTCCGGCTTCGCATGGAAGCACTTATGTCATTCAGGCCGGGGATACGCTGTATGACATCGCCAGGCGGTTTACGATTTCTCTTGCCGCTCTGCAGGCTGCTAACCCGGGAATCGATCCCGTCCGGCTGCGTATCGGACAGACAATTGTGTTGCCGCCTGCCCGCGGGGAGCGTATTGTCGACATCGGCAATGAATATGGCTATGCGGAGATGAATGAGGATATTCGACTGCTGCTGCAAAAGTACCCGTTCCTGCAGGCCGGCATGATCGGCCAAAGTGTGCTCGGCAAGCCGATTCCGGTCATCCGCATCGGAAACGGGGAGAAGCAGGTGCATTATAACGGCGCGTTCCACGCCAATGAATGGATTACAACGCCGCTGCTGATGCGATTTATTGAAGAGTATGCGGACAGCTACCAGAATCAGACGAGGCTGCGCGGCCGGGACATGGCCCAGCTGTATGCGGAAGCCTCCCTGTGGGTGGTGCCGATGGTAAATCCGGACGGCGTGGAGCTTGTGCAGGAAGGGGCGCAGCCTGGCAATCCATACTACAGCCAGCTGCTGGAATGGAATAACGGCTCGGCGGATTTCCGCCGCTGGAAGGCCAACATCCGCGGTGTCGACTTAAACGACCAGTTTCCGGCCCATTGGGAAATTGAACGGGATCGGCGGGCGGTGGAGGGGCCGGGTCCCCGGGATTATGTAGGGCCGTTTCCGCTGTCAGAGCCGGAGTCACAGGCCATGGCGAATTTTACGAATCAGCATTCCTTTCGGCTCGTTATCGCGTTCCATACCCAGGGGCAGGAAATTTATTGGAATTATCGGGATTTGGAGCCGCCCGAATCGAAAGGGATTGCCGACCGCTTCGCTGCTGTCAGCGGGTATCGGGCTGTGAAGCTGACGGGCAGCGATGCCGGATACAAGGACTGGTTTATTCAGGAGCTCCGCCGCCCCGGCTTCACCGTGGAAGCGGGATTAGGCATTAATCCGCTGCCGGTCAGCCAGTTTAACGGCATGTACGATGATGTAATCGGAATTCTCCTCGAAGGACTCAAGGCATAGCCTTGCGTCTTTTTTTATCAAACCGGATAGGATTAGCGCCACATTCAATCTTATTTCCGCCGCTGCTTACCGGCAGCCCTTTTTTGAAAGCAAATTTTGGGGTAAAATAAGAAAAACGCCGAATGGGAAATTGTGATCTGATTCGCCTCGGGGCGTATGGACAATGCTTCCATTCGGAATTTCACGCCAGCTCTCTTTCCTAGCTGTATGCCGGAAGAGAGCCGCAAGCTGCAATCGGCACTTGCACGCGTGCCAACCAAGGCTGGTGCAGGAACAATTGCTACAGGTGTCAAGGGGGACGGAAAATGAGACTGCGGCGTTTGTTATCGCTTCGCCACTGGCGGCATGTTTTTATACGAGTGTTTAAGCTTCTTGGTTCATCGAATGTGCCATTTTGGGAGAAGCTGCTGTTTGTCGTGCCGGTCATGCTGTATTGGGTGCTGCCGGACGTTCTGCCATACCTGCCGGTGGATGACATCGCAGTGACGATGTTCCTGGCGAACTGGTTCAGCCAGCGGCTTGAAAACAAATACCTGGGTCCGGCGAAAAGAGGAACAAATTAATGGAAACCACCCATATTACTTCCCGAAAAATATATGAGCAGGTTGCTGAACGGATTAGACAGCAAATTACAGAAGGCCGTCTGCAGCCCGGACAAAAGCTTCCGTCCGCTCGTGAGCTGTCCGAGGTGTATCAGGTCGGCCGATCTACGGTCCGTGAGGCGCTGAGCGCTCTGAAGGCCATGGGTCTGGTGGAAATTCATCACGGCGAGGGAAGCTTTGTGCGGGAGCTGGATTCCAGCTCGCTGGTGATGCCCCAAATCGATACACTGCTGCTCAGCAAGGATACGGTGCTGGAATTGATTGAGGCGCGCAAGGCGCTGGAGGTGTCCAACGCCGGAATCGCCGCTCAGAAGCGCACGGAGGACAATCTGCGGGAGATGAAAGCCCTGCTGACGCTTATGGAGCAGCACCTGGGCGACGAGTCGGTCGGGGAACAGGCAGATATGCAGTTCCATCTGGCGCTGGCCAAGGCGACCCGCAACTCCATCATGGTCCGGCTGCTGGAGACGATCTCCGGCCAGATGGAGGCGGCGATTCACGAAACCCGCCGTCTGGAAATGTACGCCAGCAAATCGGTATCCGAGCAGCTGTGGCGGGAGCATGAGGCTGTATACCATGCGGTTCTGGCTCGAGATTCCGCAGCCGCGCAAGAGGCGATGCAGCTGCATCTGTTCCATGTGGAACGTGTGTTAATACAGTTTTTGAAATAGCAGCCGGAGCCAATGAAGCTAATGACCGGGCCGCTGTGAACCGCAAGACTACATCTGCGGATTGCTGCGGCCTGTTTTGTGCAACGGGCTTCAAATGGAGCCGTGAGGGGATAACCAATTCACTCCGATTACAGGCAAGGTGTGATATTTGTTAATTTCCCTCTTCCTTTTTCGACAGTGATCTGATAACCTGATAAGTAGGAAAGCGTTTTAATCACGACTTGTGGAAAAGAGGGCTAGCGATGCGAGTTTCGCTCTTTGTTACCTGTATTGCCGATCAGATGTATCCCGAGGTTGCGGAAAGTGTTGTGCGGCTTCTGCACCGTTACGGCTGTGAAGTGGATTTCCCGGAGCTGCAGACGTGCTGCGGCCAGCCGGCTTTTAACAGCGGATATCAGGATGAGGCCCGCGAGGTGGCGCGGAATCTGATCCGGGCGTTTGAGCACAGCGATTATGTGGTGTCCCCGTCCGGCTCCTGTACAGGCATGGTGCATCACTTTTACCCTTATTTGTTCGAAAATGAGCCGGAATGGAAGGCTAAGGCCGAGCGGATTGTAGAGCGGACGTATGAGTTCTCCCAGTTTCTGGTGCAGGTACTGGGCATTACCGATCTCGGCGCTGAATTCGGAGCCAAAGTAACCTATCATCCGTCGTGCCATGCTACGCGGCTGCTCGGGGTGAAGGAGGAGCCGATGCAGCTGCTCACTTCTGTGAAGGGCATTGATTTCGTCAGTTTGCCTAAAAAAGAAGACTGCTGCGGCTTCGGCGGCACGTTCGCCGTCAAGATGTCGGATATGTCCGAGGCGATGGTCTGCGAGAAGGCGTCCCATGTATGCGAAACGGGCGCGGAAATTCTCGTCGGCACGGATTTGGGCTGCCTGATGAATATCGGCGGCCGGTTGAATAAGGAAGGCAAGCCGGTGCGCGTGATGCATCTGGCTCAGCTGCTGGAGGAAGGAGTGAAGGCCCGTGAGCGTTCAGTATAAAACAGCCGAGCAGGAGGAAATGGCTCTGATCGGAACCGGCTTGAAAAAACGGACGGAGAAGGCGCTTGCCGATCATTTTCTGCGTAAAGCGGTCGCCTTCACTACAGATAAACTGAAGAACGGGCGGCTTGGCGCCATTGATGAAATGGGCAGCTGGGAAATTTGGCGTGAGCGCGCCAGCGCGATCCGCTCGCACACGATTGCGCATCTGGACTACTACCTGAACCAGTTTGCCGAGAATGTCCACGCCGGGGGCGGACACGTTTATTTTTGCTCCAATGGGGATGAAGCGGTTCAGACGTTTATGGAGATTGCAAGAGCCAAGCAGGCGAAGCTGGTTGCGAAGGGCAAATCGATGGTGTCCGAGGAGATGCATCTGAACCATCATCTGGAGGATCACGGCATCGAGGCGATTGAAACCGACCTGGGGGAGTACATTTTGCAGCTGGCGAAGGAAACGCCTTCGCACTTGATTATCCCGGCGATTCACAAGAACAAGCAGCAAATCGCGAACCTGTTCGAAGAGGACGCGGGGCGGCCCTTTGAGCCGGAGACGAAAATTTTGGCTGCTTACGCCAGACAGAAGCTTCGCAATTACTTTCTCGAAGCGGATATCGGCTTGACCGGCTGTAACTTCGGTGTGGCCGAGACCGGGTCTATAACGCTTGTATCCAATGAAGGCAATGGCCGGATGGTTTCCAGCATTCCCAAAACACACGTTGTTGTCATGGGGATGGAACGCCTGGTTCCGACCTTCGACGATGTGGAAGTGATGCTGAACATGCTGGCCCGCAGTGCTACGGGGCAAAAGCTGACCACCTACACGTCCTTCATTACCGGTCCGCGCCATCAGGGTGACATGGACGGTCCTGAGGAGCTGCACGTTATTATTCTGGATAACGGCCGATCGGCACAGCTGGGGGACCCGATCTTCCAGGAAGTGCTCAATTGTATCCGCTGCGCGGCCTGTCTGAACGTTTGCCCGGTATACCGCCAGGTCGGCGGCCACACCTACGGCGACGTATACAGTGGTCCGATTGGAGCGGTGCTGACGCCGCTATTGAAGCAGGATATGAAGGAAGCCGGCCAGCTCGCCTATGCGTCGAGCCTGTGCGGGGCCTGCTATGAGGCATGCCCGGTCAAAATCCCGCTGCACGACATGCTCGTCCACCTGCGCCACCGGAAGGTGAAGCTGAAGCTGACGCCGCTTGCGGAGCGTCTGGCCTTCAAGGCGTTCCAGACGACCTTCGGCAATGTGCGGCTGTACAAAATGGCGATGAGCGCAGCCTATTTCGGCATGAAGCCGCTGGCACGCGGAGGAATTATCCGCAAGGCGCCGGGACCGGCTGCGGGCTGGACACAGTCCCGTTTCTTGCCGATGATGCCGAAGCAGTCGTTCCGGGACCGGTGGACGGCCCTGCAGCGTGAGCTTGCACAAACACCGCCGGCAGAGCCGGTTGCCGGCCCTAAGGACGGCAAGAACGGATCATCAGCCAAAGGAGGCGGGCATTCATGACAAAATCGACGACGATGCGCGGCCGGGATGCTTTCATCCAGAACATTGCTTCCCGCCTTGGCCGCAAAGAGCCGCTACGCGAGGCACCGGCGCATCCGCTGCGCGGCGTGCCGGAGCATTACAAAGCGATGTCCTACAACCCCGATGAGCTGGTGGAGCTGTTCGTCCGCAACTGGACGGCGCTCACCGGCAAGGTGCTGCTGGTGAAGCGTTCCGAGGCGCGTGAAGCGATCGGGGCTTATATAAAGGAAATTTCGGCGGAGCTTGGCGTGACGCAAATTAGCCGTTGGGAGCATGAGCGTCTGCTTGAGCTGGGGCTGGATGATACGCTGCAAGCCGCAGGCATCAAGGTTGTTCCCTGGCGTGAGGATGAGGACGAAGCCCCGGCCGGGGCAGAGCAGGCAGGTCAAGAGGACCTCGCCGAGCCCTTGTCCGGCAGCGCCGGGGAAACCGGGTCAGGACCGAACTGGGCCAAGCGCAGCAAGCTGCTCCGTGAAACCGAGCGCTGCCAGCTCGGGCTTGTATGGCCGGATTATGCCGTAGCCGGGACCAGCACGCTCGTGCTGCCCGCATACGGCGGCCGCGGCCGCTCGGTCAGCCTGCTGACCAGCATTCTGGTGGCCGTATTTGACAAGGAGCAGCTTGTCTTCCGCATGGGAGAGGCACTGGAGGCGCTGCGCCGCCGTTACCCTCATGTCACCGATGTGCCGTCCTCGATTAACCTGATCACCGGCCCGAGCCGGAGCGCGGACATCGAGAACGACCTGACGATCGGTATCCACGGTCCGGGTAAGGTGTACGCTGTTATTTTACATGATGAATAAGGAAGGACCGTTTATCCGGCGTGCCGAAGACATAGTTGAGGCATAGCTAGTGATGGGTTCGTAAATAAAGCAATCTGATTGTAACTGGGGACAGCCTGCTGGAAGGGCTGTCTTTTTGTATTTCACTCCCGGAAAGTGAGCGACAGCCTCGCGCAGAATGCGGGATGAGCTGCTGCACCTACTGCCGCACCGGCGGCAAGCTTTTGATTGCAATCGACTGGAAGAACCTTCAAAATACATAGAGAAGCCTAGTAGACATTGGCTCTGCTGCTTCATAGCCTTAGATGTCGAAGACCTGTTGGTACACAATTCCAGAAAAGATAAGTTTTCAAGAAAAAACGTCAAACTCGTGACAAATGAGATTGATTCACTGAATCAATATTTGAAAATAAAGGAATGAAGATCATCGAATACATAAAGCAGCATGCTGCGAAAGCATATGAACAAATCTGTTCCATAGCCGGGCAGCCTCGTTTTCTATTTTCTAACGATCCCGCTTTAGTAAGCGACGAATACCGCTATAATTATCAGTACATAACCGGGTTTAACCGATTGCTTAAACGCGGCCGTATAACGACAGAGCGTATTTTTTATAGCTTTATGTTTTTAGAGAGGGAACTCGAGTCTTATTTGCAAAATCACTACAAGAACAAATCGTTTGTACTGTATATCCCTGCAGATACCGCCATTCCGGCGTTCGCCTTGACGTTAGTTTCATATCACGGAGAAGAACAGTTGGTTGGGAATGTAGATTTAGAGCAATTAATAGAGTGGTATAAGGAAAACGCCTATTTTGATGGAATCACCATAATAGAAGAGCAGCAAGCTGCTGAGGAGCACGATGGACAAGAGGATACGAACACAGAGCAGAACAATGGCCGGGGTAAAAGATACATTAAATTAATACAAACGTAAGCGGATGCGGGTGATTAGAAGGTATGAGTATAACCTGTTAACTGGAGAGGGCGTTTTATTATCTTGTACCTGACTTAAATGGAGCAGGAAAAGGAGAATACCGTGAGCAAACCTATATTTTACGGCTCGGTCAATCTTATTTTTAAGCAGGAGCCAGATCAGGTGCTGTTATTAAAAAGACAAAATACCGGCTTCGAAGACGGTATGTGGAGCTTGGTGGCGGGACGGATTGACGGGAATGAAGAGGTGAAGGCAGCGGCCATCCGGGAAGCTTTGGAAGAAGCCGGTGTTCGGATCCCTCCGAACGGCCTGGAAGTGGCGGGAATTATGCATCGCAGGGATCCCAGGTACCACACGGAATGGATGGATTTCTTCCTTCTGGTTCACGAATGGGAAGGGGAGCTGTTTAATGCCGAGCCTCATAAATGTGAGGAAATCAGGTGGTTTTCCCTTCACGAGCTTCCTGAAAACATGATTTCTTACATGAAGTCCGCTCTGTTCAGCCATCAAAAACCGGTCTGGTTTGAAAGCTTGGGCTGGTAAAGAGGAGAAGGCGTGACCAAATCATGTCCACTTATTTTAAAAAAACGGGGTTATGAATGCAGAACATGAGTGATGTTGAGATTCGTTGGGCTGATCCATTCACACTGGAAAATCGCAAGGAGTATTATCAACGTGCTTTATACGAGGGCCAACATCAAATCGCATTGTTATTGGTGGGGAAGCAAGTTGCTGGCTGTATTGCAATCGGAGCATGCCGAGATCATGATAGCCCGTTTGAAAGAATTGGGTATGCTAGAGTCTCATTGTGGGTGCTCCAAGACAATACAAATGCTAGAAGATTTTATGAACACCTTGGTCTTCTATGTGATGGGACGGAGAAGGTGATTACAAGAGGAAAGGAATTGGTTCAGGTCCGCTACCGGATGGAACTTGATCCAATTTAAACGAGGTGCGCCAATGCTGTTTCATTTTAGCGAGAATCCGGATATTGAGGTTTTTGTGCCGAAACAAATTCAGAGCCGGCCTGGTTTTCCGGCTGTTGTGTGGGCCATTGATGAGGAGCAGGAATTCACCTATTACTTCCCGAGAGAGTGTCCGCGGATTGTGTGCCGGAGAACACGGAATACGAGTGAGGAGCACCGCGAATTATTTTTCAAAAATACGGACGCGGACATCATTGTCACCGTCGAAAATGAATGGTATCCCGCAATCGCCAAGCAAAGGATATATAAATACCATTTCGCTGAGGCGGGCTTTGAGCTTTTTGACCGGACGGCAGGGTACTACATTTCCGTTCAGACCGTCAGGCCGGCCGCGGTGGAGGCGATGGATAACTTAATCGGGCGACTGCTGGGCAAAAATATTGAATTACGTTTTACATCGAGTCTCTATCCGCTGCGTGAAGCGATCGTTTCCTCCGGTTATGAGGAATTTGGAATACACCGGTTTAGTAATGCAAGAAAATAACTGAATAGACCGGCGTAATGATTAGCCTTATCTTTATCCTGCATCTCAAAGTCTCGCTTTTGAGGAATGATCTCGGCTGACGTTTCGTATTGTATAGTAGGTTATCCAAAATCCCGCTTACGAGGAGTGACATGGTGCGGATTATCGTCGTTCGTCTTCGTCCGATCCGATTATGGTACAAGCTGGCGTGTGCGGCTGCAATTCTTTTTATCGTGCTGCTGTTCCTGATTCCGGCTATGATGGCGGATAAAAATGATATTGCCAAGCATTATCGTTATGACAAACGGGTAAGCTCAAACGGCGTTGAACTGCACACGATTGAAACGACCCCCGATCACGTCGGTCTCCAGGCAATCGATACGAACGTAACCGCGACTCCATTTTACGGGGTGAACGGGGGCTTCTTCTGGGAAGGGGCGCTGCTCAGTGTTGCGGTAGTCAACGGCCGGCCGTTAAAGGGAGAGCCGGGGGATTACGGATCAGGCTGGTACAATACGGGCATTACGAATCATTTGCCGCGCGGAACGCTGGTGTGGGATGGCAGCGACCGGCGGTTCTCCGTGCAAATCGTAACAAGTGCGGACGAGCTTGCCGTAAGGGACAAGCAGCAATATTGGGCCCAAGGCGGGGTAAGTATGAGTCTTGGAAATGAGGCGGTATGGCGGCAGGAAATGATCGCCCAGGAGATGCCTGGCTATGACAACGGACATATGCGCACCGGACTAGTATATGACAGCGCCAATCGGCTGTATATGATTGTTTCTCCTACGAGCTGTACGGTGGAGCAGTTTCGTTCGGCTATTGTTGAGCAGCTCGGGGACCGTAAGCTGGTGGACGGGATTTTTCTCGATGGGGACGGCTCGTCCCAATTACAAACCAAGCAGGTCCGGCTGGCCGGTGATCGCCGGCAGGTGTTCCAGATGCTTGCCGTTACGAAATAGCGGGCCGTTAGCCGCGGGTTTCCGAACCAATCGGCTGTAAACAGGCGTAAGCTGGAAATCGGGGAGGATATCCGGCAATATGACCCCGGACAATATCGATAAGGGGAAGGAATATATAGTTGACTTATTAGATGGAGATACGACGTTATCTCCATTCTTTTATTTTTACCGCTAGATTTTGTGTTAATATATGGAAGGGTGCTTGTTCTTTTACAGGAGAAATTCATACTGTCCTAGGGAGTGTGTGCCAAGTGAGTGTCAATGTAATTCATCGTAACGTTAGGGGCATCTTCCTGTCCGTGATATTCATAAAGCCTGCACCTTTATGAAGGAACAGGGCGTTGAGCTTGTTACGGGAATCGAGAACGGGCACTGGCGGTCGGTCGACCACATGCTGTAAACGATGATAAGTGGATGACGTGCTGCTGCAGGCTTTTTCCTTGAAAAATCGCAAAGAAGGAACGGGAATGATGGCCGGATTCGGAATTTTAATGGCGGGCGCGGCTCTCTTTTAGCAGTGGCGGATTAAGAATGAAGTTCGTAGCCGTACCATTATAGCCATGCCTAAGAAAGGAGAGCTTATGAATAACGCTTTTGCTCGAACCATTCGTCGGTCGGAATTAAGTGAATTGTTGAATTTGTACAAGCATCTGCATGCGCGTGATCCTGAATTGATTTTTGATGCCAATCTTGAAGTGCTTTGGGATGAAATTCTCCATGATAAGTATATGAACATTATTGTTGTGGAGAGAGATGGGGCAGTCATCTCTACTTGTGTACTCACCATCATTAAAAATTTGACCCGGGGTGCAAGACCATATGGGCTGATCGAGAATGTGGTCACACATCGGGATTTCCGGCAACGAGGATATGCCCGTATGGCTCTGGACAAAGCAAATGAAATTGCGATGGAACATGGCTGCTATAAGGTTATGCTGATGACCGGGTCGAAGCGGGACGAGGTTCATTCATTTTATGAAAAGAGCGGATTCGTCAAAGGGCTCAAAACCGGATTTAGTAAGAAATTGATTTGAAGCGGTCCGCAAGGCGAGGAAAACGGAGGAAAATAAGCGTATGCATGCAAAGCTAAGGGTAGGCGTGGGTGTTATTTTGATCGTGACCGGGATAACTCTCTTGTTCACCTATAATGCCTATAACCGGATGACCAGGACGTATACGGAGCAGGAGCTTGCTGCAGATGCTACTCGCCGGATCGTCCAGAACGCAGGCGGCAAAGGCCACGTACGGGATGTGCAGCTGCAGGTACAGCAAAGCATCGGGCACAATAAGGTGCTGCTTTATTCCTATCATTTTACAAACGCGGGGGAAGCCAGCGGTTACGTGATGTATGAAGAGCGTGATGGGAAATATAAGGTGAAGCTGGAAAACCGGTTGGCGGCAGCGGTGAGCGATAATCAGACGAATGCAGGCTTACACTATATTTTGAGTGACGGCTATTGGATTGTATGCGGCATCGTCCGTGACGGGGAGCCGGATACCTATGAGATTAGGTCAGGGCAGACCGTCATTCAGGACGTATTCGAGCGGGATCAATATTTTATTAAAGAGTATGTGCTGGGCAATCCCGCCGAAGTGAAGATAACACCGTTAAATTAAGGGAATAGGCAGCATTTGAAGCGAAATGAATGCTACACAAGATACCAGGATATCAACCGTGCCAGGACTGTGAAGGCGGCCAAACTGCGGAGTTCATAGAAACGACATATGGAAGGGTTTGCTTTTGAAAACAAATCGTTTACGCTTGGATTGAAGGGGACAAACTGGAGAAATGCAGGCGTGCCAGTGCAAGGCGGAATGATTGTGACGGCTCTCTAATCACGGGCCGGATCAAGTCATGCAGCGACGAAACGTACTCGTTCTAGCGGGTGCCCCGTTGGCACCTGACAGGCCTGAGCACCGAACACAGACGGGTGTTACGATATACACACCGCAGGATTTATGACAGGGGGAGTCGTATTGTCGGTCGCAGCATTGATCGTGGAGCCGGAGAACTCCGGCTGGTACGTTCCTATTGCAACGGAGTCTTTTTTTATGCGATGCTGGATTCCGGCCATTCAGGCTTTGCAATTGCAGGTGATTTCCATGTTTGACCCTGGGGTAGATATATGCAAGGATGAATTGCCGCTGCTGCTGGAGGAGCTGGATCGGGTAAAGATGTGGGCAAAGATTCATTTGGCTGAGGAAGACAGCGGGCATATGGAGCGGCGGATTCAAAATCTGACGCAGCGGCTAACAGAAATATTTACCGATGAGGGCATTGTCGTGTTTATCGGTTAATCATTGATAGACGAAGCTTGCACATTGGTAATGATCGTAAGAAAGATGAATGCAGCAGCCTTGGAACGGCACAATAAGGATCGAGAAGTCAGGAGGAGTACATATGCAATCAAGTCATAGCAATCAGGAAGGGAACAATCCCCGCAATTTTACGCCGTTAATCACGATTCTTTCCATCGTGCTGATCGGCCTGATTTCAGCTTTGTTTTTTCTCCCCGGATACAAAGGGACACTGGGCTTCGATGTGACGATTTTTCCCCTGCTGAATGCCATTTTCAACTGCTTTACGTTTATTAGCCTGCTGCTGGCGCTCATTTTTGTGAAAAAGAAAAAAATAACGCTGCACCGGAACTTTATTCTCGCAGCGTTCTGTTCGACGGCGTTATTTCTCGTGTCGTATGTCATTTATCATTCGCTGACGGAGCCGACGCGGTTCGGCGGCGACCCTTTTTGGAAAGGCGTCTATTTGTTTATTCTGCTTACCCACATCGTTCTTGCGGCTGTGAATGTGCCGCTCGCTCTGTTTACGGTGACACGAGGCTTCACGAAGCAGGTGGAGCGCCACCGCCGGATTGCCCGGTGGACGATGCCGATTTGGCTTTATGTCAGTCTCACCGGTGTGCTTGTGTATATTATGATCTCGCCGTACTACTAAGATGCTGCGGTGAAAATAAGGCTTGCGGCCGGGATGGTGTTCACTCACTGTCCCGGCCGATTTTTTTTCCATTTGAAGGTTGCGATACTTCTGAAAATTTCCCTCCGCTGCACGCCTGCAGCTGCCCCGGCTAATCCCGTCCTGCGTCATCCTATAGGCGTAAGCAGGATACACACTTTTTAAGGATAGCGCCTCCGGCTTACCATATTTGTTCACCTACATAACAAGGCTAGGAGGGGGGCTAGACGCCCTTGCTTTCCGCCTCCAGGCTAAATCTGGACAGCAGCTGCCAAATGAGATCTCTCCGGCTGGATACCCCGGTTTTGGCAAAGATTGATTTGAGATGATCCTGTACGGTGTAGGCCGTAATATGGAGCGACCGGGCCAGCTCTTTCGTGGAATATCCCCGCATAATCCCCTCTAACACTTGCTTCTCGCGAACCGACAAGGCATAGGCCTCCGTAATGATAGGCAGCATATCGGCCGGCTTGGCCGGCTCAAGCCATACTGCAAGCTGGACGCCATGCTCAGATCCGTTTAAGAGACTGGCCCGGATGGTCAAAAACGGTCCTTCCGGCATTCGGATACAAACCTTAGCCAGAGGGGAGTCTTTTCCCTCTGCTGATTCAGACAACGCGCGGGAGCAGACTGCCCGGATCGGACGCGGAAGAACGGCGCTTTCGATGCCCTCGGCCTTGCGGAGCCGGGCCAGCCACTGCTCGGCCGTAGCATTGAATGAGCTAATCTCCAGCTGCCCGGTAAGCATGAGAATCCCAGGCTCATCCTCAAGCCAGTCCGCCTTCTCCAAGGGCAGGGCCAGGCTTGTTTTGCGTAAGCAGCGGGCGATGCATGGGATAAGCGAGGACAGAAAGCTGCGCTCTTGCTCATCAAATAACGGCTGGTCCGCCCTGCGGAATAAGGTGAGATATCCCCAGCAGGCCCCCTCAATGACCAGCGCCGCCCGCAATTCATCCTTAAACCCCGCAGGCTGCAAAACATCCCGGTACCGGCCGCTTAATTCCAGTGATCCTCCCGTTGCGGCACTTAATGTCGCTAGGGTATCGGCTTTCCGGGTCAGATCGTCGTAGGCATTATAATCCTCACGAAGGTATTCATATTCAAACAGCTTTGCATGGATCGCTTCGACTCCTTCTTCTGTAGCGGCCCCTGTCGACAGCAGCGTGTTCGGGTCTATGGCTGTGCAGCACGCCGCAGCAAAGGGCACTCCTTCCCGAAGCAGTTCAATGAGTGAAGTCCGGTACGCCTGCGAAGAGACGGCGGCCTCCCCGAGTGCAGTGACTTTTTTTCTGAGCATTTCCTGTTGTAATTGGATCATATTCGTCTCCCGTGCAAAGGTTCTTTTGCAGCTTCAGGCATGAAAATCCCATATTTGTGGGATGGCTGATTATTGTGCCTCATCCTTATAATTGATAATGATTCTTAATGATATTTTATAAGATTGATGAGGAGTTGGAAAGGGAAATATGGGATGGGGACACCGCTGCTTGCTTTATATCTCAATTATAAGTGTTATGGCTTTGGCCGTGTTAACCGGTTGTGCTGCAAATACAAAGGAGGCTGCTGCACCTGCGGCCGCTGCGAATAAGGAACAGAGCCTGCAGGAGGTAACGCTGCTGTCGCCCAAAGCGCCTTCCCTCATTCCGGCATTGCTGGCGGAGACGAAGCAGGATAGCGGTATATCGCTGAAGGTGGAGACGTGGGATACCATTGAGCAGCTGCTGGCCCGCGTTCAAAGCCCGGATGCACTGTTTATTGCCGCGCCACTGAATGTGGGGGCGAATATGGCGGCGAAAGGTCTGCCGCTTCAACTGATTCATGTCAATACATGGGGATCTATGTATTTGGTCACTATGGACCCGGGGACGGCAAGCCTGGCGGATTTGGCGAATGAAACGGTCCATATTCCCGGCCAAAGCGGCCCGCCGGAAATAATAACGAAATTTGTGCTGAAGGAAAACAGCCTTGACGCCAAGGTGAAGCTGGCATACGGCACGGTACCTGACATCGTTCAGCAGCTGGCTGCGGGGACGATCAAGCACGCCGTTTTGCCGGAGCCTGTATTAAGCGGGCTGCGTCTGCAGCAGCAAGGCCGTGTGAAGGAGGTGGCCGACTTCCAGCAAGTATGGCGGACGATGTACGGACAGGATTTGCCGCAAACCGGTATTTTCGTCAACCGAAAATGGGCTCAGGCGCATCCGAACGAAATCGCCCGGTTCCAGGAGCTTTACCGGTCGGCGCTGCAGGAAACGGTGCGGCAGCCGGACGCGGCGCTCAAGCAGGCGGCGGGGGCATTCGGCATTCCTGAAGCGGTGCTGGCCGAGGCAATGCCCAAGATTAGCTTGATATTCAAAGATGCCCGAGAGGCAAGGCCGGAAGTGGAGCGCTATTTTAACATTCTGCTGCAAGCCGCCCCTGATTCCATTGGAGGAGCTTTACCGGATGACGGCTTCTACTACGGCTCGTAAGCAGGCGCCCGGCTGGATCACGTATCTGGTGCTGATTGTCGCTTGGGAGGGAACAGCGAGAATTTACCCCTCGGTTGTTCTTCCGGGCCCTCTTGAAACGCTGCATACCCTGGCTAAGCTGTTTGCGGAAGGCCGGATATGGAAGCCGCTGGAGCTTTCGTTTCTCCGCTTTGCGGCGGGATTCGGGCTGTCCTTCCTGCTGGGGACTTTGCTTGGCATCGGCTGCGGTATCTACGACAGGCTTTATGCTTTTATCCGGCCCGTCGTAGGCTTGCTTCAGGCAATTCCTCCGGTTTCCTGGATTTTGCTCGCGATTCTTTGGTTCGGTGTCCATGGGGGTGCACAGGTGCTGGTGGTCACGGTGGCGTTATTTCCCGTATTTTTCTTTAACTCTGTGCAGGGAATACGGCAGGTTTCCCGGGAGATGCTGGAGATGGCCCAGGTGTTCCGCGTGCCCCGAAGCAAGCAAATGCGGGACATTTATTTTCCTGCCCTCGCGCCCTTTTGGTCCGCCGCTTTAACCGTCAACCTCGGCACTGGCTGGAAGACGGTCGTTATGTCCGAGCTGATTAGCGGGCAGACTGGCATTGGAGCCGCAATGAATACAGCCAGAATTTATTTGAAGACGGATGAAGTCATGGCATGGACGCTGCTTGTGGCTGTTTTGGGCATGGGGCTTGAAGCAGCGGCACGGGGATGGCTGGCAAGGAAGAGAGCGAGGAACGTATGCGATTCGAACATATCTCCATAGCGTATGGGAGCCGGCAAATATTCAAAGAGTTCTCATTCGCCCTGGATCCCGGTCAAATCACGTGTGTCATGGGGGCATCAGGTATTGGCAAAACGACAATGCTCCGTATGGCGGCAGGGCTGGAACGGCCGTCATCAGGCATAATCCGGCGGCCCGGCGCTGCACGGACCGGCATGGTATTTCAGGAGCCCAGGCTGCTCCCCGGGAAAACCGTGCTGGACAACATCCTCTGGGTGCTGGATCAGCCCAAACGCAGGGAAGCGCAGCAGCAGGCCCGCGCACTATTAGATGCAGCAGGCCTGGCGCAGGCAGCGGGCGATTACCCGCAGCAGCTGAGCGGCGGCATGCGGCAGCGGGCCGCGGTTGTCCGCGCTTTTGCCGCCGAGCCGGATCTGCTCGTGATGGATGAGCCTTTTCAAAGCCTGGATATGGCTTCGCGTCAGGAGATGTATGCGCTGCTGCTGCGTTTGCATCATAGCGGCAGGCCGACAGTGCTGCTGGTCACCCACGATCTGGAGGAGGCGCTGACGCTGGGGACCCGTATTGTTGTCCTGGGCGGCTCCCCTGTTGAAGTTGTGCTCGATGTGGCAGCGGCGAGGGAGGAAGGCGGACCTTATTTCAGCGAAGCGGATCGTCTGCGGCTGGCGCAGATGACCAGGGGAACGGCCACTTTTTAAAAGAATGGAGCAATCAGCTATGAATCAACCGAATTCACGTATGAGCTGGGACCATCCGGATGTCAGCCGGTATGAACAGACGATTTCACGCAAAATACCCGGATATCTGCTGCTGTATGATATGACCGCTCGGCTGCTTACCTCGCTGCTAAAGCATACTGGAGAGTCTGCCCGCGTGCTGGTGGTGGGCGCAGGCGGCGGACAGGAGCTGGTCACACTGGGGAGAAGGCATGCGCATTGGACGTTTACGGGGCTTGATCCATCCTCCCGGATGCTGGACCTGGCCAAGCAGCGTGTGGAGCAGGCACTGCCCGGGGATCGGGTAACCTATATCGAGGGAACCGTCGATCGTTTGCCTGAGCAGCCTTCATATGATGCTGCCACCTGCCTGCTGGTGCTTCATTTTGTAAAGGGGACGGAGGCCAAACAAAAGCTGCTGCGCGGAATCGCCGAACGCTTGAAGCCGGGTGCGCCTGTCTTTGTCGCGTCGATTAACGGGGACCCCGAATCCCCGGCCTTCTCAAGCCAGATGCAAGCCTGGAAAAGCCACATGCTGGACAATGGCATTCCGCTGCAGGATTGGGAGCGGTTTGCCGCATCCATCGGAAATGAATCCGATCCGGTTCCTCCCGCCGTTGTGGTTGATTTGTTGACGGAGGCGGGATTCTCACAAATCTCGTGCTTTTTCGGCGCTTATTTAATTGACGCCTGGTTTGCCGTGAAGGCCTAGCGGAAGGAAGGCAGGAAGGAAGCAGGCGCGGTGATGAAGGACCATATTCTTGTTGTTGGCGGCTATGGCCGCGTGGGCCAAACGATTTGCCGGTTCCTGGGCGACCGTTATCCCGGGAAGGTATATGCGGCCGGAAGAAGTCTGGAGCGGGCCGTCCGATTTTGCGGGGAAACAGAAGGGCGGGTCCTGCCGCTGCAGGTGGACATTACCGAACCGTCCGGGCTGCAGGTGCTGGACAGCGCCAAGCTGGTGGTCATGTGCCTGGATCAGCACGACACGGCGTTCGTTCAGGCCTGCCTGGAGCGGGGAACGCATTATGTGGATATTTCAGCGAAGGGCGATTTTTTGGCCCGGGTCGAAGGCCTGCAATCTGCAGCACGGGCTAACGGCGCGACGGCGGTGCTTAGTGTTGGTCTAGCGCCGGGTATGACGAATCTGATGGCCGCTCAGGCCTCGAAGCTGCTGGATGAGACGGAGGCAATCGATATCTTCATTATGCTCGGGCTCGGGGATCAGCATGGGAAAGCAGCGATGGAATGGACGATCGACCATTTGAATTCCAGCTTTGACGTAACGGAAGGCGGCCGGACGAAGCGGGTACAGAGCTTCACGGACAGGAAAACCGCAGATTTTGGCGGCGCTCTCGGGCAAAGCACGGCCTACCGCTTTCCGTTCTCCGACCAGCAAACATTGGCCCGGACCTTGTCCGTGCCTTCTGTATCCACCCGTCTTTGCTTTGATTCCAGCCTGACGACGGCTCTCGTCAGCGGGCTTCAAAGCATCGGGGTGTTCCGGCTGCTTCGCTTCCGGGCTGTCCGCCGGTTGATGGTTCAGAGCTTCGGCGCTGTACGATTTGGGGAAGAGCTGTTTGCGGTTAAGGTGGAGGCCCGGGGCCGATCCGGACAGAAGCCGGCCTTGGCGGAATGCTTCTTCCATGGCAACAACGAAGCGGAGCTGACCGCCAGAGCTGCCGGTTCTGTGGCGGATTCGGTGTACCGGCGATCCTTCCCGGCGGGAGTGCATCATATCGAGCAGCTCTTTGATCTGCATTCGCTCCGCCCTGCCGTTCAGGAAGGAACAACGCTGGAAATCTGCCTGAATGGGCAAGTGCTGGGGAAGGAAATATAGGCATGTTGAGATAAAGTAGCAGGTCCGGGCCGCCAGAAGGAATCTGGCGGCTTCTTTGTGTACACTGGCAGGCTGCCAACAAACATTCGGAAACGCCCTGCGCAGAGCGCGGAGGTTTATGGTAAAATTAACCTGCGTCTGCTTGCTGCCGGCAAGCTTTCAGAAAGGAGACTTTTATGGAACCGACAACCATTTTTCCAGTCAGAGAGCACATTCCTTTTTTACAAGCGGCTACGGATATTATTCCGATTGATAAAGGGTACTCCAGCGACAAAAAGTACAAGGTTATCGTCAATAATGAGCCATACCTGCTTAAAACGTTTGCTTCCTCCCATCTTCAAGCCAAGCGGAATGAATATGACATCCTGCAAAAAATGACCGAAATCGGCGTAAAATGCTCCAGACCCGTCGAGCTCGGGCACGTTCCTGATATGGGCTTCGGTTATCAGGTGCTGACTTATTTGGAGGGGGAGGATGCAGCTGATCAGCTGCCGTTATACTCCGAGGAGGAGCAGTACCGTATCGGCCTGGAGGCCGGGCAGCTGCTGCTTGCCATGCATCAATACGAAGCGCCTCCATCGATTGCACCCTGGGAGGACAGAAAGCTTCGCAAGCACCGGAGGTATATGGAACGGTATCCGATGTGCGGCGCCAAAGTAACACAGGAAGAGCGGGTCATCGCGTTTATCGAACGGCATCTTCCATTAATGAAGGGGCGGCCCAATTTGTTCCAGCATGACGATTTTCATGTCGGAAATTTGATCGTCCGGGACGGCAGTCTTACCGGAGTGATTGATTTCAACCGGATGGATTGGGGGGATCCGGTCCATGAGTTTCTGAAGGCGGGAATGTTCAGCGCGGAGGTCAGTGTCCCGTTCAGCATCGGCCAAATCCGCGGCTACCATCAGGGACGGGATCCGGATGAGCAGTTCTGGATGCTGTATTCGCTTTATTTGGCAATGAGTACGATTTCCTCAGCAGTTTGGATTTCCGAGGTGAAGCCTGAGGAAACGGATATGATGATGGCAAAAGTCGACCGGATGCTGGACGATCATCATGGCTTCGAGCGTATTCGGCCGGACTGGTACCAGCAGCAAATGTAATGCGCCTGCCTTTTGGTCAAGCTTGAATGAGAATTTAACGACAGGCTTGAATGGGCTGGAGGAGGAAGGCGCTGCTTCGCCGGACAGAAGTTTTGTGAGAGACGAAGCTATAGCGAAAACGAGTATGGCTCCATTGATTAGGGGCTGGAGGAGGACGCGGGATGCCGGTACGGAAGGTTTACGGGAGGCAAGAAGCTGATGGACAGGGAGCCTTGGGCTATCAGCTGTTTTTGCCGATAGACTATGAAGCGGAGCCGGAGAAACGATGGCCGGTTATTTTATTTTTACACGGCATCAAAAAACGGGGGTCTAATCTGGGTGATTTAGACGGATACGGATTACTCGGTATCGCGGAGGAAACCCCGGGCTTCGGCTTTGTCGTCATCGTTCCGCAATGCCCGGCGGAGTCCTCCTGGCCGAAGGAGCGGGCCTCCGTGCTGGCTCTGCTGGATAGTGTGCAGCAGCACTACAGGACAGATGCCAAGCAAGTGCTGCTTACCGGGTTCAGCATGGGCGGAAACGGCGTGTGGGATCTAGCGGACTATGCTTCCGACCGGTTTGCCGCGGCGGCGCCGCTAGCCGGTTATTATGACGCCGATCGAGCGTCTTTATTTGGCGATATGCCGATCTGGACTTTTCACGGAGAAGCGGATGATGTGGTGCCGGTTCAGCGGACACAAGACGTGGTGGCGGCATTACAGCTCGCAGGGAAAAATGTCCGTTGTACCCTGCTGCCTGAGTTGAAACATCCGATCATGGATGCGGTTTACCGCGATCCGGCTCTGTTTGAATGGTTTTTGGAACAGGTGAAACCGGAGTGCTCTTCTCATCGGCCGGAGGGTCATAGCGAGTAGACAAGAGGGTCTGTCTGCAAAGCGGCAGGCTGGGGACAGGGCATGATGACCGAGGCGCTTCAGGAAATGATACAATATGGGTTCGAAGAGCTCGCGCTTAACCGCATCGAGGCGCTGATTGATCCGGGGCACAGTCGCTCCCGGAACGTACTTCTTCGTCTGAATTTTACAGAAGAAGGATTGCTTCGCAGCTATTTTTATGAAAAACACCGTTTCGTGGATGCCGGGGTGTATGCTTTACTGAAAAGCGAAGCTAGGCACCTGCGGCTGCACACAGGAAAGGACAATTCCAAATGATGCATCCGCTGCTAAGCCCTGATTTAGCCCGCCGGATTGAGCGCGCCGAAATCGACGCTGTGACCGACCGGATGAAAGCGGTTCAAGAACGGGAACCGGGCTTAGGCAACAAGGGGATGTGTTTGTTACCGCTGAGCAATGAACGTGAGTCGTATACATACGGAGGAATCGAAATGCATCCAGTTCAGCAGAAACAACTTTCGATGAAAAGCGGGCAGCCGGAGCAGGGCAGCTCGGGTGCTTCTTCCGGTCAAATTATGATTGTCGGCGGGGGAATCGCCGGGCTGGCGTTGGCTAACGCCCTGCAGCGGGGAGGGCGGCAAGTAACGATATATGAGCGGTCCGCTGTGCATGAAGAACGGGGCGCGGGCATTGTACTGGCCGCCAATGCGCTGAAGGTGCTGGAGAAGCTGGGCCTGGCGGGGCAGGTCCGCGCTTCCGGGGCGGCCGTGCGCAGCGCAGAGATTCGCTCATGGGACGGCAAGCCGGTGATGCGGCTGCCTGTTCACGAGCAGGCGGACCGTTACGGCACCTACAGCTATCTCATCCACCGCGCCGAGCTCCACCGCATTCTGCTGAAGGGGCTGGAGCCAGGGACAATCCGGCTCGATAAACGATTCCTTCATTATCAGGAAGGGCCTGACGCTGTCACGGCTTCGTTTGCTGGCGGAGAACAAGCCGAGGGGGCGCTGCTGGTCGGGGCGGACGGGATTCATTCCAAGGTTCGTTCACAGCTTGCAGGCGATCCTCCCCTGCGGTATTCCGGTTACACGGCGCGAAGAGGCATTGCCCATTTCCGGGATTCGCGTTATCCGGTGGAGCTTGGCGGGGGCTTTGAAGCCTGGGGCCCAGGCAAACGGTTTGGCTTTTCCCATCTGGGCAACGACCGCATCTTCTGGTTTGCGGCAATCAATGCCCCTCAAGGGCTGCAGGCTGCGCCAGAAGGGCGTAAAGCCGAGACGCTCCGCCATTTTCGCGGCTGGTGCGAGCCGATTGAGGCTGTAGTGGAAAGTACGCCGGAGGAGGCCGTGCTGGCTCACGATATTTTTGATATGAAGCCTCTGCCGTATTGCTCCGCAGGACGGGTCGTGCTGCTTGGCGATGCGGCTCATCCGATGCTCCCGAATTTGGGACAGGGCGGCGCACAGGCGCTGGAGGATGCGTGGGTGCTGGCGGACCTGCTATTGGCGCTCCCCGGGAATTTGCCAGCCGCGCTGGCGGAGTATGAACATAGACGGCGTGCCCGTACCGCCAAGGTAGCCGAACGGTCCAGAAGAATGGCCAGAATGGTGCAGCTGGAGCATCCGGCGGCTCTATATGCCCGGAACAGCCTGCTTCGTCTGCTGCCTTCACAAATGTCTATCAAGGCGCTGGATTGGCTGCTGGGTTATGAGGTTTAACGGGGGGAACGGGAAGGATGGAGAGACGAATTTTGGGCGTAAGGGAAGAGCTGGCCCAGCCCTGCAAGCGGAAGAGAATACGAAAAAGGCTGCTTGCGTCACTGCTGACAGTGCTTCTGGGGCTGTGCCTTGTTTTGACGAATGACGGGCTTGTCCGTTCCACGGGAAAAAGCTATGTAGTCGGGCTGGATCAGGCCCCCCAAGCAGATGCGATTATTGTGCTCGGCGCGTATGTGCGTCCGGACGGGAGCATGTCCATGATGCTGCAGGACCGGGTCGATACGGCGGTACAGCTGTACGGCCTCGGCAAGGCCAAAAGGCTTCTCATGAGCGGGGATCACGGCCGCAAGGAGTACGATGAGGTCAATACGATGCGGGAATACGCCGAGCAGCAGGGGGTAGAGAGCGCGCATGTGTTTATGGATCATGCCGGGTTTAATACCTATGACAGCATGTACCGGGCCCGGGAGGTGTTTCGGGTCAAAAAAGCGATTATCGTTACGCAGGAATATCATCTGCTGCGCGCTCTGTTCATCGCCCGCCAGCTCGGGATTGAGGCATACGGTGTCGCTGCCGATCGGCATGATTACGGTATCGTCATGCAGAAATATGAGCTGCGGGAAATCGCGGCGAGAAACAAGGATTTGCTGCTTGCCTCCGTACTTCGGCCGAAGCCCCAATTTCTGGGGGACCCGATTCCGATTACCGGAGACGGCAGACTGACCCGGGACTAGCATGGCTTGCCTGGTTCATACCGTGCTTTTGTTAGGCCCCGTGTACGGCATGATGCTTGCAAGGCCGGTGAACCGTGAAAGCCGCCGCCGGAATGCATGGCGGGAGGCCCTTCAGTGTGTTCCGCCAACCGCCAAGCTTTCCGCCCAAAGGGGCGGATACGGTTTAGGCGGCTGATTGCTCGCCGATCGCCGATGAACGATCCGAATAAAGCCCTGCATCCGGGACACAGCAGCTTCATTGGCAGCGTGTTTGTCCGGTGCAGGGCTTTGAAGGGTTGTCGCCGATGACGGCTCAGGTATCCGTGTACTCATCCTCCGGCTTGCGTATCCATCTTTCGAGATAGCCCTGCTCATACAGCGCCTTGATGAGGATGATGAGGATTGGGGACAAGATCAGTCCCGCCACGCCGAACAAGGAAAGCGAAACGATCATGAAGGCAAGCATCGTGAAGGCCGATACGCCGAGGGAGTCGCCGGTAATTTTGGGCTCCATAATTTGCCGGGTCAAAATAACGACGCCGAGGAGCACAGTCAGCCAAATCGCCAGGTACGTCTGCTTGACGATGAACAGGTACACAATCCACGGAATGAATACCGTGGATACGCCAAGCAGCGGCAGGACATCAAACACGGCGGAGAGCAGCGCGACCGCAAAAGCATTTTTGACACCAAGCAGCACAAGCGTGACGAAAATCAGCATAAAGGTGAGGCTGACCAGCTTCGCCTGGGCTTTCAGGTAGCTGACGATTCCGATCAGGACGTTGTCCCGCAGGAAGTAGAAGGCGGTTTTGAACGTCCGGGGCGTCTTGCCCTCGGCCAGCCGCTTCCAGGTATCAATTTCGATGCTTAGAAAATAAGCCAGAATAATCCCGATGACGAAGTTGACGACAAACGTGGAGAACGAGCTGAGCATCGTAAATACGTACCCGAGAAACCCGGTTACAAGGGCGGTTGCTTTTTGTGTGATGAGCGTGGTGTATTCCTGGGCTTTTTCCATCAGTCCCGGGTCCAGCGTTTCGATCTTGCTCAGGACCAGCGGGGACAGCTCCAAGATTTTCTCGGAGAACAAATGGGCATACTCCGGAATGCGCAGCGCCAGCTGCTGAATCTGTACGGCGAATATAACGCCGGCCCCGACAAAAATGCCGCTTATCACGAGAATAAAGAGCAGGGTAGACAGTCCCGTTGCAATGGATTTCTTCATGCCGCGGCGGTGCAGGAACTTGGCGAGCGGTTCAATAATGGCGAAGATGACGAACGCCAAAAATATCGGTGTCGCGATGCGGTACAGATAGCTGAACAGCAGCATAAACAAGTATACCGTCAGCACCATGAGCGCGATGTCGAACACGGTTTTGTAATACTTCTTGTAGAAAGAAAGCATCGAGGTCCCCCTGTTTCAGAAAAATAGTGGCACTACTTTCCATACTAATGAAATGGAAGAGGAAAGACAAGCATTTGACGTGCATACAGCCTGCATTGTAAAATAACGTAAGCAAGTATGAACAGGAGATGAATCCAGATGAACATAAGAATTACGCGCAACGCGGCAAAGGTGCTGCTGGCGGAAATTAATAATGAAGAGAACAAAGGCCTGAAGGTGCGGGTAGGCATCGGCCACGTGCATGGGGATCACGCCCACTATACCATCGGGCTGGACGATCAGAACGAAAATGATATTGTCGTTACAGAAAGAGACATCGAAGTGCTTCTGGACAAAAACGAGCCGCTTCTGGACGGCGTAAAAATCGATTACTTGTATGGACCGGAGGAAGGCTTTGTTATCACCAACGCAAGCAAAGGCAACCACGGCGACCACTAAGCCAATGGCTACCAATGACATTCGCATTTGCGATAAATGCAAGCATATCCGACTGAAGACGATGCTGCCGAAGCTGGAGAGCCTTGTGCCAGGAACGGAAATTAAGGTTGGATGCAAATCGTACTGCGGCCCTTGCGCGCGGGGGGCTTTTATTTTTATTAACGGCCGTTATGTAACAGCCCCGACGGAAGAGGAAGCGATCGAGAAAGCCCGGAAGTATATTAAGAAATAGGAAGCTCTTTGTGCCTTGTCCGGGTACAGAGGGCTTGTTTTTTACTGCACGTTTATGGAAGGCAGCCTGGCGGAATCCGCTCATGATGGAATATAATGGTCAAAAAGGAGGGGAATCGATGGAAGGGATGATTATCCTGATTTTGCTAATCATCATCGTAGGAATTAGTATCGGAAAAGCCTCCGGCTCCAGATCAGGCCGCTCCCGGAGCGGGCAGCCTGTACCTGGCTCGAGAGCAGGCCGGCCGGCTCCGCCCGTATGGGAAGCAGGAGCGCTGCCGCCTTCGCTCGGATTACGGACGGAATTCGGCCTTGAGCGGTTGGCGGAACGGCTGTCTGCGGCGCTGGGAGCGGGCTACGCGGAGCAAATAAAGCTGCGCGTGATGCGGGAGCACCCGGGGATGAATGATGCCCAGTGGGACTGGACCTGGCTGGAGCTGCAGCGGTATTTGCTGATGACCGCAGTGCTGCGCCGCGTGCCCATGTTCAGTGAGCAGGTGGACCGGGCGTGGCACGAAATGCTGATGTTTACCCGGGAATACCAGCGGTTTTGCGAGAGCTTTACCGGTCATCTGATTCACCATGCGCCGGAAGCCGGAGCGGAGACTGTGCCGATGCCGGGCGCGCGGGCCTGGTTCGACTGGATGTACTGTCAGCTTTTTGAACCGACGCCTTACAGCTCCTGGATATGGGGAGGCTTCTTCCGATACCCGCTGCCGCCGGAGCAGCTGTCGATGCTGGAGGAGCTTAGTGAAGAGGAGCTGCGGGCGGAGCTGTTTAACAGCCAGACGCCGAAGCTGCTGCCGGAGGTCGGCCTGTCGATTGGCCGCATAATCTCTGCGGCGAAGGCCCAGATTGCCGAGGGGCGGCGCGGCCGCGACAGCTTCAACAGCAGGCCGTACCGGCAGGAAGCCGGAGCCGGGGATACCGGCTCTACAAGCCCGATCGGGCAATATGCGCTGCTTACGGCACCTTTTCTGATGTATTCCTTATGGAGTAACGGGAATGCCTCTGAGTTTGAGGAAGAGATGGGGCAGATGCTGCCTGAGGAAGAGCAGCAGCGGGAAAAGAATAACAGCGGATGCTCCTCAGGCACCGCCTGCTCCGGCGGAGAGCAGGAGCCATGGCACCGCAGCGAGGACGGCGGGGGAAGCGGCGGATCGGACAGTGGTGGGGGATCGGATTCCTCCGGCTCCAGCTGCGGTGGAGGCTCCTCCTGCAGCAGCGGATGCGGGGGCGGCGGAGACTAGTCCCGGATTGGCCGAAGGGCGTTGTCCGCTTCGATTTCATCGAAGTACAGGCTGCGCGGCGAGAAGTTTTATCACCCGGCTATCACTGGATTATCAGATTGCGGGAACAGGGCGATTCTATGAATCTCGTGGTGAATTATGGTATGATAGGGAAAATGACAGAAAAATCTGGCACTTGTTGTCAAGCAGCGGCTTGACAAGGTTCTTATTTTTTCTGCACAGGAGGCCCTATTATGATGAAGTTGGTCGTTATCGGTTTCATCGCCAGCTTGCTGCTCGCGCTGCTCATCACGCCCTGGGTCAAACGCATCTCCCTCTGGTTTGGGTCCGTAGCGGTGCCCAATCACCGTTCAATGCATCGTACCGTGATGCCGCAAATGGGCGGGCTGGCGATGTTCATTTCCTTTGTCGCGGTGTTCGCGGCAATGGCTCCGTTTGTGGAGCTGCCGATAAAGCCCTTTGTCGGCATTGTGCTCGGGGCGGCCGTAGTGGAGCTGGTCGGAGTGCTGGATGACCGCTTTGCGCTAAAGCCAAGCCGGAAGCTGCTCGGTCAAATGGTGGCGGCGGGTATTGTTGTCCTGTTTGACGTCAGGATTGAGGTGTTCACCAACCCGTTCGGAAGCAGCTGGTTCGGTTTGGAAGGCTGGACGGAGTGGCTTGCTGTCCCGCTGACTGTTGTTTGGATTGTGGGCGTATCTAACGCAATGAATTATATTGACGGCCTGGACGGGCTGGCAGCCGGCGTTTCGGCTATTGCTACAGGCTCTATTCTGGTCATGGCGCTTTTTATGGGCAATTGGGTAGTCGTGCTGGTGTGCGCGATACTGCTCGGCAGCATTCTTGGCTTTCTGCCGTTTAACTTTTATCCGGCCAAGCTGTTTATGGGTGATTCGGGCTCGTTGTTTCTCGGGTTTATGCTGGCTTCCCTATCGGTGTTCGGCTTCAAGCAAATTACGCTGCTTTCGTTTATCGCTCCGATGGTCATTCTGGGCGTGCCGCTCTCGGACACGCTGCTGGCGACGATACGCCGCTGGATGAACAAGGTGCCGATTTTCCGCGCGGATAAAGGGCATATCCATCATAATTTGATGAACCTCGGCTTCAGTATGCGCAGCACGGTGCTCATCATGTATGCCGTCGCTTTATTTTTCGGCGTGAGCGCCATCGTACTCGCCAAAGCGCCGCTCATTGGGAAGCTGCTTATTTTACTCCTCGTGGTGCTGGTTGTTCAGGCCGGCGCGGAGCTGGTCGGCGCAGTGAAGGGGGGCAAGCCGGTGCTCAACATGTTGCTGCGCTTGTTCGGGCGAAGCAAGCCTCACGGGGGGAGTTAAACGCCGCCCGCTGCCGGAGGCTTTTGGAAGCAAGTACATAGCTGTTGAATCAGGCTCAAAATCAAACTCAGCCGGGGATAACCCGGCTGAGTTTGATTTTGTCTATTGAAGTCGAACAATTGATTTTAGAAAGGGCTGTCGGGCGATATGGTCTTCCGATCACTGATGGTTCTTCGTTCAACTTAAATGGAAGCCCCAAGCTTGTTTCAAGAGTGCTGTTCAACAAGGTGCAGTCTTATGGCTGCGACAGCTTCTCCTTTACATGTGCAAGGAGTCCGTCTACCGTTACATGTGAACGGAAGCCCTCCCGTTCCTTCCATTCCACGAGCCCTTCCTGAGCGGCCTTGCCGATGATAACCTGATAAGGAATGCCGATAAGATCGGCGTCCTTGAATTTGACCCCGGGCCGTTCCTCCCTGTCGTCAAACAATACATCGATACCGGACTGCCTCATCTGCTCATAGAGGGCTTCCGCAGCTTGCCGCTGCAGGGTGTCCCGGGTGCTTACGGCAATCAGATGTACCTGATAAGGAGAAGCCTGCTTCGGCCAAACCATGCCCAGCTCATCATGATGCTGCTCGATAATAGCGGCCAGCAGCCGGGAGACTCCGATGCCATAGCAGCCCATTATTACCGGCTCCGAATGACCGTGCTCTGTTACAGCGAGGGCTTTCATAACATGGCTGTATTTTGTGCCCAGCTTGAAAATATGCCCGATTTCGATTCCCGTGGTGGTGGTCAGTGGAGCGCCGCAGCGCGGACAAGGATCATTGGCTCTAGCCATGATGAAATCCCCGGTGGATGCCGCGGTAAAATCCCGGCCGGGCACGACATGCTCCAAATGGGTATCAACCGCGTTGCCTCCGGTTACCGCTTCGGGCATAGCGGCGGCGTGACGATCAAGCAAAACCGGAATGGAAAGTCCTGCCGGACCGAGGAAGCCTGCACCGATACCGACAAGGCTTTCGATGGCGCCCGGATCGGCAAGCTCGAGGCGGGCCGCGCCTAGTGCGCTTTTAACCTTTGTCTCATTCACCTCATGGTCGCCCCGTACGCAAACGGCTACCGGCTTTTCATCCGCCAGGTAGATCATGGTTTTGATGATTTGGCCGGCTGAGATGCCCAGAAACCGCTCCAGCTCCTCAATGCTCTTCATGTCAGGCGTATGCACTTGGCGGGGCTGCGGCGTTTGCTCCGGAAGCAGGTCCGATGAGCCGGAGAAGGCGAATTCCGCTTTTTCCAGATTGGCGGCATAATCGCAGCCGGAGCAAACTACAACCGTATCTTCGCCGGAGTCGGCCAGAGCCATAAATTCATGGGATCCGCCCTTGCCGCCAATCGCTCCGGCATCGGCTTCGACCGCTTGAAACCGCAGCCCCAATCTTGTGAAAATACGGCGGTATGCCTCGAAAACCGCCGCGTAGGTTTGCTGCAGACTGTCCGGCTGATCATGGAACGAATAAGCATCCTTCATCAGAAACTCACGGCAGCGCAGCAGGCCGAAGCGCGGCCGGCGTTCATCCCGGAACTTGGTCTGCATCTGATAAAGCAGCACCGGAAGCTTGCGGTAGGAGGTTAACTCCTGCGCGGCTAGATGCGTAATTACCTCTTCATGCGTCGGACCAAGCACGAACTCGCGGCTGTTCCGGTCAGTCAGACGGATTAACTCCGGACCATAGGCATGCATCCGCCCGGATTGCTCCCACAAATCAAGGGGCTGCAGCGCAGGCAGCAGTACCTGCTGGCCGCCGATAGCGTCCATTTCCTCCCGGATTACGGCTTGAATGTGATGAAGCACCTTGAGTCCCAGAGGCAGATAGGTGTATACTCCCGAGGCGAGCTGGCGGATAAATCCGGCTCGAAGCAGCAGCTGATGGCTGACGGCTTCCGCATCGGCCGGTGTTTCACGAAGCGTAGGCAGCAGCAGGTTGCTTTGTCGCATGAAACCACATCTCCTTCTTCCAAATGATAGTGTGTGACTTAAGTGAAACACAAAAAAACGCACTCCTCCCGTGCTGGGACGATTGCGTTCGTGGTACCACCCAAATTCCGCTACGATTATATTCAATCGTAACGCTCATTACCGGTAACGGAGTTACCCGGCTGCGAATACTTCGCGCTTGGCGGTTCATCGCAGCAGCTGCAAGGCGGGGAGTGATCTGCCGTCTGTGAGAAGCCTTGCAGCGGGAATGGCTTCCTCTCTGTACACAAGCGGAGCAGACTCATATCCTTGGTAAATGCATGTAAGCTATGAAAAAAAATGATTTTACTTAACATACACTCATTTCCAAAAAACGTCAAGAAAATATCAGAACGGAAGTAGAACTTTCCGGGGTTACTCAATGGACGCTGTTCCATACCGGGTAATAAATTCCGCCCGGGTCATGCCGAAATGAATTTCATCATGATATTCTCCGCCGGTGTAAATCATGCTGCGCAGTCGTCCTTCCTCCTGGAAGCCGAGCTTCCGGTGAAGCAGCAGGGATCGCTCATTAAAGGCATACACATGCGGCGTGGCCTTTTGGTAGCCGAGCTCCAGGAAAAAGAAGCGCAGCACTGGCAGGATCAGATGCCTGGCGTACCCCTGCCCCCAGTAAGGACGGGCGAGGGCCAGCCCGTATTTGAAGGTGCCGTGCCTGCGGCTGCAAGCGAAGGTGTTAATGGTGCCGACGGCCTCAAGGGAGGCATCGGTGTCGGCGACCCAGCGGAATGTATCGCCAAACTGGGTTTTGCATTCCCGTTCCAGCCAGGCTTGCCGGCGTTCCGTTGTTTGCGGAAATTGCAGCTCATCACAAAACCGGGCGATGTCGTCGCCCATCAGCTCAAACAAAGGCAAGTCAGCGGCCTGAACAGGCCTTAGCCGAAGCGGGCCGCTTTGCCAAATCGCGGTGGACATGTGTGGAGCCTCCTTTACTATATAAAATAAGATTCGTACCGGATATCACTCTATGTCTAGCATAACACATGCTATACGGAAGTGGCTTGTCCCTGTAAAGGATTGATGCCTTGAAGCTGTCCGGCAGGCTGTGGCGCCGGATTTCATTTCAAAGCCGCGCGGCGGGGAGGCTCGAGCCGCATGGCCTGATGACGCAGGCGGAGGCGGTCCAGCCGCTATTTCATTTACCCGCTGCAGCAGGTGAGGTGCATATTGAATAATACTTTATTACGAACAAGGCAAGTAGGACGTTTCGTACTGGCTGAGGGGCGGACGACAGCCCAAAAAAAAGAAATGTAGAGCCCCCGCCTGTTTCAAACGCATATGCTGCGTATGAACGGGGCGGGGGCTTTTTGTTCTAACGCCGTAACCGCTATTGAGGATTAATCATTAGGCATGGGTCGTCCGGCAGTGAACACACTCCAATTTCGGACGGGGCTGCGGGAGGGCAGCCAAGAATCGCCGTTGTCGGAATACTGCCTCCGGTCCCGAAGGCAAAGGCCGGACGGCTGATCCGCTTCAGCAGATATGCCCCGTAGCCCATGGGATTGTCGTAGGTGGCCCGCCATATGTCCGGCATGGAAGCTTCCTGAAAGCTGTAGCGCAAGTCCCGGCCGTTGCATTCAATAAACATTGGAAAGCCTTCGCGCGTGAGCCCGATATCCAGTCCGAGATCGGCCATATGCGGCAGATGCCGGCTGAGCTGCTGGGCAACAGCCAGCGCAAAACGCTCGATATCAGACACGACCTGATCCGGCTGCAGATGGGGGAAGTCGCCCAACAAAATATCCATGGAATAAACGTTTGCCCCCTGCGCGACATTGGTTAGGAATACGCCGTTCTGCGCTACCTTGGCATTCATACCGGTTATCTGCCAATGACCGGCATGGCCCCGCTGGACGGATACGCGCAAATCAAAGGTCCGGCCCTGGAAGGTGGCAAGCGGCAAGCACTGCTGCACTAGATAAGCGCGCGCTCTGATTCGCTGCAGCAGAGAGGCTGGCAGACGGGCGCCGTCTGCAAACAGCAGGCGGCTGCGTCTGCGGCCGCTGCGGCTGGCGGGGAGATTGAGCTCCCACATGCTTCCATGGCGCTGCAGCTTCATGATGCCCCGCCCGATACTGCTGCTGTTCGGCTTAATGATCAGGGAAGCATGCTCCTGCATCATTTGCTGTATTGTCTCGCGATGGGCTGGCTTCGTTGCAGGCAAATGAGGACGAAGGGCAGGAACGCAGGCTAACAGCTCATGGATGTGCAGCTTGCCGTAACGGTTCCATTGATTGTAAATGAGCTTTCCTCCGCGGACCAGCGCCGATATTTTACGCTGCGCGGATGAATGATGGTACAAGGCCCGGTTATGAATGGCCGTGGGCGCCGGAATACGGCGCAGCCGGTAACCGAGGGTGTCACGCACGTAGGCCTTAATACGCTGCTGCCCCGGACGTATGTCCTGCAGGCGGAAGTAGCAGGGGGTGACACCGTATTTTTGACCGGCTTGGTCATAGAACCGAATCGCTTCGTGCCGGGTTCTTCCCCGGGGTATACCAGAGTACTGGGCATTGTTCAAAAGCACGCCGATCCACCGGTTCTGCACAGGCTGACACTCCTTCTAGCGATTGGACGCTGATAGTGGTTGCGCTTCGTATACGGGACAGAGGCTCAAGGCGCCGAGCCTCTGTCCCGGGGCGGGTTTATATGACGGCTCTATTCTGTTATCAGACAGGACGGTTTTTCGAAAAAAGAGAAGGCCATTCTAGCTCTGCGGCTGTATCATCGTCTGCTGATTCAATGTATGTGGGGGGTGACGGCCGTGCATGGACGAGAGTCGTGTGCGCTTAACTATTTCCGGAAGAAAGACCGCCAGAAGGCCGCATAGACTAGGAGCTGATAGCGCAAGGTGCTGTAGCTCTGCCTTCATACCTCACAACTGCCCCTCGATTGTCATAGGAAAATATTCGTAGACTGTGAACGGCGCTTATCCCGGAAGAGGCGGCTGCGAATCATCACTTCTCCTTGCAGCAGGTAAAAAATAAAGGCGAACTCGGACTGCGGCATTACATGCTATTCGCTAAGAAAAATCGATTCCTTGGAGGCGGTGCGTAGTGGAAGAGTGGCAGGCGGAGAGCCCGGCCAGCCTTACGGGGCAGGAGGCGGGGCAAGCGCAGCCGGCAGCGGAATCTATGGAGGATGCACTGCATCCGGATATTGGATTTCCCGTCGGGCGGCCGGCTGGCGAAGCCGGGGCGCCGGCTGGTAAGATGGCGAGGCTGCTGCGTATCGCCATAGTAACACCGGGCTCGTTCGAGGTCCGTTCCGCCCGCAAAAGCTCCGTGGAACAGGTTGTTGGCCATTTGACGCGCATCTTGCAGCAAGCAGCAGATTTCCGCATCATTGGCCGAAAGCGCGCGGGCTTCGCCGCCCGGGAACGAAGGGACGGGGTGGACTATGTCCGGCTGTCCTGCCGGCACCGCAGCTACGCTCGGGTTGTAGCGGAGAGCCTGCGGAGATGGAAGCCGGATGTGATTCAAGTGGAGAATCGTCCGCGGCTCGCCAGGGCGTTAAAACGGAGCTTCCCCGGCGTGCCGGTTGTGCTTTCCCTGCATTCCGTCATGTTCATGAGCCCTCCTCATATCCGGAAGCAATCCTTGCGCAATTGCCTCGGACAGGTTGATCATATTATGACGAACAGCCGCTTTCTGCAGCAAAAGGTGGCGGAGCAGTCTCCCGTACTGTGGAATCAAAGCAAGGTGCATGTAAATCATTTGGGCGTGGATACGACCGTCTTCCGACCGGTATGGGAGGAAGAGCAGCTTCGTTTGCGGGAGCAGCTTCGGAGCGCGTTCGAGTTCACGGATAAACGGGTCATTCTATACGTCGGCCGGCTGCTGCCTATGAAGGGCGTCCATCATATCCTGGAGGCTATGCCGCGAATTGCTGCGGAGGTGCCGGAAGCTGTGCTGGTCATTGTAGGCAGCGCCTATTACGGATCGCGGCGGATGACCCGGTATGTCCGCAGGCTTCGGCTGCTGGCGCAGAAGACGCCCGGCAAGGTCCATTTTATTCCCTTTGTTCCGCATGAACAGATTCCGGAATGGTTCTGTCTGGCTGATGTCCTGGCGGTTCCTTCATTCGGCAAGGAGGCCTTTGGCCTTGTTAATGTGGAAGCGATGGCGACAGGGCTGCCGGTGGTTGCCACTCGCAGCGGGGGAATGACAGAGATTATTGAGGATCGGATAACCGGCCGTCTCATCGATCCGATAGAGCCGCAGCGGGAGCTTGGTCCTGCTCTTGTAGAGCTGCTGCGGAACGCTTCTTTATGTCGGACCTATGGAGAAGCGGGGAGGAGCAGGGTAGAGCAGCGATTTACCTGGGAAGCTTACGGGAGGCGCTGGCTTGATTTTTATCAAATCATTACTGCCGGAGGGCAAGCTTAAGCCGGTACTGTGATAGGAGGAAGAGGGCCGCCGCCGCTGAAGCCTTTTTCCTGCTGCTCGTTTTTGATTTTGCAGCGGAAGCAGGTCCCCGTTTGTATTCCGTCCTATTCACGAATGCTGCGGCTTTTATGATGATATGGCTGATCGTCTTCATGCAGGGCGGAGGACGGGGGCTTCGAGCGGCCTGCATCGGCGTTTGCAGGTCTATTCCCTCATTTACCGCATATACATGGCGCTAAATGCTTCCGCAGGGACTCCCTTCAATCCCTGCATGGAAATTGGGTGAATGCATATTTTAACGGGATAGGTGTCCCGGATCTGGGTGAATGCATATGTTACAAGAGACCAGGAGGATGATGAGAGAGGAGTTTGGCGATGAAGAACAGGAAGGTATGGTCCAAGGACAGCAGCAAAAAACGCCCAAAGCCGAAGTACTCGGCAAGCATCAATGAGCTCGACTGGCTGGATGAGGACGAGGAGCGCCAGACCAGAGCCAAGGCCACAGCCGATAAAGTGCAAGTAAGCCAGACGGGGCTTCAGGAGGCGGAGGGGAAGTCGGTTCTGCAAGGAATCGGGTCTTCATCCGATATGGAGAAAGGAATTCGGCCCGCTGGTAAGGAGCCTGAACAACCGATGGCCGCGAACCAGCCGAAGACGAGGACGGCGGATCAAGCCAGAAAACAAATTCCTCCTGCGGCCGCAGCAGGAACAACAGGCAGCAAAGCTGGCAGCACTGCCGGAGCGGCTAGGGCGGAGCAAGGGCAGAAGGCCGCGGAAGGGCGAGCGGGGATCGGCGGTCAGAACGGCGTATCTGTCCCTGCTGCTCAAGCCAGACCCGGGGCCGGAGCAGGCGGAGGATTAAGCACGGGGCGGATACCGCAGGGCGGCGCGCAGGAAGACGCGGACACAGGCTTGGGAGCAGCCGCTGCTCCGCGAAGCGGCACGCGGGTAACCCTGGGCAGCGGATCGGGAGCAGCCCCGATACTGCCAAGCGGCGCCCGAACGAGCACAGGCAGCAGCAGTACAGGGAGCGGCCAGGTGCCGCAGAACGGCGCGAGGACGAATGCTGCCCCTCCTGCGGGGAGTGCTGCAGGTACAGGAGCAGCCAGGACCGGCGCCGGCGGGGCCAGGGGCAGTAATACGAGCGCAGCGCCGGGAGCCGCAGGTGCAGCGGTTCCTCAGGCCGGAGCCAAGGCCGTTTCGAACGGCCAAGGTCCAGGGAAGCCGTCCTCCGCTCCGGCTGATGCCACGGAACACCCTGTATTTGTACGTAACGGCCTTTCGCTGCTTGATCGTAAAAATGAGCTGCCCAATGCCCCGTTCATTTATACCGATGACGTGGCCAACGAAGCGGTGACTAACGAGAAAATCGCCAACCGCACCATCGACGGGAGCAAGCTTAAGCACGGCACGCTGGACGGAACGGTGCTGAAGGATTTCATCATCTCCACCTCCAAGCTGGCCGATCATTGTGTAACCTCGCAGAAAATCGCTATTGGCGCTGTTGATAACGAGCATTTGTCGGCGCAGTCCATCTCGGGGGACAAATTAATCGACCGATCCATTACCGGCACGAAGCTGGTGGATAACAGCATTACCTCCGACAAGCTGGCCGATCATACCATTGATGCGATTAAAATTGCCGACGGCTCTATTAGCACGAGACATATTGAGCTTCAGTCCATAACGAGTGAACACATTCAAGATCAGGCAATTTCCTCGGAAAAGCTAAAAAGCGGCGCGGTCGGTCCGGGGAACCTGGCCAACTATGCAGTTAATTCAGCCAAAATTACGAACGGCGCGGTACAAACAGAAAAGCTTCGCGACGGTGCGGTCACAACGGAGAAATTGGCTGACGGTGCTGTGAATACGTCTAAATTAGGCATACAGGCCGTACAGTCGCGGCATCTGCAATTCTCGTCCGTACAGCCGGAGCATTTGGCTGCGAATGCTGTCCGGAGGGAGAATATCGCATCGGGATCGGTTACTTCGGAGCATCTTGCCGAAGGGGCGGTTACAGGGCATCATCTGCAGAACGGCGCAGTTACAGAGGAAAAATTGGCCGATGGCGCCGTAGATAGCCGGCACATCCTTGCAGATTCGATTGGGGAGCTTCACCTGGCTCCGGAAGCCGTTCTTAGCCGCCATCTTCGTCCGGGGGCTGTAGGAACGGAGCAGCTGGCGTCGGGGGCAGTATGCAGCTGGAATATTGAAGAAAACGCAATTGTAACGGCACATGTGGCGGATCTCAGTATTACTGAGGAGAAGATTGCTCCTGAGAGCGTTACTTCAAGCCGTATAGCTATTTCAGCGGTTCAAAATTTGCATTTGGCCAGCGGAGCGGTAAGCAGCGAGAAGCTGTCGGTCGGCAGCGTAGGCAGTCACCATCTGCAGGATCAAAGTGTAGCGAGCCATCATCTGCAGCCGAACAGCGTTTCCCAGAATGCATTGCAGAACCGATCCGTTACGGCAGAGAAGCTGGCCCACGGTTCGATACAAGCAACTCATATTACGGAAGGCGCGATAGGGACGTATCAGCTGGCGGATCATGTAATTACGACAGTAAAATTGGCAGGAGAGTCGGTGTCCACCGACAAATTGGCCGATCAATCCGTCATTACAGCCAAAATTGGAGACGGCAGCGTAACCTCCCGCAAGCTGGCTGCAGATGTGGTGAAGTCACACCATATTGCAGCTGAAGCGATTACCAGCGAGAAGCTGGCGCTTTCCGCTGTCGGCAGCGAGCAGCTGGCTCCCGGAAGTGTGACCAGCGAGCATATAAGCGAGGAAAGCATCAGCAACGAGCATATTCGGTCCCAGTCTATCGGCGCCGACAAGCTCGCGGATGATGCGGTAACCTCCAGCAAGCTGGCCCCCGGCGCGGTCACGGAGCAGATTATCGCTCCGGAAGCAGTGAACGGAAGGCATTTGCAGCCGGAGGCGGTCCATGGTTATCATATTCGTTCCGGCGCGGTCAAAGCCATCCATTTGGACGGCGCTGTTTTTACAGCAGATAAGCTCGCTGAGGGAAGCGTTGGGTCCAGCAAGCTGCAGACCGGCGCGATCATGTCCAGCCATTTGGCGGATTACGCAGTCACTTCAGAAAAAATAGCGGAGCTGGCCATTGGCAGCGCCCATGTTTCCCCTCAAAGCATCGGCAGCTCGCATTTGGCCCAGGGTGCGGTTCATGCAGGACATCTGCAGGATGACTCTGTCGGCAGCAGCACGCTGCGGAATCAGGCGATAACGGAAGAAAAGCTGGCCGATGGCGCGGTCACGGCAAACAAGCTGGCGCCGGAGAGTGTGGATCGAAGCAAGCTTGCCATCGGGTCTGTCGGTGCACTGCAAATTTCCGAGGGTGCCATTGTTTCGGAGAAGCTCGCTTCCGGCGCAGTGCAAGCCGACCATCTTGCCGTTGAATCCATTGCCGCTAAGCATGTTCAGAATGAGGCGATCCAAGGGTTCCATATTAAGCCGTTTACGCTGCGCACACATCATTTGGAGCGTAATGCCATCGGCACGGATCAATTGGCGGATGAAAGTGTCATCGGCGCCAAGCTTGCTTCCGGTACGGTTGAAGCTCACCACTTGTCGGAGCAGGCCGTTCACGAAGAGCACCTGCGCGAAGGTGTCATCCATGCGGATCACCTTGCTGCAAGCAGTGTGCAGCGCAAGCACATTGCCGATGGAATTATTGATGGGACGAAGCTGTCTGAAGAGGCGGTAGGAAGCCAGCACTTGGCGAAGCAGTCCGTCGGTACGCCGCAGCTTGCCGAAGGCGCGGTCAACAGCGATAAGATTGCTCATGGAGCCATTACCGCTAAACACATACTGAGCGAAAATGTACACGGCTACCATATTAAACAAGGCGCAATTAAGCCGTATCATTTGGAAACCGGCTCTATCGGCACGGAGCAGTTTGGCGACGACAGTGTGACTAGCGCCAAAATCGCCGAGCAGGCCGTGGAAGGCCGGCATATCGCAGAACAGTCCGTTTATTCCGAGCACATTAACAATGGGGCCGTTCAAGGACGCCACCTTTCAGAAGGCATTATTGGCCGTCATCATCTTGAAAACGGCACAGTTGACGGCTCCAAGCTGGCCGAGAATGCAGTATCGGAGCGCCATTTGGCGGCTCGTTCCATAGGTGCTGCGCATCTTGCCGACGGAGCGGTGAAGAGCGAGAAGCTCGCATATGAAAGCATTAGCTCGAAGCACATCCAGGCAGAGCATGTGCATGGCTATCATGTGAAGCCCGGTACGTTGAAAGGCGTTCACCTGCAGGCCGGAAGCATCGGTGTCGAGCAGCTGGCGGATGAAAGCGTATCAAGCACCAAGCTGACGGCAAAAGCCGTGGAAGGCCGGCACGTGGCACCGCAATCGATTCAAGCCGAGCATCTTGCTGGTCAAATCGTACAGCGCCGGCATTTGACAGACGGAGCGATACAGCAGCAGCACTTGGCCGATGGAGCGGTTGACGGCGCCAAGCTTGCGGAAGGCGCTGTAAGCGGCAGACACTTGTCATCCCGGGCTGTATCCGCGGTGAATCTTGCCGACAGTGCGGTGGGCAGCGAGCAGTTGGCGGAAGAATCAATTAACGCGAAGCATATTCAGAGCGAAGCGGTGCAGGGCTACCATATCAAGCAGGGAGCCATCAAGCCGTACCACCTGGAGCCGGGAGCCTTCAACGCCGATCAGCTGGCGGATCACAGCGTCACCGCCGCCAAGCTGGACAATGCGTCGGTAGAAGCGCGTCATCTTGCCGAGCAGTCGGTCACGTCCCGGCATATAGGCGGCAGTGCAATTCAGGGCCAGCATTTGGCCGAAACGATTGTGGGCCGCAGGCATCTGGAGAATGACGCCGTCGACGGATCCAAGCTTGCGGAGAGCTCGGTGAGCGGCCGTCACATTACGGCACAAGCCGTGTCTGCAGTGAATCTTGCCGAAGGCGCGGTCGGAAGCGAGCAGCTCGGAGCAGCCTCCGTTTCGCATAAGCATCTTCAAAGCGAAGCGGTGCAGGGCTACCATATCAAGCAGGGAGCCATCAAGCCGTACCACCTGGAGCCGGGAGCCTTCAACGCCGATCAGCTGGCGGATCACAGCGTCACCGCCGCCAAGCTGGACAATGCGTCGGTAGAAGCGCGTCATCTCGCCGAGCAATCGGTTCAAGCCGTACATCTGACCGATCACGCAGTGACGACTCGCCATTTGACCGACGGTGCTGTTGCAAGCCGGAATCTGGCTGCCGGCGCTGTCAATTGCTTGCACCTCGCCGAGCAGTCTATTGAAACCAGGCATGTGTCGGATGGAATTCTAGAGACGCGCCATTTAACGGAGAGCATCATTCAAAGTGTTCATGTGGCCGATGGAGCGGTATGTGCTCAGCACCTCGCCGAGCAGTCGATCCATGCAAGCCATCTTGTCGATGGGGCTGTCTCGTCCCAGCATGTGGTCTCCGGGGCCATCCGCAAGGAGCATATCGCGGAAGGCGCTGTAAATAGCATTCATTTGTCTCTCGGCGCCATCACCTCATCCCATTTACAGCCCCAAATTATTAGCACTCTATCGCTTCAGCCGTCATCGGTTACAGCGGATAAGCTGGCGCCGGCCAGTGTGGATGCCAGCAAGCTGCAACACGGAATTATTGAAACGGCTCATGTAGCTGACAGCGCGATTAACGGAGAGAAGCTGGCTTGGTGTTCCATCCGCGGTGAGCATTTGTCCAATGAGGCGGTTGATTCCAGGCATATTTCTGACAATGCGATAGCTGAAGAGCATATCCAAGAAGGGGCTGTAAGTAGTGCGGCCTTGCAGGACGAAGCTGTGACGGAAGAAAAGTTGCTTGCGGGTGCGGTAACCTCCGAGAAAATCGCCTTTGGCGCAATTAACACGGAGCATGTGCAAGAGCAGAGCATTCAGTCCCGGCACCTGGCTCCGGGCGCAGTGCGTACCGAGCATTTGCCGAACGGCTTGATCGGCGCGGAAAAGCTTTCATTTGTTCCGGTTCGTGCGGCGGCGGATAAGCAGGATGCCTTCATGCAATTCGGATTTACCCCGTTCCGTTTTATGACGCAGGATGAGATGGTCGAAGTAGAAATACAACTGCCAGGCAGCTATGCCACCAGCGACTATGCGATTGTCGCCTTGACCAATAATCCGGCATGCTATGCCGTGTTGAAAGAAAAGAACGGTAATAAGGCGATCATTACCGTGGTCCGCACCAAATTCATTCCGCAGCCGGAAGGGGTCCTGACCTGGATTGCAATTGGCAGTGCACGGGCGTAGCGCTTCACTTCAAAGTCTGTCCCCAGGGGCAGACTTTTTTTATGTTTAGCATAGTCCAGTGAAGCACCCGGCTTTTCGTATGCTTGGAGAACGGAATAAATGCAACGCATAGACGGTTTCCCTAATTACACTTGTCCCGGTACGACGGCAGTACAAGTGCCGTTGCCGCTCTTTTACCTATACATACAATGAGTCATATACGTGAATACCTGTCACGGGAGGTGCTAGGGTTGCCGCATCGAGGTAAGATTCGAAGACAACGGTGGGCTGCCAAAACGGCGGGTAACGGTTTAGGCCGGACTGCAGGGGCTAAGGCTTTCATACGGAGGCGGGGCGAAATTGGAAACGGACGATTAGCCTATAGACGAACCACGCCAGCAGAGCCGGTCGTATCGGTCATTATTCCGGCCAAAAATGAGCGAAGCACCATCGCGCAAGTCATCGCCGAAGCGTTTCGGGTTCACCCTTATACGGAAGTGATTGTCGTTGTCAATGGTTCTACGGACGGGACGGAGCAGATCGCAAGAAAAGCCGGGGCCAACATCATATCATTCCCTGAACCGTTGGGACATGATGTTGGGCGCAGTGTCGGGGCACGGGAAGCCAAAGGGCAAATTTTGCTGTTTACAGACGGAGATATCGTGATTCGTTCCGGCCATCTGGCTAAGCTCGTTCAGGCGATCCAGTCTGGAACGGACGTTGCGTTGAATGGATACCTGGGTACGGTAAGCAAGCAGGATGTACACAGCGTCGTGCTGGTGAAGCACGTTTTGAATATTGCGCTCCATCGTCCGGATCTTCTGGGAGCTTCCATGACTACAATCCCCCATGCGATAAGCCGCAGGGCGCTTCAGGTGATCGGCACCGAGCATTTATCCGTCCCTCCCTTGGCGATGGCGATGGCGATTGTCCACGGATTGAAGGTTCGGCGAGTGCACTATATCGAAGTGGGCACAACCAACCGGAAACGGGGGCGGGGCGGCAAGGACGGCGATCCGCTGGAGCAGCTGATTGTCGGCGACCATCTGGAGGCGCTGCACTGGTATTTGTCAGCCAGCAATGCACGCGGATTCCGAACAGACCTGGCACGCCAAAGAGAGGCGGTGAAATAGTGGCTGTAACCAAGAGGAAACTGTCAGGGTACAAAAAAAAAGCAAAGCCCAGGCGATCTAAGAAGCAGACCGGGAAGCGGCGGATCTTAAGCCGTAAGCCCGCCAAAAGGCAGCGAAATCAACGTAAGTATGGCACACACAGAGCCATTGCCCATTCCAGACTGCTGCGCCAGGCGGCAAGCCTGCGTCAGCCTGCCGGGCAAGAGCTGGCCTGGGCGGGTCAGGCGTATGCCGCAGGCCAACTGGCGGCCAAGCAGCGCCTGGGGGCAGAGTCAGGCGGTCATCAGGCGGTCATAGATGCCGCATTGCAGCAAAGCTGGACGGAATGGTTCAGCGCCCATAAGCCGCCGGGAATGTCATGGCTGGCTTACACGAAGGCCTCCTCCCGGTTCGCCTCCGGCTTCGCTCCGGAACACAGCCAAGCCGACAAGGAGCGGATTTTGCTGCCGACCGCCAAATCCGTTGCTGCAATTGTGTGTGTGAAGAACGAAGAGGAAACGATTTCGATGGTGCTGAAGGAATTGCTCCGAATCCCGTTCCATGAGCTCATCTTTATCGTAAACGGCTCGACGGACGGAAGCTTCAGGAGCATTCGGCAATGTCCGAAAACGATGATTCTACACTACCCTGAGCCGCTTGGACATGATGTGGGACGGGCGCTGGGGGCCAAGTTATCTCAAGCGGACATCCTGCTGTTTTTGGACGGGGATATCCCCATTTTGGCGGAAAAGCTGCTTCCTTTTATTCATGCAGTGGAACAAGGGATGGATATCGCCTTGAACGATATTTCACCGTTTTTGCCGGTGTTCAGCCGCCGGGATCATGTTTCCAAGATGAAACAGTTTTTGAACCGGACTGTATGCGGAAGCGATTTGGGCGTCAGTTCCATGACGGCAATTCCTCATGCTGTAAGCCGCCGGGCGATTGAAACGCTTGGCACCCGCGAGCTGATGGTGCCGCCGAAGGCGCAGGCGCTGGCGCGGCAGCACGGACTGAAGGTCGGCGCCCCGTGCAGTGTGGATGTCATCTCCAGCAACAAGGTCCGGGATACGAACTCCGGTCCCGGCAACAAGATGCACGACTTCATTATCGGAGATCATCTGGAAGCTTTAAACGCAGCTATGGAGCGCTCGGGGGCGCGTCTGGGCTTCCCGGATACGATTCGTAACCGAATTTCGTAAGGAGGCGATATGGAATGAAAACGAGCATCATCATCCCGAGCTATAACGGTGCAGCTGTCCTGCGTGATTGCATCCGCTCGATCCGCGTATTTACTCCACCTCCGTATGAAATTTTGGTTGTGGACAACGGCTCGACGGACGAAACGCTTACTATGTGCCGGGAGGAACGGGTACCCTTCCTCTCCTTGCCGGAAAATCGGGGCTTCCCGGCTGCCTGTAACGCCGGTTTGCGCATCGCTGGCGGCGATGCGCTTATGCTGCTGAACAACGATGTTCTTGCAACACGGGGCTGGCTGGATAATATGAAGCAATGCCTTTTATCCGATCCCCGGATTGGGCTGGTCGGACCCATGAGCAACTATGCCAGCGGACGTCAACAAATTCAGGAGCCGTTTACGAATATTGAAGACATGTCCAGGCGGTGGAATGTGCCGAATCCGGGCAAATGGAAGGAGGTGAACCGCCTTGTCGGGCTGTGCCTGCTTTTCAGACGGGAAGTGCTGGAGCAAATCGGGCCGCTTGACGAACGTTTTACTCCCGGACACTATGAGGACGACGACTACTGCTACCGGGTGCGTCAGGCCGGCTACCGGCTTATGATTGCGGGCGACGTATTTCTGTATCATCATGGCAGCGCAAGCTTCGGGCGAAAGGAACCGCATACGATCACGGAGCTCATCCGCATAAATAAACAGAAATTTATTGATAAATGGGGCGTCGATCCTGCCCATTTCATGTAGCATTCATTTCGTAAGGCGATCCGGCAAGGAGGAATATCATGAAAGGTGTTATACTCGCGGGCGGCTCCGGCACGAGACTGTCTCCCTTGACCCGCTTTCAAAACAAGCATCTGCTTCCCGTTGGCAGGCAGCCTATGATTTATTATGCCGTGCAAAAGCTGAAGGAAGCCGGGATTGACAATCAGCTGCTCATAACGGGGCGGTCTGTCAGCGGCGGCTTCACAACCATGCTTGGCAGCGGCCAGGAGTTCGGGGTGGACCTCACCTACCGGATACAGGAAAACCCCGGCGGCATTGCAGAGGCTCTTCTGCTGGCAAAGCCCTTCATCGGGAAGGGAGAGAAGTTTGTTGTGCTGCTGGGCGACAATCTGTTCTCGGACTCCCTTGCAGCTCATGTACAGCAGTTCGCCGCAAGCGAACCCGGGCTGGCGTCTGTTCTGCTTACCGAGGTGGACGATCCCGAGCGGTATGGTGTTCCGGAATTAAATGCCGGCCGTATTGTGCGGATTGAGGAGAAGCCGCAGGTGCCGAAATCCAATTATTGTGTGACGGGCATCTATATGTACGATAGCTCCGTGTTTGAGGTTATTACTACTATACAGCTATCGGCAAGGGGCGAGCTGGAGATTACGGACGTGAATAATGTATACGCTGCGCAAGGCAAGCTGTCCTTTGACGTGCTTACGGGATGGTGGACGGATGCAGGGACGTTCGGGTCCATGCACGAGGCGGCGGGAAAGCTGCTGAAGGATGAGGAGCTGCATTGACTCAGCTCCGCTTGACAACTAGTACGAAAGAAAGGAGCCGTATCGTTGAAAAAACGTTTGCAAGCTTCACACGGCCGGAAGCGGGGGGCTGAAGCGGGTTACGCGCATGGATATGCATTTGGCCGCCGCGAAGCCGTTCTCCGCTCGACGGCCAGCGAGTTAACGCCCCGGCTTCCCTACAAACTCTTGTTTGTACTGGAGAATTCGCCGGGCTTTCACTCCATTGATCGGGGGATAGCGTCCGCTCTGCCTCTCGTCTGTAAGGAATGGCAGATTGCCGGACCGTATGACGATCTGACGGCTATCGTGAAGGAAACCCGGCCCGATGCGGTGCTGGTCTTAAACGCGATTCATTCCTGGACCGCACTGCAGCCGCATATCGCGAGTATCCGTTCCAGCGGAGTGCCCTGTCTGGTCTGGTTTGCCGATGATCCGTACTTTACGGATATGACATCCGGTATTGCGCCGGAATTTGATGCGGTCTTTACACATGAGGCGAGCTGTGTAGAGTTTTACAAAGAGGTGGGCTGCCGCAGTGTACACTATTTGCCGTTTGCCGGTTCGCCGGAGGTGTTTACGCCTACAGCCGTCGGGCTGCCCTACCGGACCGATATTTGCTTTGTCGGGATGCCGTTTTGGAACCGGGCCATTCTGATCGATGCCATCGCCCCGTTTTTGGCGGAAAAAAAGACGCTCATTGCCGGGGCCTATTGGGATAGCCGGCTGGCGCGGTTCTCGCTGCTGAAGAACAGTATCCGACTCCAGGGCATTCAGCCTGCAGAGACGGCGCGGTTCTACAGCGGTACGAAAATCGTGATTAATATTCACCGGGGGCACGATACGATGGATAATCCAAACAGCCGTAAAATACCGGCCCGGTCGGTCAATCCGCGGACCTTTGATATTTGCTCGGCGGGCGCTTTTCAGCTAACGGACGTACGGGAGGATCTGCCTGCTTTTTATACGCCGGGTGTGGATGTTGCTACCTTTCATACTGCCGAGGAGCTGCTTCACAAGCTGGATTATTATTTGCGCAATGAAGCCGAACGGGAGTGTATTGCATTGTCCGGTTTAGAGCGAACCCGCAGGGAGCACACGTATGCGAAGCGTCTGGTACAGCTTCTCAATTTATCGTTAGGGGGGACGGTCCATGCATCCGGCGGCGTCACAAGCGGGTAAGGCGGAGGGCTTCCGGCGCGGACAGTCGGCCGGGTACCGGCAAGGGCGATGCGTCGCCGCCTTGGCGCGGGTAGCCGGCAGCCCGGAGCCCAAACCGTTTTGGAATATCAAGCTTCTGTATGTGACGGCGGAGTTCGGCGTGTGCTATAACGCGATTGACAACGGAATCATAGAGTCATTGCAAGGAATGGTGCGCGAGCTGATCACCGCGAATGTAGAGCAGCCTCTGGCGGAGATCTGCAGAGAACGCCGTCCGGATGTTGTTTTGGTCTTAAACAGCATGGATGACGGTGTTGCCCGCCAGATGGATGACATCCGGAGCATGGGAATCCGGACGGCCATATGGCATTGTGACGATCCGTACTATTCGGATGTATCGCTGGAACGCTCGATTCATTACGATGTGGTGTTTACACACGAGAAAAGCTGTGTACCGGCTTACCGGGAGGCGGGCTGTCCGAGAGTGTTTCATTTGCCGCTGGGGATGAATCCCCGTGTGTTCACGCCCAAGCAAGTGCCCCCGATGTACGAGACGGACATCTGCTTTATCGGCAATGCTTTTTGGAACCGGGTGGAGCTGTTTGATAAGCTGGCTCCTTATTTAGCGGGAAAACGGGTGATGATCGCCGGTTTATGGTGGCAGCGGCTGGATCACTACACGAAGCTGTCCAAAATGATCCGGAGCGGGGCATGGATGCATTTTGAAGAAACGGCCCGGTACTACAACGGCGCTAAGCTGGTCATTAATCTGCATCGGCGCCACGATGACGAATCCATTAATATGAATAGCCGGAGGCTGCCCTCGCTCTCGATTAACCCGCGGACGTATGAAATTAGCGCATGCGGAACACTTCAGCTGACCGATGCCCGGGAAGAGCTGCCGGATCAATACACACCGGGCCGGGAGCTGGTCACGTATGACAGCGCGGAGCATTTGATGCAGATCATGGAATACTATCTGCGGCATGAAAAGGAGCGGATCGATATCGCGATGCAGGGTCTGGCGCGTACGCTGCGGGATCATACCTTCGATAAGCGCATGGCGGTGCTGCTTCGTACAGTTATGGAAGCAATGTAACAGCGGGAATCGCAGGAACGCGGGTACGGCCGTGAATGGAATCGCTGTACGAAGGCGGAGCTGCGGTTGAAGCTATTTTACAGCAAGGAGGAGAGGAAGGATGAGAAGAGCTGTGGGCGAAACGCGGCGCCGCACGATGAAGACAGGAAAAGCTCGCAGACATCGGAAGTCTGACGCTGCTGCCGTCCGGCTTGCGGAGCAAGGGCGTATGGCCGGTGCTGCTTCAGGCTGGGATCAGGGCTACCGCTTCGGACGCTGCCAGGCCATTATTAACAATAATCCACAGCCGGATCAAATCTTGTTTGACAAGAAAGTGCTGTATGTCACCTCCGGTCTCAGCGTGCCCTACGCTCCGCTGGATGCAGCCATTATCGAATCACTAAGCCGACTTGTGCGGGAAATCAATGTCGTAACGCCGAACGACGATATGACCGAGCAGGCTCGTCATATGAGGCCGGATTTGGTCCTGACTCTGGAGGGCATCCACAATTTCAAAGCGGAGAAAATCAAGCTGCTTCGTGAAATGGGCATTAAGACAGCGATTTGGCTGTCCGACGATCCGTACTATACCGATATTACGATCGGAATTGTGCCTCATTACGATTATGTCTTTACGCTGGAGCTCCAATGTGTGGCGCTTTACAAGCAATTGGGCTGCAAGAACGTGTATTATTTGCCGTTTGCGGTGAATCCGAAGGTGTTCACGCCGCAGCATGTGGGTCCGGCCTACAAAACCGACATTTGCTTTATCGGCACGGCGTTTTGGAACCGCGTGGCTTTTTTTGACCAGCTGTCGGATTATTTGCAGACGAAAAAATATAGGTTCATCGGCCTGTGGTGGGACCGGCTGAAACAGTATAACCAGATGTCCAGCCGCATTCGTCTGAATACCTGGCTTAGCCCGGAGGAGACGGTTCAATATTACAACGGTGCCAAAATCGTCATCAACCTGCACCGGGCATTCGATGATCAAACCTTTAACCAAAACAGCCGCAAAATCCATGCGCTGTCGCTGAATCCGCGCACCTTCGAGATTGCGGGCTGCGGTACGCTGCAGTTGTCCGATATGAGAAGCGACTTGCAAAACTTTTACGAACCGGGGAAGGAAATTGTAACCTATTCCAGTCCCTCTGATTTGGTAAAAAAAATGGAATATTATTTAAATCATGAAGAAGATCGCCGCAACATTGCGTTCGCCGCACTGGAAAGAACCTTGCGGGAGCACACGTACCGCCGGCGGCTGTATCAATTGTTGACCCTAGTGTTTCAATAATTCAGGAGGTGCTTTGTACGATGGTAAGCAAGAAAAAAAATGCTGTTAACTCCTTAGCCGCCGGAGCGAACGAAGGGCGGGTCGTTCGGAAAAAGCGTGCGCCCGGCTCCAAAAGCAGCAGCCGCCCGGTCAAATTAATCCGCCGGCGGCATCGTTCGGCCAGACCAAATCCGAATCCGAATCCGGCGCATGGCCCCCATTACGGCAAGGAATACAATAAGGCATTCGACCTGGGGTATAACGAAGGCTTTGATGCAGGCTATGCAAAAGGCCTTGAGGATGGCATGACATCCCCGGGCCAGCCGGCCAAAAATCTGGAAAGCTAAGCGGGATGGGAAAGTGACCATTTTATGATTTTTCGGCTGCAGGGTGATGTTCGTCCATGCGTATGGGCCATAAACTTCATACATTAATCTAACTTTGCAGGTGCTCCTGTAACGTGTGGCCTTACGCAAAAGAAGGCAGGTGAGCGGTGGTGGCTAAGGTCAGAATGAAATTCAGAGTCAGGGCGAAACGGACCATGAAGGTGAGATCAGGCGGTAAACGCCGCCGTCTACACCGCACGAAGAAGCTGCGGCTGCGCAGAAGGCTTCGCCTGGCAAAACCGTTTTGCGCATTACCGGGCGGTGCAGCCGCTGCGGATACTTGGCCGGGAGCGCCGGGCATGAACATCATCGGCTATCACCGGGCGGAGACAGGGCTGGGAGAGTCGTGCCGCATGCTGGCGCAAGGTCTGCAGACGACACCGATTCCGTTTGCCATGCTTCATGTCCAGGAAGGAAATAGCGCCCGGATGAGTGACAGGAGATGGGATCATAAGGAAGCGCCTCACCCGTTATTTCGAATGAATGTATTCCATCTTCAGCCCGATTCGTTCCATTTCGCTATCAGGCAGCTGGGCACGGAAGTGCTTCAGGGGCGGTTTAATATCGGCTATTGGCACTGGGACCTGCCGGACCTGCCCGATCATATTCACCCCCATTTCAAGCATTTGCATGAGGTGTGGGTCCCGTCCCATTTTGCGCTTGATGCCGTCAGTCGTTCGTCCCCGGTGCCTGTTGTGCGGATTCCTGTTCCTGTGCATGTCGGCATTCCGTTTACTCAGGATCGGACGTATTTCAGATTGCCGGAGAAGTCATTTTTATTCCTGTGCACGTCCGACATACGGAGCAGCGAGAAGGCCCGCTTGAATCCGCAAGGCGCCATTCGCGCGTTTCAGCAAGCCTTCTCGCCCCATGACAGCAATGTCGGTCTGGTCGTAAAAATGAATGGTCTGGATGCCGGTACGGGCGAGCGGGACCAAATCAAGCAGCATTTGAAGGGATGGCCGAATATTTATGTTTTGGATAAAACGCTGGGCCGTTCGGAATTTAATGCGCTTTTGCATGTTTGCAATGCCGTTATTTCCCTTCACCGCTCTGAGAGCGTCGGGTTGACGCTGGCCGAGGCGATGTATATCGGTAAGCCGGTCATCGGAACGAACTGGTCGGCCAATACGGATTTTATGAACAACAGCAACTCCTGCCCGGTTCATTATGAAGAAATACCGGTCGGTCAGGATATCGGGCCTTATCAGGCGCATCAGCGTTGGGCCGACCCGGACATTGAGCATGCGGCCCATTTCATGCGTCGGCTGCAAAGGGAAACGGAATGGCGCAAAGAAATTGCAGCCAAAGGGCAGATCACGATACGCACCCGTTATTCTCCGGAGGTGTGCGGCCTGCTGGCCATGAACCGGCTGGTGCGGCTGGGCCTGTGGTAGCCGGGCGTCCGGAATCGCTGGAGCTGTCTCCAGCCTCGTAAAGCCGTTATTTAAAACACGCATGACTAAAAAAGTGAGGTGAGTGGCTGTCATGGGAATCGCCATTATCAGCTCTTATCCGCCACGACGATGTGGCATTGCCGAATTTACGTACGATTTACGCCATGCAATTCTTTCAAGCGGTGAAAGCGAAGTGCCGATTATCGCGCTTACCCGGGATAAGGCCGATAACTACGGCTCTGAAGTGGTATTTAGTGTGCAGCAGGACCGGCTCGAGGACTACATTCAAGCTGCCGAATTTATTAATCGTGCTCCGAACATTCAAGCTGTTTCCCTGCAGCATGAATTCGGTTTGTTTGGCGGCATATTCGGAAATTACATTGTGGAGCTGCTTTCCCGTCTGCGCAAGCCAGTCTACACCACCTTTCATACGGTGATTAACGACCCGCCCGAAGCATTAAGCCAAACGGCCATCGCCATCGGCAATTACAGCAGACGGGTCATAACTCTTTCCCAAAGCGGGATTCGCTTTCTCCAGTCGACCTACAACATGCCGGAAAGCAAGCTGGTTCATATCCCGCTGGGCGTCGCCGCTGCTTCGGAAGAACAGCAGCAAGCCACTGTGAAGCAAAAGCTCGGCCTTGCCAATTATACCGTGGCCGTTACCTTCGGGCTGATTTCACCCAATAAAGGAATTGAAACGGTGCTTAACTCGCTGCCGGAGGTAATCAAGCATTCGCCCCAATTCATGTACTACATTCTGGGGGCAACCCACCCGGAAGAGCGCAGGCATCACGGCGAGGATTACCGCAACCAGCTCATTGAAATTGTCCAGACGCACGGCCTGGAGAACAATGTGCGATTCATCCCCTACTTCTTATCCAATGAAGAGCTGCTGGAATATATCATGGCCTGCGACATTTATATTACCCCTTATTTATACAAAGAACAGATCTCCAGCGCAACCTTGACACTTGCCGCTCATCAGGGCAAAGCGTTACTATCCTCCCCTTATTACTATGCGGAAGAGCTGCTCTCCGATGGATGCGGCATGCTGTTTCCCTTCCATGATGTGCCTGCTCTAACGAAGCAGCTGAACGAATTAATCCGCAACGACGATCTCCGAAACCAGCTCGGTCAAGCGGTCAAAAATAAAACCGCCTCGTACACATGGCCCCAAGTCGGACGCACCTACTACGAAATGATCATTAACGATAATTTGCATGATTATCAGGCATTGCTCGATTCGTTGAACCCTCAGCCGGCGTTATCGTCGCCTGCGCCGCCGCTTCAAGCCGCCAGGCTTTCCCGCCGCCTGCGCCGCCGCGCCCGTCTTAAGCGCCGCAGAGGATGGCGCCGCCGCAAAAGAGTGGCGCGTGATGGAATAAGGGTGCTTGCGGGCAAACGGCGAAAAGCCGCGAAATTGGCAGGCTCCCGAAGGGCGTCCAAACTGCGCGTCCGGCCCGGCAAAATCAGCGGGCGGCTTCGAAAGGCGAGGAAAATCAGCGGGCTTCGGCGCAGCGCGCGTGCCAGGAAAGCAGGTGTTGCCGTTTGAAGATTGTAATTATGGCCGGAGGAAAAGGAACCCGCTTCTGGCCTAAGAGCACCACCGAACTGCCGAAGCAATTTCTTCCTATCATTTCAGAGCGAACCATGCTGCAGCTGACGTATGAACGGTTTGCACGCTGGCTTCCGGCATCCGCCATGTATGTTGTCACTTCCGCCGAATACCGTCTTTTGGTTCAGGAGCAGCTACCTGAGCTATTGCCGGATCATATCATTATAGAACCGGAGCAGAAGGATACAGGTCCTTGTATTGCTCTGACAGCGATGCATTTCCTGAAAAGGAACGACGACGAGGTGCTGGTCATGACGCCGTCGGATCATTATATGCCGGATAGTGCTTCCCTGCAAGCAGCCCTTCTGCAAGCGGAGCAGGCGGCCATGCGGGGGCGGGCCATCGTGACGCTGGGCATTGTTCCGACACGTCCTGAGACAGGGTACGGGTATATCCGGTCAGGCACTGAGCAGCCGGAGCTTCCCGGCATCCGGCCGGTGCATTCTTTTATCGAGAAGCCCTCGGCTGCAGCGGCCAAAGAGCTGCTGTGCCAGCCGGGCGTGTATTGGAATAGCGGAACGTTTATTTGGAAGCCGTCCACGATCGCGTACTATGTCGAGAAGCATCAGCCTCAGATGTGGCAGGCGCTGCTGGACAGCGGTCCGGATCTCGCTGAAGCGTATGCGCGGCTGCCCAGCATTTCTGTCGATTATGCCATTCTGGAGAAGGCCGATGAAATTTATACGATTCCGGTGAATTTCGTTTGGGATGATGTCGGCTCCTGGTCAGCTCTGGAACGGGTGCTTCAGCCGGACGCCGACGGGAATTTGATTCAGGGCCGTGTGCTGGCCAGGCAGGCAAGCAATAACATTATCGTCTCCGGGCATAACCAGACTGTGGTAATTGGAGTTGAAGATTTAATCGTCGTGTCCACCGATCATGGTCTGCTGATTTGCCGCAAAGCGGAGGAGCAGCAGTTAAAAAACGCGATTAAGGACATACACACCTTGGAAGCGTAGACGAAAAAGGAGCGTCCGATGAAGATAAAAAAGAGAAAACGAATCCTGGTATTCTCATCCAAAATTCGGCCAAAGCGCCGTAAGAGCGGCGCTAAGCGTCTTTTTTCACGTCGGGGACTGCGAAAAAGGCAGCTTGTCCCTAGCCTGCCCGCATCGCCGGTGCTGCAGCTGCACGGGATGAACCTGATCGGCTTCCCCCGTGCCGAGATGGGGCTCGGTGAATCCTGCCGGCAAATTGCCCGCGGGCTTCAGTCGGCCCAGGTGCCGTTCGGGCTCATTCACGTGCATGAAGGAAATCCGGGCCGCATGGAGGATACAAGCTGGGCGCATAAGGAAATTATGCATCCCCAATACGGCACCAATCTGTTTGTATTTAATCCCGACATGATGCCATATGCCGTGAAGCAGCTTGGTCCGGAGGTTTTTCAAGGCAGGTACAATATCGGCTACTGGCATTGGGAGCTGCCGGAATTCCCGGCGCAATTTTACTCCGGATTCGAAGTCCTGCAGGAGATTTGGGTACCGTCCAACTTCGTGCTGGACTCGGTTTCCCGGTGTTCCCCTGTACCGGTTGTGCGTATTCCTACGCCGGTGTTCGTGGACACGTCCGTCCCCTTTACCCGCAGCTTCTTTTCCTTGCCGGACCATACGTTCTTGTTCCTGACCATGTACGACATGCGCAGCCAGCAAGCCCGTAAAAACCCGATGGGGGCAGTAGCGGCGTTTCAGAAGGCCTATTCGGCATCCGACAAGTCGGCGGGCCTGGTCGTGAAAGTGAATGGAATTGACCATGCGCCGCAGGAGAGGGAGAAGCTGAAGCAGCAAATCGAGGGCTGGCCCAATATTTATCTGATTGAAAAGACGTTAAGCAGGGCGGAGGTAAACGGCCTGCTGCAAGTCTGTGATTCCGTGGTATCTCTTCATCGTTCGGAGGGCTTTGGTCTTCCGCTGGCGGAGGGCATGTTCCTCGGCAAGCCGGTCATTGGAACAGATTGGTCTTCCACAAGAGATTTTATGGACCAGATGAACAGCTGTCCTGTCCATTACAATAGGGTCCAGGTCGGTCAAGACATCGGGCCATACGAGGCCCATCAGATGTGGGCGAATCCGGATATTGAGCATGCGGCTTATTATATGCGCAGACTGCTGCAGGATGACGGCTGGCGCAAGCAAATTGCCGCCAAAGGGCAGGAAACGATTCGGATAAACTATTCTCCGGAAGCCTGCGGCCGGATAGCCGTGAACCGTCTGAAACGAATCGGAGTCATCGCTTAGAGGAGCTTCAACTTTGAACAAGGAAGGGATCGGATATGCTCAAAAAAATCAAGCGTGCGGCATCCTCCCGTTCACCGACCGCCGCAAGGCTCAAGACGATCCGGATCAGGAGAAGGAAACGCGCTTCCGGATTGAACAAGTCAGGGCTGTTCAGGAAAGCAGGCAACAAGAAACGGAACATGAAACAAAGCCGGCTCGTGGAGCGCAAAAAAAGCAGGAACAAAAAACGAACCGCGCCGGAAACAGCAGCCCCTCACATCGGGGAAGCAGATCTTCAGAAGCCGCTGGAGTTGAAGGAAGGAAATCATGCCGCAGAGCATGGCACCGTCCCGGCAAGCGAGCCTTCCGCCGAAAGCCCGGTTGAGCCGGAGGCCGTGCCTGCACCGGACCCTCCTGAGCCCCCTCCGCCATTTGTAGAGGAGCATTTGGTCCAGGTTGAAGCCGAATTCCCCCAGCCGGAAGGAAAGTATAACACGGCTGCAGATTGGGCCGAGACGGCGATCGGCACGGTGCCGGGCGCCGAATTCATCCCTCTGTTTTACCACCCGGAAGTCCGTTTCAGGCAGGGCAAGACCTTGGGGGAGGGCGATTATTTTCCAGCAAGAGAACACCCGCAGCATCCTGTCTCCGTATCGGTTATTCCGAACGGGAGGGCATGGGGGAAATACGGCTTCGTCCTCACGGAAGACAATCGGCTGCTGATGGAGGTCTCCGCCGACATCGTGGAGGATGCGCAGCATGCCGTGTTCCATCGCTGGGAATCGTATCCGCTCATGAGGACCGATGAGAAGGTTGCAGTGCTTACGTTAAATTATAGTGAGAATTATTATCACTGGATGTACGATATATTGGCCAGGCTGGCTTGGCTGGAGCAAAGCGGTGCAGCTATCGATCGGTACATTGTAAACCGGAACGGTCAGAAGCCGTTTCAGGAAGAAACGCTGCAGCTGCTGGGCCTTCCTCCCGAGCGGCGGATCGAGACGGATGAGCGCTTTCATTTACAGGCCTCCCGCCTCATTGTTCCTTCCCATACCTGGCGCTCGGATAATCCGAAATGCGCATTTGATTTTATTCGCCGGTCATTTCTGCCTTTGCGCGACCGGTCATTTGCATCCGCCGAACGGATTTATATAAGCAGAGCCGGCTCCGTGCGCAGACTGTTAAATGAAGAGCAAATTCTTCTGTTCCTGGAGAAATACGGATTCCAGGTGTTCCGGTTGGAAACGATGACCGTCAGGCAGCAAATTCAGCTGTTTGCGGGCGCACGGGCGATTGTGGCACCGCACGGCGCGGGACTGACCAATTTGACCTTTTGTTCTCCTGGTACTACGGTGATCGAGCTGTTTGCCGACAGCTATATTCCCGAATATTTCTGGACGATCAGTAATTATGCGGAGCTGGATTATTATTACTTGCTAGGCGCGTCTTATTCGGGTCCGGGAAGCCGTCAGGCCAAAGAGGATGATATGCTGATTGCTCCTGACCTGCTGCTCGCCCTGCTTGAGCGAGCCGGGTTAACCTGATTTAGACGATGAGCAGATTCAGATGGGAGAGGTGCTACAATTGAGAAAAAAAGCAAAAATCAAAAAAAGACTCGTTAAAAGACGCCGGTTGCTCACCGGAAGCGCGGCAAAACGCAAACGGGCGCAAAGAAGGCGCGGAAAGGGCGGGAAGGGCGGAAGAGGCCAAACCACGATCAGGCTGTCTAAAAAAACGAGGCGCCTCCGCAAGAAGAAAGCTCGTCGGGCGCGGCCTCGAGCGGCGCAGCCGGAGCAGCCTGCATCTATGAGCGATAAGGATCTGCAAACAGCGAAGCTTTCCGTTGTCGAGCCGCCTGAGCCAGCGAAGCCGGAGAAGGAAAAGCTCCCGGCATTCCTTCCGACCTCGGCTCAGCCCGTTGGAAAATACGTTACAGCGAAGGAATGGTCGGAGACAGAGGCCGGGAAAGTCCCGGGCGCGGAATATACGGAGTTTTATTTTGACCCGCCCTTCCATCTGCCGCAAAGCAAAAGCATTCATGGAAAAGCGAGCTTCCCGGAGAGGACGATCCCTCAGCATACGGTTTCGGTGGCGGTCATTCCGGCGGGAAGAGTGTGGGGGAAATACGGATTTGTCATTACGAACGACAACCGGCTGCTGATGGACGTTTCGGCCGATATTGTTGACGATGCGCAGCATTCCGTTTTTCACCGCTGGGAATCTCATCCGCTAAGCGTCACGGAAGAAACGGTTGCCGTGCTCACGCTGAACTATAGTGAAAACTACTACCACTGGCTCTATGACGTCATTGCCCGCCTGGGCTGGCTCAAAGAGAGCGGTGTGGCCATTGACAAATACATCGTCAACCGGAACGGCAGAAAGCCGTTTCAGGAGGAAACGCTGCAGCTGCTTGGAATTCCTCCCGAGAAACGGATTGAAACGCATGAGCAGTTCCATTTGCAAGCCGCCCGGCTCGTCGTGCCGTCTCATACCTGGCGCTCCGGATTTCCGAAGTGCTCCTTTAATTTTCTCCGTAATTCCTTCCTGCCGCTTCGGGATGAGTCGTTTCACGTGCCTGAACGAATCTATATTCGCAGAACCCACAGGGGCGTAATAAATGAAGAGGCCGTGCTCCAGCTTCTCAAGGACCACGGGTTCACTGCCGTCCGGCTCGAAAACATGAGCTTCCTTCAGCAGGTTCAAATGTTTGCCTGTGCAAAAGCAATTGTTGCCCCGCACGGTGCCGGGCTCACGAATCTAACATTTTGCGCTCCCGGCACCAAGGTTATTGAGTTGTTTGAGAATGGCTACACGCCGGATTACTTCTGGAGAATCGCCGGTTATGCGGGACTGGATTATTATGAGCTGCTCGGCTTGCCGAATGAAGCTCCGGATTATAACATATCCGAGACGGATTTGCTGGCCATCCTGAAGAATGCGGGGCTTGCCTAGTTATCCGGCATCGTGGTCCGCGCCGAGGGTCTCGTAACGGAAGCCAAGCCGGGGCAGCCCTACACCGGACCACAGCCGCCTCGTATCCAATATATACGGCCGTCTCATGCTGGCCCGAATGCGCTCCCAGGGCAATGTGCGATATTCCTCCCAATGCGTTAGCAGCAGCAAGGCGTCTGCATGTGCAGCCGCCTCTTCCGCATGCTCGCAATACCGGACGGATAACTCCGGATGCAGCTTGCGGAAGCCAGGCATCCCTTTTGGGTCATGGGCCTGCACGAATGCCCCGAGCTCCTCCAGCATGCGAATGATGACAATGGCCTGGCTGTTCCGGATATCATCTGTATTCGGCTTGAAGGTAAGTCCGAGCACCGCAATGGTTTTCCCCTGAAGTGTCTTCATGCGCTGCTTGAGCTTGGATACTACATGCTCCATCATTCGCTGATTGGCTTCTACCGCTGCCCGCACAATTGTCAGCTCCCGGTCGTATTTGGTGCTGGTAGCGAGCAGCTCCGCAGTATCCTTGGGGAAGCAGCTCCCGCCCCAGCCGCTGGAAACCTCCAGAAACTGGCTTCCGATACGATGATCCAGCCCCATGCCTTTGGCCACCTCGGACACGTTGCTTCCGAGTGCCTCGCATAACCTGGCAATCTCGTTGATATAACTGATTTTGACGGCCAAAAAAGCGTTGGAGGCGTATTTAATTAGCTCCGCGCTCTTCGGGTCCGTTTCCAAATAAACCGGCTTCGGCTTCAGCCTATACTCCTTGCCCTTGATCATGTCCATGACGAGAGGATCGAAGGTCCGCTTCATAAAATTACGGTACAGCTGCTTCATCACCGTGCTTCCTCTCGGATGGGCAGAGCCGATAACGATGCGGTCGGGGAAGAACACATCGGTTAGCGCACTGCCTTCTCTTAGAAACTCCGGATTGCTGACGACGGTGAAGCAGCTCCCGGATTTGGTGCGGGAATGAGCTTCGATCAGGGAAGAGACCAAATCCGCGGAGCCTACCGGAACGGTTGATTTGGTTACAATTACGGTGAAACGGCGGGGGTTGAGGTGGTTCCCGATTTGAATGGCCGCCTGCTTGATGTAGCTTAAATTGACAGAGTGGTCCGCATTTTCCGGTGTGCCTACACAAATGAAAACGGCGTCTGCTTCGGCTACTCCTTCCATGGAAGCGGTGGCGGTCAAATGGCGGGTGACGACATATTCCAGCAGCTGATCCAGTCCGGGCTCATAGATGGGACTGCGCCCCTGCTGAATGGCCTGCAGCTTCCGCTCATCCACATCCACTAGGATCGTTTCATGTCCCAGCGCCGCAAAGGCAGCGGCTGTGACCGTTCCGACATAACCGGCCCCAATACACACAATTCTCATGTCCAGGTCTCCTTTCAGTATGTGTACCCGGATTACACACGGTTACCGCTTACGTTGTTCGCTGTATACTTCAATGGTACGCTTCAGGCCTTCATCCAAGTGGATCTCCGGCACCCAGCCTAACAGCTCCTGAGCTTTGCGGATGACCGGCCGGCGCTGCTTCGGATCATCGGCCGGGAGGGGGTGAAACGTAATTCGGCTTGCTGCGCCGGACAGCCGGATTACCTTTTGCGCGACTTCCAGAACGGTATATTCGGCGGGATTGCCGATATTTATAATTTCTCCGGCTGCTGCTTCCTTCTCCATCATCATCATTAACGCCCTTATCGTATCATCCACGTAGCAGAACGAGCGGGTTTGGCTGCCGTCCCCGTACACTGTCAGATCGGCGCCCGATAAAGCCTGGGTGACGAAATTGGAAATAACCCGGCCATCGTCACTGCGAAGTCCTGCGGAATACGTATTAAACAGCCGCGCTACCCGTACGGGAACGCCATAACGCTGCCAATATTCATAGCAGTACACTTCCCCGAGCCGTTTGGCTTCATCGTAGCAAGCCCGAGGGCCCCACGTGTTGACATTGCCGCGGTATGACTCGCTCTGGGGGTGAATTTCCGGGTCGCCGTATACTTCGCTTGTGCTGGTGAATAACAGCTTGGCGCCGGTCCTTCTGGCCAGCTCCAGCATATGGCGCGTCCCGATCGTATTCACGGCAATGGTGTCCAGCGCGGCCGCCTGATAAAATTTCGGAGAAGCAGGGGAGGCAAGATGATATAGCTCATTTGCATCGCTCAGCAGGGGATGGGAGATGATGTCCTGCGCGCTTACATCCATCGTAAGCATCGTGAAGCTCGGCTTGGTAAGGCAATACGCCACATTTTCCCTTGTTCCCGTTGCCCAGTTGTCGATGCCAATGACACGATGTCCCAGATCTATCAGCCTACGGGCCAGGTGGCTGCCTAAAAAACCTGCAGCTCCCGTAATCACGGTTTTGGTAGACAAACCTACTCACCTTCTTTGGCGGAGTCAGTATCTTGCTCAGTCAACACATCCCGAAGAAATTCGGATAACGGCTCCTTCAAGCCTTCATGCTTTAATGCCAGTTGAATGGAGGCTTTTAAATAACCCAGCTTGTCTCCGACATCATACATAGGCCCGTCATAAATGCAAGCGAGCAGACGCTGCTGTACGGATAACACCTGCAGAGCGTCCGTCAGCTGAATTTCGCCTCCGGCGCCCGGCCCGGTTTGCTGTAAAACGTTAAAAATGCCGGGGTCCAAAATATACCGGCCCATAATCGCCAAATTGCTCTCCGGGCGAAATTGCGGCTTCTCAATCAGCTTCCGGATTTCCAGCATATTCCGGTCAAGGAGCGGGCCGCTGACAACGCCATATCGGCTGACCTCCTGCCAAGCGACGGGCTTGACGGACAAAACGGGCGATTGTTCCGCTTCGTAGCACGCGATTAACTGCTTTAACGCCGGCCGTTCAGCATCCGTTACAATATCCCCCAGCAGAACGGCAAACGGATCGCCGCCGACGAATGGACTGCCGCAATGGATGGCGTGGCCGAGCCCCAGCAATTCCTGCTGGCGCACGAAATGAATATTGACGAACCGGTTTGTCTCCTGCAGCGTTCGCAGGGCGGCTTCTTTTTGCTTTTCCTGCAGACTCCATTCGAGCTCATTGTTTTTGTCGAAATGGTCCTCAATCGCCCGTTTATGCTTGCCGGTCACGATAAGAATCGATTCAATGCCGGCATCCACCGCTTCCTCGACAATATATTGAATGGCCGGTTTATCCAGCAGCGGGAACATTTCCTTTGGTACCGCTTTGGTAGCGGGAAGGAAGCGGGTTCCCAGACCTGCGGCCGGGATGATTGCCTTTTTGACTTTGCCAGCCTTCATTCGCAAACGCCCCTCTCTTGCTAGACTGTAGGTTATCCTCTCGTGTCTACTCATGGAATACTATATGTTGAAGAGTAGGGGACGGACTAAACGAATTCATTACCTGCCATCAAAGAGGTACATGACTAGCTGCTGGAACGGGAGTTCGTCGGGCCTTGCGGCATGAAAGAAAACAGAGCCCTGACAAGCAGGCCCTGCGATACCTATTTTTTTTGAAAAAGGAGCAGTCCGTTTCCAAATGTCGGATGGAAGTTGCTAGAAGTGGTGCTGTTCAGCAGGAGGGTGTAGGCCCCTTGATTCCTATGAATGAAGTCCAGGGCGGCCTGCCTTGTTTCCGGCCAGTTTATATCCGGGACGACAATGGCACAGCCTTTGGCGAAATGCGGCTCTGCCTGCTGTAAGCCGTCCATGAGCAGCTTATAATCATGAATGCCATCCAGCACATAGCATCCAATCGGCCCGTCGTGAACATCGGAGAAATAGGTCGTGTAGTCCAGATCGTAGAAATGATGATGGGGGCTTTTCAGCAGCATAAAAAAAGTAAAAAACTTGTCGCAGCAGTTGCCGAAACGGCTGAAATGATCGACGCCGATACACCGCTTATCCGGATTGTTAATGAGACCGGCAAAAAAGTGGTAGCTGTTGACCATAAAGGAGTTCAGCGTACCTGCATGGACGAACGCTTCACCGGGGCGCAGCCGGGAAACGATATAGTTTATGATGGCGCCATTGACGAAAGAGGATCGCCTGGGAACGCTCCAGATGGCTGCCATATTGGTATACAGCCTGTCTTGATCGTCCGGCAGCTGGGCGTTTTCCATCTCCTGCAGCAGCTGCTGGACGTAATGATGGACATGGGGATATGGCTTCATCACCATCGGGATAGGAGTATCCGGCTGAATGTGCCGGAATCGGATGCCCGACACGAATTGTGCGAGGTCCATTGCAGTCACCACCGGGCCTTTTTCGGGTTCAAAGGGAATTTGTCAAAGGGCTTGTCATACAGTTCCTTTCCGATCGGACCGCCCCATTTTTTTTCGTAGTACGTCAAAAACAAGGGGAAGGTCACCTCGAATGTCAAGTGCTGCAGAAAACGGCTCGATTTGCCCGTATTCGAACCGCCTCCCAAATGAGTGACCCCAAGATTGGTATAAATCAGCTCATATTCCGCGAGCTGCAATCGCCGGTAATAATCCATATCGGAATGATAATCATAAAAAACCGTATCCCACGGACCAATCTCCCGTATGGCCTCCATAGGATATGCAACCAGCACATCGTAATTGGTAAAAGCGGCTCCCCAGCGGACATTGTGCCGGTTCAATAACTCCACCTTAGAGAGCAATTGATCCATCGTGCCCGGATGAATCTCTGCATCACTGTGCATAAACAGGATGATATCGCAGCCAGCTTCCATGCCGAATTTCTGCATCAGATTCATCATTTGCGGATATCTCAGTGGAACCGGCGGGGTATAAATCGTAACGGAATCGGCCCCAAAAGGCTCTTTTGTCAAAAAATCGCTCTCGGAATTATCAATAATAACTGTGCTGCTCCAGTAGGGCTTTATGCTGTACATTGCTCTGTAGAGCAGGTCGGGACGTGCAGCATATCCTGTCCCAATCATGTATTTCATTCCATCACCCCCCCTATAATTTATTTCAGATTGGCGTTGTTGGTGTACCCAAAAAAAGCGATGCACCGCCGTGGGCGGATCAAGATTATCGTTTCGGAGATATTGGTCTATGCCTTTTTGTAAGAGAGTTCATAGAATAAATTAACCATTACAAATGCAGCAGGAAGCTCAAGGCAGTATTGGCTGCATGAATGAAGGGGGAGCGGAATGAGCCGGAAGGAGCGCCTGATTTATGAGCACTTGAAGGAGAACTATGGCATTACCGTTTTCTTCGCCTATAAGCCTTTCGATAGAATCTCGAATTATTTTTTTATCGGCATGGAAGCTGCCAGGAAGAAGCTTGTTTTTGTAAAACTGGATCGGACCGGCGGAGAGGCCAGCGCTCGGGAGGCGGCCTTGCTCCAGCTGCTTCAGCCCCATACCGGAAGCGGGTATTTCCCCAATCTGATTGCATACGATGCTGAAGGACGGTATCCCTTTGTCGCGCTTGAATTCATCGAGGGCATCTCGCTGGCACAGCTGATGGCGCAGAGGCGGTCGCTTCCTTCGAAGCAAAAGCAGGAGATGGTGCGGCAAATGGCTGAGATTTCAACCATTCTGCGTCAAGCCAATGTCATTCACCGGGATATCCGGCCGGCAAATATCATGTTTCAATCCGGCGAAGCGGGGAAGCTGCAGCTGACCTTAATCGATTTTGGATTTTCGTTAGGGCTTGCACCGCTTGATCTGCCGGAGCTGCCTTTTCTTATAGCCGGTGAGCTGCTGCCCACATTGGGTGACGGCTATAAGCCGGATGATCTCACCTGGGATGATGCCTACTCCTTCCTGATTATCGCACACATGATCGATGCCGACTGCTACTGGCGCTCCCCTGACAAATACGCCAAGCTGCTGTCGCAGCTCAATACATTCCGTTATAGCCACACGTAGGACCTCGGTGTAACAGCAGAAAGAAACGGGGAAATGCTAATGCCCCGGTCCCTCGTCCTTGTATGCTTTATGCGCTCCCCCATCCCTCTACATGCTCGACGCAAGAAGTATCTCCTTGACTTCTCTGCTGCCGGACTCATGATACGGGAAGAGGATGCCGATGCCATGATGGGTATAAAGCTGAAGAAATTCAAGCTTGATTTCCGATTCCTGCAAGAAGTCTTCCACTGCGGTGAGCACCCCGTTACGTTCCCCATACTCATATACGGCATGACAATAGTCATTGTTAAACCCGCCGTTCACCAGCCCGGATACTCCGGGAGCAACCCCTTTTATTTCGAACGGCTTCGTATATTTCGGCGGAATCGACTTCGGGAAGTAATACATATCCCGCCGTCCGTAAGGCCAGCTCGTATCATGCAGGATAATAACAGGGAATCTTCCCTTCGCCAAAGCCATGCTCTCAATCATTTTGAGCTCGTGGTAGACGGTGTACCAATTATGATCGCCATCGATCAGAATAAAATCAGATGCTCCAATAAAAGGAAGCGCGTTCAGGCTGTAATCGCAAATCATGTGGAAATGATGCTGGAACAGGTGGCGATAATCCGTTACATCGAAGCTTGGAGCCGGATCGATAGCAATTAAGCGGGCGCCTGAAGCTTGGCAGTACTGGAGCAGCTGAAACGTGTTTTTTCCCGTATCGGAGCCGATCTCAATAATTTGTTGGGGCTTAGCCCATTTAAGCAAGGGCAGGATGACTTTATCGAAAAAAACAAACATCAGCTACACCTCCATAGAACAATCTATTCTATATCAATAGCTTGCGGTATACACGCAAACCTAATTTACGGAAGCTGCCGAACCGGAGATTGCAAAGAACGATTCCGCACCTTTCAGGTGAGCGAAACATAAATTGGTAATGGCGGTAATCAGGATTTCATTTGAATGAAATGAGGAGATGTCATTGCCGATTCAGGTGGCCATGAAAACCTTGAACGAAAAATATTATGTATGCGCAGAAAACGGCGGAGGCAGAGAGCTCGTTGCCAATCGCGAAACTCGCGGTCCATGGGAAACGTTCTGGCTGACCTTCATCCATCCTTCGGACAGCATTATCGCGATCCAGACGTTAGACGGAGGCTACTATTTATGTGCGGATGCCAGCCAAAACGGTATCCTGACAGCAGATCGGAAGGAATTCGGGGCGTGGGAGCAATTTAAAATAACGAATGTCGGCCACCGGCAATTTACGCTGCGAGCACATAACGGGATGTATGTTTGTGCCGATGGCGGCGGCGGGGGGCGGGTCATTGCAAATCGGGATCAGCCGGGACCTTGGGAGACGTTCATGATTGAGATTGTGTAAGGAACGCTGTCCGGGCCGGGGGGATGTGTATGCAGCATATTGCCGTGATTTATAATGCCGGGGGCTCCTACAGCGCTATCCGCAACTTTTCCCTCGATCTGGTGAGCGCCTTCCGCAGCCTAGGCTTTGTTGTGCATACGATTGACTATGTTCAGGCGGAGGCGAGGGAGAAGCTGGAACAGCTTCTGGACCAGAACGTCCTGTCCTTTCTCGTCGGGATGAATGGAATGGGGATAGAGCAGCTGTATGAAAGGCTGTACTTCGGCCATATGCCGGCTCCCTTTTTCGCGTATTTGGTCGATCATCCGATGCACCATGTCAAGTTTTTCAATTTCTTCTCCAGCTTCCCCAATTTAATCGTTTCTTGTGTAGACCAAACCCATGCAAGCGATTTGGCCAAGTTTTTCAATCCAGCGCATCGTACGGCATTTATTCCTCATGCGGCCTCGCACAATACGCATCCATTCCTTCAGCCTTGCCGGGTGGCGGACCGGAAGACCGCTATTTTATTCGCGGGCAGTTATACGGATGTCGAGGCATGCCGGAACGAGTGGTTAGCGGACCCGTACTATAAGCCGCTGATGGAAGAGATTATGGAAGCCGGTCTTTACCAATACAAGGAATCCCTGTTGACGATCGCGGAGAACGTATTTCACCGGCAAGGAATTTCTTTTGACTACCGCAGGAATAAAAGAGTAAGGGAACTCTTGGTGCAGCTGGAGTTTTATTTGCGGGGCCGACGGCGAAATGAAGTGCTGGAGCGCCTGGCTGATTTCCCCATACAGGTTTACTCTGATTGCCGCAACCGCAAGATAGCGGGAAAGCACATCCGTTTCTGTCCTGCGGTCGATTATTCGAAGCTATTCCAACTGTACGGAGATACGAAGCTTGCATTAAATGTATTTCCTTATGTCATCTATGGCGGCCATGACCGGTTGTTTAATTCCATGATGTCGGGAGCGGTTGCGTTGACGGAAAGGAATTTGTTTCTGGAGGAGCATTTCATCCAGGAAGAGCATTTAGTGATGTATGATGCTTCCGATCCGGATTTGGCCGAGAAGGTAGAGCTGTTATTAACAGATACAGATAAACTGGAATATATCTCGAATCAGGGAAAAGAGATTGTGAAGCAGCAGCATACCTGGCTGAACAGAGCCAGAGAAATCGCAAGATCCGTTTTGTCGTTCTCCAGCCGTGGTTAGTGAAGGGGACCGGTTATGAAATGTGTGATCATGCAGCCGACTTTTTTGCCATGGTCCGGGTATTTTCAGTTAATGGCGAGGGCCGATGTTTTTTTGTTTTTGGACGATGTGCAATTCGACAGCCGGTCATGGCAGCAAAGAAACCGGATTGTGCTGGACGGCTCGGAGCGCTTCCTGACGGTTCCTGTCCGGACCAAAAATAAACGCGGCCAACTGCTTCATGAGGCTCAAACCGACGACAGCCAGCCATGGCGCAAAAGCCATCGCCGGACGCTTCTGCATGCTTATGGGAAGCATGAATTCGGCTCTGAGATTATTCCATTTGTTACGAATTGTATAGAAGGCAGCGATTCCAGCCTGGCTGCATTGAACATGGCAATGATTCACGGCATCCGGCACAGGCTTGGCCTGGATACCCCGATATACAAATCAAGCGAAATCCCGGTACAGGGGAGGAAATCCGATTATTTGCTGAAGCTGTGTCACTTCGTAGGAGCCGATACGTATCTCAGCCCGCCGGGCGCCCGGGCGTATATTGAGGCGGAAGCCGTGTTTCAACAAAGCCGGGTCAAGGTGGAATATCAAGCCTTCACCCCGGCACCATACCCGCAAAAGCATACGCCGCATTACATTTCACATCTGTCCATTGTGGACGTAATCGCCAATATAGGGCTCGACAAGACCAGGAGCTATATTGGTCTGGCTTAAAAAACCGGCATAATGCCGAGAGGAAGGCCAACATGCATATTTCGATTGAGGACAGGACGATTGGGAACAACAGCCGGCCCTTCATCATTGCGGAAATGTCCGGCAATCACAATCAATCGCTGGACAGAGCGCTGGCCATTGTAGAAGCAGCTGCCCGGGCCGGGGCGGATGCGATCAAAATCCAAACGTACACGGCGGATACGATGACGCTGAATCTGGAGCATGGCGATTTCCTGATTAGCGATCCGGCCAGTCTATGGCAGGGCAACACGCTGTATAAGCTGTATCAGCAGGCCTACACGCCCTGGGAGTGGCATAAACCGATTTTTGACCGCTGCCGGGAGCTCGGCATCATCGGCTTCAGCACCCCCTTTGACGAAACGGCGGTAGCGTTCCTGGAGTCACTCGATGTGCCCTGCTATAAAATCGCTTCGTTTGAAAATACGGACCTTCCGCTCATCCGCATGGCCGCCGCAACAGGCAAGCCGCTTATTATTTCGACCGGCATGGCGAGCCTGGCGGAGCTGGATGACACCGTGCGCGCCGCCAGAGAGGCCGGCTGCCGGCAGTTAATCCTGCTCAAATGCACAAGCACCTATCCGGCTTCCCCGGCCAATAGCAATTTGCTGACGATTCCGCATATGAGGGAGCTGTTTCACTGTGAAGCAGGCTTATCCGATCATACGTTAGGGATCGGGGCGGCTGTGGCTGGCGTCGCACTTGGAGCCTCCGTGATTGAAAAGCATTTGACACTGTCGCGCAGCGACGGCGGAGTCGATGCGGCTTTTTCGCTGGAGCCTGACGAGCTGCGCAGTCTCGTAACCGAATGCCGCATCGCCTCGCAGGCGATCGGTCAAATCCGCTACGGGACCGATGAAGACGAGAAAGCATCGTTACAATACCGGCGTTCTCTCTATGTGAGCAAGGAGATGAAACGGGGAGACGTCTTCACCAAGGACAATTTGCGGGCGATTCGGCCGGGAGCGGGATTGCCGCCGAAGTTCTACGACCTGCTCCTAGGCAGGAAGGTTGGCTGTGACGTATCGCCTGGAACACCCGTGCGGTGGAGCTTGCTTGATTAATATGAAGATAGAACGGAGCTGTTCCCATGTACATGGAGAACCATAAGGAGAAGTGGGACGAATTGCACCAGATGAGTGTATTTAATCCCCTTTACCCGACGGAATCGGTCGTCCGGTTTGTGAAATCGGCTTTCTCCGAGCCGGAGCGGACACATCTTCTGGATCTGGGCTGCGGAGCGGGCCGTCATGTTGTTTTTCTCGCGAAGGAAGGGTATCAGGTGACGGGAATCGATTTCTCGCTGGAGGGCCTGGAGCTGACCCGGGCCAAGCTTGCCCAAGAGCGGCTGCACGCCAAGCTCGTGCATAGCTCCATTCTGCCGCTTCCATTTGAGGATGCGTCATTTGACGGCATTATAGCCTACGGTGTCCTGATCTATTTCATGCCGGACGATATTCGAGCCGCCGCTAAAGAGATGCACAGGGTGCTGAAGCCGGGCGGTAAAGCATTCATTGTCGTGCGCAGCACAGATGATAAACGGTACGGATTAGGCGAGGAAATCGAGGCGCACACCTTCCGGATGAATAATTTAAATGAAGAAAATTTCGTTGTGCATTATTTTACCGCCGAGGAAATTTCGACCGGCTTGTTCAGCGAATTTGCCGGTATACAAATCGGGTTTGCCAACGACGATTTGGGCTCGCTTACTGCGTACAATTCGAACTACTTAGTTACGCTGATGAAATAAAATCGGCTGCGGGAAGGAGACAACCGGTGTATATTGACAAGCATCAGGACAGATGGAATGAGCTTCATCAATTGAACACGTTCAGACCCCGGTTTCCAAGTGAGTCGATCATCCGCTTTATCCGCAAGCATTTCCCTGTACCGCAGGACAGGCATATACTCGATTTGGGGTGCGGGTCGGGACGGCACACGGTGTGCTTGGCCCGGGAAGGCTTTGATGTAACGGGAATCGATCTGTCGGGGGAAGGGCTTGCGCATACCCGGCAGCGGCTCGCGGAGGAAGGGCTTGAAGCGGCCTTGGTGCAAGGGTCAATTCTTGAGCTGCCGTTCGGCGCTGCTGCATTTGACGGCATAATCTCCTACGGGGTCCTGTGTTATCTTGTCCCGGCTGACTTAACAACGGCGGCGCAGGAAATCTACCGCTGTCTCAAACCAGGGGGCACAGCGTTCCTTGTGGTCCGCAGCGTTCATGATAAACGGTATGGCCGGGGCGAAGAGGTGGCGCCGCATACATTCCGGATGACGGACAATCGGACGAACGAGAAGGATATGGTGATACATTTCATGGACCCGGGTCGTATCCGGGAGCTGTTCTCCGCCTTCACCGCGATCGAGATTGGCTTTGAAGAGGAAAGCATGAACTCGCTCACGGCATTCAATTCCGATTATTTGATTACACTGATCAAATAAAGACCGCTAATGCACAGCGAAGCTGCTGCAAAAACAAGCTTCCAGCACGCCGCGTGAAGCGCTGGCTCTGCTCCGCTTGCAGATTCCTCTACGAGCCTGCGGGAGCCGCGTCAGCCGCAAAGCGTGAGGCTGGAGGCTTCTTTTATCGCCTAAGGACAGCGGCAACGCGCGCAGCCCCTTGGCCGTCAACATATTCTCCGGCGATGGCTCCTGCGTTCAGCAGCGCATCCGGGTGATGGAAAGCCCGGTCAAGGGCAAGGGCTATCGCTTCAGGCGTCACGTCTTCGGACATGCCGAGATACATATCCACACCGGCGCTTTGAGCCATTTGAGCCGTTGCAATTTGATTGCCCGCCACAGCGATCAGAATGCCCGGCAGCCTCATGCACCAGCGCTCCCAGGTCGTTGATCCGGCTGCGCCGAGGAAAAGATCGGCCTGCGCCATACATTCGGCCATATTGTCAAGCTGAGTATGGCAGGTCGCGCCCGGCATGGCCCGGCACAGCCCGTATATATGCTCCCGGTGCGGATTTGCCTGGCCGACCACGACGTCCACGTTGACCCCGGGACGGGCATCAAGCAGCGGCCGTACGGCTTGCAATGCCTTTGCCGTTTCATTCGTCCAGTCCGTACCGCCGAAAAAAAGTAGAATGCGGCCGATTCGGCCGTCTCGCGTTCTGTACCGGCTGTTCCGGCGTTCGGCTGTAAATTGCTGCCGCAATAGCGCGTATTCGGGTCCGAGCAGCCGGATGCACCTGGCCGGGGTGAGCTGTTCATACCTCCGGGCCATTGCAGGGTGAAGCAGGTTCTGATTTAACAGCACATCGCAATCATGCGGGCGATTCGCCAAATCATCAATAACCATCATACGGCGGACCAGACCTCTCATGGCCTCCTCCCATCGCGCGTCCAGCCCGTAATGATCGGTGACAAGCCAATCCACGGGCTTATCGGCCTCGCTCAGGATACGAGCCGCGGCCTCGATTTCCCCTTCAGCCGGTTCGGAAATGCGCTTCACAGCATATCCTTTTTCCTCCAGCCAGTCGCACAGGCTCCCGGGACATTCGCGGGAAATAAAGGAAACGCCGCAGCCGCCAAGACGCAGGGCGTCGGCAAGTGTCAGGCAGCGCATCACGTGCCCTGTACCGATTTGCAGCGAAGCGTCGGCCCGGATCAGGATGTTCATCCGCGCCAGTGCCCCTGATCATAGCAGGAGATGATCTGCTCCAGCGTCAGGCAGCGGCTGTCGGCTTCGCCGCATTGACGCAGAATCCGGTATAACCGGACGTAATCCTCCAGCGTATCAACCGTTACCCGGATTTCCGGACGGTGTAGCATACCGGAAGGCGGAAGGGCTTTTACGCTGAACAGCTCCGGATGGTTATAGAAATGAAGCGTGACGTGCTCCCGCTCGGCAGGGTCTGCGGTTCGCTTCTGCAGCGCGAGCAGCTGCTCCGCCCGGACACCCTCGACTCCGGTTCCATGCGGAATGCTGTCGTTGTAAACATAATCGTATGCTCCGCTTGCCAGTGCTTCGATGCAGTCATCGATGAAGCGGGGCTCGGACAAAGGATTGTCGGCTGTAATCCGGACGACAATGTCCGCCCCGGAGGCCTCCACAACACCGCAAAACCGGTTCAGCACATCCTTCAGGCTGCCCCGGTATACGCGAATGCCGCATTGCTTGCCAATCCACTCCAGAATGTCATCCTCCGGCTCCGTGGAGGTAGCAAGCCACACCTCATCGGCCAGCCGGGACATGCTTGAACGCTCGATCACCCATTCGATGAGCGGCTTGCCTCCCAGGTCCAGAAGCGCTTTGCCCGGCAAGCGGGAGGAGGAGATCCTGGACTGGATCACGGCTATTTTTTTCCCCTTGTGTATGGTCATGCGGAATTACCCTCCTGAAAAAAAGTTGACCAGGACGGACACGACACGCTCCAGATCCCGTGCGGTCATTTTCGGGAAGAGGGGCAGGCTGATGGCCCGCTCATACAATGCTTCAGCCACGGGACATATGCCTTTCTGATAATTCATGTGTCTGTAAAAGGGATGCCAATACACCGGAATATAGTGAACCTGAACGCCGATGCGCTCCGCTTGCAGCGCTTCGAATAGCCGCTTCCGCTCCCGGGCCCCCTTCTTCACTTTAATGACGAACAAGTGCCACGATGAGGCGGATAGCTGGCTCATATCGGGAAGATCGATGAAATCCCGAAGCATGGAGAGCTGTTGATGATACTCCCGGGCTAGCGCCCGCCGCTTGTCGAGGAAGGAGTCCAGCTTGCCGAGCTGGCTGATTCCGAGGGCGCACTGCAAATCGGTCATCCGGTAATTGTAGCCGAGTGAATGCATCTCGTAATACCACGGCCCATGATTTTCGGTCATTACGGCGGGGTCCTTTACAATTCCATGGCTGCGAAAGGCAAGCAGCTTCCGGTAGAAATGCTCATTGTCCGTCAGAACAGCCCCGCCTTCGCCTGTGGTAATATGCTTGACCGGATGAAAGCTAAGAATCGTCATGTCGGCGATAGCGCCGACGGCTTTGCCCTTGTAGGTCGCACCCAGCGAATGAGCCGCATCCTCAATGACCGGCAGGCCGTAATTTCGTGCAAGCTCGATGATCGGTTCGAGGTCCGCGGGTCTGCCGGCATAATCTACCGGCACGATCGCTCTTGTTTTGTTCGTAATGGCTTTGTCCAGCAAATTCGGATTCATATTGCCGGAGATGTAGTGTATATCCGTGAATACAGGCCTAGCCCCCAAGTACAAGGCTGCATTTGCCGTAGCGGCAAATGTCATCGGAGAGGTAATAACCTCATCCCCGGGCCGTACTCCCGCAGCGAAGTAGGAGCCGTGCAGCGCGGAGGTGCCGGAATTCATGACGACCGCGAATTTGGCGCCGGTCCGCTCACAGAGCCGCTGTTCGAATTCCTTTGTTTTCGGACCGGAAGTGATTCGGGGGGATCGGGCTGTTTCAACTAATGCCTGGATGTCCTCCTCATCCAGCCACTGCGTTCCGTACGGAAGATGCTCCATAAACTTCCCTCACTTTTTGCTGGATTACGCTGCTTCCTTCTGGACAGGGACCTGGGCGGAATTATCCGGATAGCTGGCGCAGCAGATCGTGCAGCTTGTTCCCGGAGGAATGCTCCGGATAATTGCGAGCTACAAACTGCCGGCGGAGCAGATCTGCATCTGCAGCCGTCATTGCGCAGCCGCGAAGGTATTCCTTGACGGCATGAGCGAGCGATTCCGGGTCCGTATGCACCATTCCCTGCAGGCTGTCGAAGTAATCGTAGTCTCTATTCAGCAGCTCCTTCAGACGATCCATATAGGCTGTAGAGCCTCTATAGCACCCCTTCGGATCGTAATAGCTCATTTTCCAGATAAACACGGGCTTGTCGTGCAGCATGGCGGCAAGGCCAACCGTCGAATAATCCACAATGACGGCGTCTGCGTTGGCAAGCGCATCGGATAGCAGGCTTTCGTAAGACCAATCATGGGTCCCTTTCAGCATTTGAACGTTATCGTAATAAACCGTGAGCATGGTGTACCGCTCCGCCGGCTCGGAGGGATGGGCTTTAATCAGTACATAGATGGACGGGTCTTGCGCCAGCTCCGCAACGACGCTCTGGAGCAGGCAGAGGTCCATATAGTTTGAGCAGCCAATAAGTACGATGTGTTGATCGGAGCGAATCCCGAGGGATTGTCTGAACGTCCTGTTATTCATAAAAGAGGTCGTGAAGATAGCATCGAATTGGGGATGTCCGACGATTTCAATTTGCTGTCTGCTCGCCCCTCTTTCTAAGAACCAGTCCTGCTCATAGCTCCCGTATACCGCTTGCTTGGCGGCGAATATCGGAAAATAGCCTTCCTCCATTCCGATAAGGCCGTGCTGCATGCAAATGCTGGGAATTCCGTTGGCTGCAGCGGCTGCCGCCAGACAGCGGCTGATTGCATATTCGGTATGCCCAAGCAGTACACAGCGCACCGGTATAGCCGAGAAGCAGAGAAACGCCTTGTTCAATATGTCCATGATGTGGGGGATCTGCTGCAGAAACATCGCCTGAAAATACACGTCTCCAAAAATAGGATGCCCGCGTAAAGCATGCAGGGTACGTCTGGCGCGTGCGGTAAACCGGGTGACAGGTTCGGTTAAATCGTGCATATCGAACAGGTTTAGAAAGCCCGGATTATGGCTGGGTATATACAACAACGTATCCTGAGCAAAAAAGCTGCTATAGGTTTCCGTGCTAAACCTGAGCTCGCCGTCATAAACCAGAATCGCTCCATGCTGCGGCTTAGGCTCCAGAGGCGCCCGAAGCGGCTCCAAATACCGGTCGAAGGCAGGCTGCAGCTCCTGTTTGGAGCGGACAGGGGATCGTAATAACGTCTCAAACTGAGGCTGCTTCATACATTCGATCGCTTGCTCGCTTAAATAATGATGAAATGTGGTGACAAGCGGCAGAGGGATGCCATGGAATTTCAGGCCGTCGAACAAATCGATGAATTCCAGAAATAACGACCAATAATTGCGCAGATAGCGATCCATCAGGGCGCCTCTTCCTCAAGCAGCATTTTGCTTTCCAGCAGCATTTCTGTGATCTCCTCCTGCGTCATCAAATAATGCTGAGAAGCGTAGCTGTCAAACTCGACACGCTGCAGGTGCTCGTAGCGGCTCAGCAGCAAGGGACCCGGATGCGAGGGAAGAATGACCAGATATTGCTCCTGAAAATGATACGTATGCGGCGTTTCATAAACCGAAACAAGCACCTCATGCAGCTTTTCCCCCGGCCGGATGCCGATTTCCTTCATACTGACTTGCTGTGCGGATAATACATTTTTCATCACATGGGCTAAATCCGCAATGCGGCACGATTTCATTTTGATGACGAATGTTTCCCCGCCAATCGCTTCTTCCGCCGCTTTCAGAAGCAGGTCAATCGTTTTCGGCAGCGTTTGGAAAAAACGGGTCATGTGATGAGAGGTGAGCGGAACAGGCTGCTGCTGTTTAATCAGTTTTTTGAACAGCGGGACGATGCTCCCATTGGTGCCAAGCACGTTGCCGCCCCGTACACAAATGAAGCGGGTTTTTTCGCTATGCTCGTTGGCCCGGATCATTAATTTCTCGCCAATGGCCTTGGTCATGCCGTACAAATTAATCGGATCTACCGCTTTGTCGGTGGAGACGTCGATCACCTTGGATACGCCTTGGGCAATACTGGCCCGAATGATATTTTCCGTGCCTTGAATGTTCGTTTTGATTGCTTCTCCGGGCTGTAATTCACAGATGGGCACATGCTTTAATGCGGCCAGATGGAATACAATATCCGCATTTCTGCATGCATCCGCTACAGCCGAATAGTCCCGGACGTCGCCTATTATAAACTGCAGCTGCGGATGCTGCCTGAATTGCTGCTGCATATTCACCTGGGCAAACTCGTTCCTGGAAAAAATGCGAATCTCGGCCGGGTTATATTCCAGCAGCTTCTTCACAAGCTCCTGGCCCCACGAGCCGGTTCCTCCTGTAACCAGGATGGTACGGCCTTGAAACATGATGGAGCCCTCCCTGATCAAATAATATCTTGCTTTCCATAGATCCCCGGGGGAATCCGCTAACCGCTGTAATTATTGTCGCGGTGTCTTGTAGGGGTTATTTATCATATTCGAGTTATCCCGTATACACGTAGGCACTCGGCTATATAGCAAAAATTAGACTCCTGTCCGGTACGGGAACAGCGGGAATTTGAAGGGTCCCGCTTGAGGCCGGATAAGCCTGAACGAAGTCAAGCTATCCGTTTTCTTTGTTCCGATAGGCCACCAAACAAGCAACGGGTTGAAAGTTTCATATAAATAGAGGTAGAAAGGAGGAATTCATGTGGTCATCAGTTTTAATAACATTCTTCAAAACGGTGGTTTTGAAACAGGGAGCTTGTCGCCGTGGGTGAATCTAGGAGCTGCCGCAGCCGTCATTGATTCTGTGGTGAACACCGGTGCCTATGCCTGCCTGCTGACACCCACTGTAACCAAATCAATCGTGTCACAGCAGTTTGCAGTCATCCCTGGCGAAAGCTATCAATTAAGCTTTTCCGTAAGCAAGTTCTCTGCTGCGCTGCCGAGCGCGCCATTTGCCTATTCCATTCAATTCTACGACATTAGCAACAATTTCCTCAGCTATGGCTTAGTCGGTGGCGCCAATGATTTGCCAGACGGCAATGAAGGCTCCTGGCTGTCAGTATTCGATGTTACTGGGATTGCACCTCCGGGGGCTGCCTTCGGGTACTTGTATATTGGGGCATTCCCGGCAGCGGGAGTATCGGCAGTCGTGCTGGATTCTGTTGTCGTGGTGCAGGCTGAGGGTATCGGCGCAACCGGACCAGCTGGAGGACCTCCTGGCGAGACAGGGGCGACGGGCGCAACCGGTCCGCAGGGGATTCAAGGGATTCAGGGCATCCAAGGGATTCAAGGCCCGACAGGCCCGCAAGGTCCACAGGGGATTCAAGGGATTCAAGGTAATGATGGGCCAACCGGAGCGACAGGCGCAGCGGGAGCCGCAGGCGCTGCCGGGGCAACCGGAGCGACAGGCGCAGCGGGAGCCGCGGGCGCTGCCGGGGCAACCGGAGCGACAGGCGCAACGGGAGCCGCGGGCGCTGCCGGGGCAACAGGTGCTACAGGACCGGCTAATAGTCTGGCTGATCAAGGCTTCTCGGCTTTCACCAACGCAACGGGGGTTACCGAATCAACCCAAATTGCAAACTGGACTGTAACCAGCCCGTACTATGGATCGCTAGGCTTTAATGCTATGACAGGCACATTTACCGTCCCGGCTACCGGAAAATATGCCATCGCGGCTACAATCAATTACTCTACTACAGCAGTTATTAATGCAGCTATCCCTTCGGCTTCGCCATCATTTGCTGTTCAGATCATTAATGCTACTCCCCCTAACACAAATTTGATTACCGGGTTGTTCCCTATTCTGAACGTCAACGCAATCGTCTTGAACTTAAGGGTTATATTGGGGGATGGAACGGTTACTCTGGCTGGAGATGTTCAACTGACTGCAGGAAATACAATCGGTCTTTTCTATTTGGCGGACGGTTTAACCCTTGGTCTGAATTTAGGAGGCGCTGATTCTGAAGGCATTGTCTGGTCTGTACACCGTTTGACGTAATACAGCGCTAGCCGTCTCCAGGAATCAGACGTTTGACAAAAAGCTTATGGCCAGGGTCTGGTTTCTAACCGGGTTCTGGTTATTTGTATTGAAGATCGTCCCATAGACGGCCTGACTCGGTGGCACTACCCGGTGAGGGGTCAAAATTCCAAACGCTTGGCTCCATCAAGGCGTGTGAAGGTGCAGCTTGCATGGGAAAAGGAGGGGAATTGGATTTTTTTGTTTCCTATAGGCCAAGAAACAAGCGGATCGGTAAAAGTTTCATATAAATAGAGATAGAGCAAATCCAGTATCAAAAAAACGAATGCTTCTTTAGATATCCGTATATAGTGGGGAGGAACCATGTAGTGATTGTGTTTAAGAATTTAATCCAAAACGGAGGCTTCGAAACGGGCACCTTGTCGCCTTGGGTAAATTCAGGCAACGCGGCAACGGTGATTACAACCATTGTCAACACGGATACGTATGCTTGTCTGTTGAAACCAATTACAAACCGTTCTATTGTATCCCAGCAGTTTCTTGTCTCGCCTGGTGAAAGCTACCAGTTGAGCTTTTCGGTGAGCAAGGATTCAGGGGCGGCCACATCACCCGTTGCCTTTTCAATTCAATATTACGATGGCAGCAATAATTTTCTTAGCTACGGCTTGGTCGGTTCTGTTAATGAATTGCCTAATGGAAATGACGGAGCATGGTTGTCTGTGTTTGATGTAACAGAAGCGGCTCCCGCAGGGGCGGTTTTCGGGTATTTGTTCATTGGTGCATTTCCGGTTTCTGGCGGAGCGGCGGCGGTTTTGGACTCGGTTGTTGTTGTACAGGCAGCAGGCGGAGGCGCCACAGGTGCTACAGGGGCAACTGGATCTTTCGGGGCTACTGGTTCGACGGGAGCCACGGGAGCAACAGGAGCCACGGGCGCGAGAGGAGCGACTGGAGTGGCAGGTTCCACCGGAGCCACGGGCGCAGTAGGCTCGACGGGAGCAACCGGAGCCACAGGTGCGACTGGCGCGGTAGGCTCGACCGG